>CADBRA010000092.1 GCA_902796965.1 uncultured Eubacteriales bacterium | reverse complement strand
TTTTGGACTTGATCATAGCAGTGCCCATAGCCACGGTATTAACTTACCTGATAAACACATTACTATAAGAGACTTTGGAAAAATTGACGGACCAACTCAGCATGGCATCAGCATCAACATGGCAGACAAGGCACTCAAGGCTCTGGGTCTGTCAGTGACTTTAGGGAAGGAAAAGTGATATGAAAAAGATTATCAGGCACATCGCCGCGATCGCTGGCTTCATAGTAGCGATCGGCGGTGTCGGCAGCGTCGATGCTGAGAGCATGGATCTGCTGCCAGCTACGATTTTGATGGTAACAGGCAGCATCGTCACGAGTCTCGCGCTTCTCTGGGAGCCGAAGAAAAAGGCTGCGTATAAAAAGTACGACAGCCGAGATGAACTGATTGAGAGGCGCAGAGAGTCAGAGCAGATGCGCAAGGCTGCAGAGTCTTGGGAGTCGATAAAGGAAGCGAACAGATGAAGAAGCAAAGAAAGCTGCAGAGGAGATGAGCGAATCATGACATCAACAGAAATTAAGCGTCAGCTGATGCTCAGATACAAAAAAGACTTTCTTTCACTATCTGAGATTGGTCGTGCTCTTGGAATGGGAGCAGACAAAACTCGAGATCTGATGTCGGGCGTGGATTTCCTGCCATCAGGCCGTGAAAAGCGGTATCTGATATCCGACATAGCTGACAGAATCGCAGAGATGCGGAGAGTGTGAGGCATTTTATATGAAACATTTTGACATTAAAGCAAACTGGATAAAAGCATCGAAACTTCCGGAGCGTGCAGGCCAGTATCTTGTGATATGGACCCCTAAGGGATGGCATGCTTCTGATGCTGATCGCATAGGAATAGCGTATTTCAGCAGAAAGACGCGTACGTTTGGATTAAGAGGCAGTGTATTCCGTGGAGGCTGGTACGACCTGAACGATGAAGTTTCCTATTGGATGAGATTACCGGAGATGCCGGAAGAGGTGAAAAAGAATTCATGAAAGTAAGCAGATGCAGATCATGTGGAGCGGAGATCATCTGGATAAAGACGCAGACAGGTAAAAGTATGCCAGTGGACAGCGAACGCATTTACTATACACCTAAAACAAATGGACTCCTGAAGCTCGTGACTCCCGACGGCCGTGTAATTAGCGCTGAGCCTGATCCGTCTTCCACCGTATGGGGCTACGTATCGCACTTCGCGACTTGCCCATACGCAGACAGGCACAGGAAATGAGAAATGTAATCCGCAGAGGAAAGATCAGAGATCGATAAATGAATTTGACCGCTGCATTTCGCAGCGGTCAAATTCCCTGGTAAAGAGCGGCAGCCGTTTCACGGACAGCAGCTGCCGATCAACAATCTTCAAAACGATTATATCACATCGAAAAATTTTGAGGGGTGAAATTCCCCTCTTGATCCTCGATAAAGATATTAATCTAAGAACCACGTAAAGACCATGATAAAGAGAGAGACGATCGTAGCAGGAATGCTTATCAGCCGGCGTTATTACTGGGCACCTGAAAAGATTCCGGGAGAAAAACGAGAGAAAAAACAAAAACCTACACGTCAGGCTGTAATGAAGATCAACCGCCGAAATGCAGAACGAGAGCTGACTATGAAGTTACATCACAACTTTGTGCCGGGGGACATGCACGTTACTCTGACATACAAAGGAGAAGCTCCAACTATAGAGAAAGCGCAGAGAGAGCAGAGAAACTTTTTACGGAGACTGAGAAGGCATTTCAAAAATAAGGATCGCATTCTCAAGTGGATCATGGTCACAGAGTACAGCAATAAGAGAATACACCATCACATGATTATCAGCAGGATGGACGCAGCAGAACTCGCAAAGCTGTGGACTGCCGGCCGGGCTTATATCGTTCACCTGGACGATACAGGAGACTACAGACAGCTCGCATCATATTTGATTAAAGAAACGGATAAGACATTCCGTCAGCCGGGCGCTTTTTCAAAGCAGCGGTATTCATGTTCCAGAACGGTGACATCACCGATAAGGAAAGTGGAAGACGTCCGGCTTAGCGAGGCACTCGGAGATCCGAAAGCGATAAAGGGATATCACATACTGCAGGATAGTGTGTATCGCGGAGTTAATCCCGTGACGCATATTGCCTGCATGGAATATATGCTGCTTTCAGACAGCCGTGAACCACGTCTTAAGATGTGGCGCGGCGGAAAGAAGCAAAAGTATAAGGAAAAGAGGTACGACCCGAGAAAGTATGAAGTTGAAGGTCAGCTCATGCTCGATTTTGACTGGCTTGGATACTGGAACAGCTGACAGAAAGGATTGTGATGAAGAAGAACAATAAAAGTATCATTCCGAGGGACAGCGATGAATACTGTTACATTTGCGGACGGCATATGTACGCAGGTCTTCACACGCATCACTGCCTGTACGGCAGCAACAGGAGCAATGCAGATAAATATCATCTTACGGTACATCTTTGCCCTGACTGTCACATGAAGCTTCACGATCATGGCGACCATGCAGAGGAGCTGAAAGTGAAAGCACAGGAAGCATTTGAGCATCGCTATAATCACGAAATGTGGATGAAGGTATTCGGAAAGAACTATCTGTCAGAAGAAACAGAAAGAGAGGAAGAGAATGAATGAAGTTGTACTGATTGGACGGCTGACAAAAGACCCGGAACTGCGGTATACGCAGAATAATACGGCAGTCTGTACATTCACTCTGGCTGTGGATCGGGATCACAGGAGAAATGACCAGAATAATCAGCCGAGTGCGGATTTCATCAGGATAACTGTCTGGGGAAAACAGGCGGAAAACTGCGCCAGCTATATCACAAAAGGAAGGCAGGTTGCGATTTCAGGAAGAATTCAGACGGGATCATACCAGGACAGGGACGGAAAGACCGTATACACGACAGATGTCGTTGCTTCGCGCGTCGAGTTTCTCGGGAGCGGCCGCGGCGCAGATCAGCAGGAAAGCAGTTATCAGAATCAGCAGCCTCGTACTCAGCCCCCGACGGATCCAGACATTCCGGATGGATTTCAGGAAGTGATCGAGGACGATCTGCCGTTTTGAGTTGATGTAAGAACATAAGGAGAAAATCTGATGATAAATTTGAACACATTTGCGAACGGGGAGTTTGCTGACAAGCTAAACAAAACGCTGCTTAAAGTGGCAGAAAATATCAGAGACACTAATACAGATGCGGAGGAGAAACGGTCAATTACCATAACTATGAAGTTTGTGCCAAACAAAACAAGAAGCATGGCAGGAATTATTATAGACATTAAAACCAAACTGGCAGATACAGAACCGACGGTCACGAATTTAATTATGGATCGCAATATGGAAGGAAAGATACACATCGAAGAGTATGACGGCCAAATTCCCGGGCAGATAGATATAGAAAGTTTGTGTGTGAATAGTGAGACTGGAGAAATCTCAGACGAACGAATAAAGGAGCAAGCAAATGAGTAGAAACAAAATGTTACCGGATTTAGAATCGACAATTTATTATATGAACTCGGCCGACTACAGAGACCGGCTGATTGGTGAATACTGGCAGGCTAAAATCCGCTTTGAAAAACTCGATTACTTTTTACGCAGACTGAACGACTCGAGCGCGCTGGTAGGTGCTTCAAGAGAGCTGTTTCCGGCAGTTGTTAGCGAAAAAGATCTTGACCGATATGAGCGTGCGCTTGAAGAGCAGAGAGATGCTTTGTACCAGTACGTCGATGCGCTTGAAGACCGTATGATTATACTCCGCATTGATTATCTGAACGTGCTTAGGGGTCCTTATATGGAAGGAGTAGATAATTGAGCAGAGGGTTATATCAGGCGGCGAGACAGAGTCACAGTATGAATTATTACGATGACACTGACACAGATTATACTCCGTGGATATACCTTGCTAATGCGATATGTGCTGAAGCAGAGCGTGACTACCGATATGCGCTGAAATTAAATGCCAAAGGTGACATTCGGGCAAAGGAAAAATGGTTTCGCGGCACATGGTTTCAGTTCCTCACGCTTGGACGTGTTGACCCGGAATATGTAATTGAAACCTGCAGAAAAAATAAAAAACGCGTTTTTACAAAACGCTATCCAAAGGAGTGACGAATATTGAGTGAATGGAAAAAAGCAGAGGAATGTTTGCCTGATGAGACAGATTATTTTCTTGTCGCAATTCGATTAGATTACAGACTGGCAGTCTGTGATTGCCTGTTTGACAAGACAAAAGGTCAGTTTGTTGAGTCGATTGCAGATCAGTGGTTTCCAATAGAAGATGTAATATACTGGATGCCACTTCCAAAGTTGCCGAATGAGTGAGTGAGATGAATAGTAGAGAAAAAGGAGCAGCCGGCGAGCGTGAGCTTGCTAATATTCTGAAAGAGCACGGATACGACACGCGCAGAGGTCAGCAGTTCTGCGGTGCGAATGGCGATGCTGATGTTGTCGGCTTGCCCGGAATTCATATCGAATGCAAGCGGGTTGAGCGGCTTGATCTCTACGCTGCCATGGAGCAGTCAGAGAGAGACAGCAGGGAAGGCGAGACACCTGTTGTTATGCACAGAAAGAATCGCCAAGATTGGCTTGTAACAATGCGGCTTTCGGACTGGCTTGAGATGTACGAGTGAACAGGAGTAACACATGAAAGAGTCAATTAATAAACAGAAACTGACACAGAAACTTGATCGGCTTGATGCGCTTTTTCACGATGATGAATCTGCGGCACTGAGGGAGTATAAGCAGTGGGTGCGCGACCTAATCAATCTTTGTACGAATACACAGCAGGAAGAAGAGCTGAGAGAAGCAATCAAACTGTTACATGAATTCTGTGACAACACCTATCGCTGCGAAAAATGCAGCATAATATACTGGTGCGATAAGTATTGCAAAATCTGTCTACCATGTGACTGGGAGGTGGAACTGTGAACGAAAATAAATTTTTGGAGACATTAAGAGACTTAGAAAAGCAGGCAGTAACTAACGCCGAGCGTTTAGCGGATGCCGGAGACTATGAACGGGCTTTGCGGCAGAAGACATACGCAGAGGCTTTCACAATTGTGGAGCATATAGCAAAAGATATGGGAGAAGACAAATGAAGGAAGGAAAAATAATGTCATTAGGCGACAAGATCAGGAGCATGACAAACGAAGAACTGGCGTCATTTATATGGTGGTACGACATAAATACGATCACAAGTTTTTTACAGCACGGCGGAGAAGAAATTAAAAACTATGCTGAATTAAAAGAATGGCTTGAAGAGGATTACAATCCTGACGACCCGTGGTTCGCAAATTCTGAAATAGGAGAGTGAGTATAAATGAAATTCAAAGTATATGACGGCGGCTATTTACCAACGAGAGCGCATTTTGATGATGGAGGAATTGATTTCAGAACTCCGGAAGCCTTTACTTTAGCACCAAACGGCGGAGCAAAAGTTGTTGACCTGAAAGTCGCAGCACAAATCCCTATTGGCTATTTCGGAAAGATGGAAAGCAAGTCAGGCTTGATGGTTAAGAGTGGTGTTGTATGCGCCGGTGGAGTTATAGACAGCGGATTCAGGGGAACAATTAAGGTTCGCATGATAAACAACGGTGATGAGCCTTACACCTTTGAAAAGGGTGATAAAGTTGTGCAGATGGTGTTAATTCCTTGCGGTCTTTTCGATCTTGAAGAGGTAGACGAACTGGATGAATCAGCATATGGCAGAAATGAGTCAGGATTTGGGAGCACTGGAAAATGAATGAAGTTGTAGAAATGTGTCCACATTGCGAAACTGAAAACGTGTATCCAGGCTATGAAGTGGAAAAGAATGGTTACAAAGTTATCTGTAAAAATTGTGGACGGGAAATTATGTTATGCAATGAGTGTTTGCATGACATATCAGGGTTGAGATGCTGCGATTGGAGAAGAAAGATATATTATCGCGGAAAAACTCAGTTTCAAGAAATTGGCATATGCTTTAGGGGTATTACTCACAACATACTAGGGGAGAATTGAAAAGTGACGAGAAAAGAAATATTAGAGCACGCAGCTACCGCAGTCCTCGGAGACCGCGACGAGACTTATGGAAGGCCGGAAGATAGTTTTAAATGTATAGCACAGATGTGGACGGCATATCTCATTCGTCAGGGACTGTTAACTGATGTTCTCGATTCAGTCGATGTAGCCGCAATGATGGTCTTGCTTAAGGTTGCACGTATCAATCCCGAAGAACCTCATCCGGATAACTGGATAGACATTGCCGGCTATGCGGCTTGCGGTGGTGAGCTGAATGACCGATCTTGAGCTTGTCGAATACAACGCTATGGCAAAGGAAATCGAAAAAAGAGCTGCATTTATTGATGCGGAGAAAGAATTTATAAAACTGTTTAAAAGCCTGTGCGATACCAGAAGCTCGTGGCAGGTGTGGACGGACCTCATGGGAGCATTCAGCTGCACAATTGCGAATGTCGGTAACCTGGATCCGGACAAAGGCCGAATCGCAAGCCGGGAAGAAGAATATGAAAGCTGTATAGAGCATCTGGGAGGCGTTGAAGTGCCATCGCAGATTTTTGCGGCTCTGACGATGGCGCTTGACAAGGACTCAGAGCAAGACTTTTTAGGGCGCATGTTTATGGAGCTGGAGCTGGGCAGCAACTGGCACGGGCAGTTTTTCACCCCTTTTACCGTCAGTCAGATGATGGCGCAGGCATCTATAGACCCGGATAAAGTAAGAAGGCAGATTGAAGAAAAAGGCTGGATATCTGTAAACGATTCGTCATGTGGAGCGGGCTCCACGCTGATCGGCGCGGTAGCGGTTCTGTCACGTGCGGGGATCAGATGGCAGCAGCATGTCGCCTTCGTGGCAAACGACATCGACCGGATCGCCGCACAGATGTGCTATATCCAGCTGTCCCTTTTGGGATGTGCCGGATATGTGGCCGTTACGAACACACTGACAAATCCGATCACAGGTTCCGTTTTATTTCCACGTGAAAAGGACGGACAAGAGTTTTACTATACACCGATGTGGTGGAACGACATTTGGACACACCGTAGACTGTTCCATATGCTCGGCAAAGGGGCTCACAGGGAAAAGCAAGATGGGAAGGCAAGCAACGAAGAGGCAGAGCTTCAAATGAGACCGGAACCGGTTGAGGTTAAGCAAAATAATTCAGTACCTCCGGAAGAAAAGCCGGAAGGAAGTAAAGAAAACACAAACCCCGAACAAATAAGTCTATTTGATTTTATGGAATGATGGGTGAGGAAAATGTCGGAAGATTTCTTTAACAAATTGATTATGATCGTGCACCCTTACATTTCAGAAGATGATCTGCAAAAAGTCCAGATGCAGATACAGGTTTTACTGCATGATTACACAATCAGCAAATCAGAGAACGCGATCGAGCCATATAGAGGCAACATAAACGAAAGAGTTTTACTCAGCTTTCTCGAGTCAAAGCTGGCAAAGGGATGCAGCAAAAGGACAATCCTGTTTTACAGGCAAACCATTGTTGCATTTTTCAGTTTTGTAGAGAAGCCATTTAACGAAGTGACGGCAGATGATATTCGCTTTTATCTCGCAAAGCGGGTTGTAAAAGATGAAGTGTCAAAAACTACGGCCAATAACGAGCGGCGCAACCTGTCGTCTTTTTATACGTGGCTTCAGAAGGAAGAGATACTTTTGAAAAATCCCATGGCGAAAGTAGAACGGATTAAAGTAACCAGGAACAAAAAGAAGGCTTTTTCTTTAATGGAGCTTGAGCTGATCAGAAATGCCTGCAAGACAAACAGAGAGCGTGCAATCATAGAGATCCTTATATCCACATGGTGCAGGGTATCGGAATTGATTGGAATTAAAACGTCAGATATACATGATGGGAAATGTACGGTACACGGAAAAGGAGATAAATACAGAGATGTATACCTTAACGCGCGCGCTCAAATGGCTATACAGTCATATATGGAAGAACGGAACGACACAAATCCATTTCTTTTTCCTAAGAGCCGTATGAATATAGCTACCGACTCTGATGACCTGATGAGGAAAGCGGGTGGACAATGGTATTTAAATCCGGAACTCGTATCTGCGGATGCGCATACAAATGATTCAACGATAGAAGGAATCTGCCGGAAGATTGGAAAGCGCGCCGGCGTTGAGAACGTGCACCCACATCGTTTCCGCAGAACAGGTGCAACAATGGCACTGCGACAGGGAATGCCCGTCATGCTGGTGTCAAAAATTCTGGGGCATGAAAGCATAGAAACGACACAAATCTATCTGGATATTTCGGACAGTGAACTGGAAGAGGCACACAGGAAGTACGTGGTTTAGTTAAAATACATTTACAAAGGTTTTGAGAGGTAGTTGCAAGGTTATGGAGGGCAGACGATGACAGTGCAGGAAGTAAAATGGCGTCTTCGGGAGATACGCAGCATGAAACTTAAAATAAAGACCCTCGAGCAGTCAAGGGATGCCGCATGGGTGCGAGCGACGAAAACGACACCTCACATGGATCCGACCGGAATTCGTAGCACATCAGAGCATGACTTGATGTCGCAATATCTGATTGACGTCGATGACCTGAATCAGGAAATTATTAAGGCTAAGCGGGAAATTAGGCAGGTAGAGCATAAAATTTTTAATCTGGAAGATTCCAGGTATGTTGCCTTATTACACTGCTACTATATAGACGCAATGACGTGGGAGCAAACGTCACTGGTTCTTCATTACAGTACTCAGCATTTACGGCGGCTTCATGGAAGAGCACTACAGGCCTTTGCTACCATGCTGACTGAGGATGCTACAAAATGAGCGCCTAGTGTGTGATATTATGGTATCGGATAAAGATGCGGGAGATAGATCACATATCTCGGACAACTGCACTGTCCCGGCATCTTTGCCCTAATCAAGTATTAATACCTATGGAACTGCAGAAGCTTCGGCCGACAACGGAGCCTCTGCAGATGGTAATCACGATCAGTACCAATAAGCAACCTCCAGAAAGGGCATCGCATGCAGGCGGTGTCCTTTTCGTTAAGGCAAGACCAACAATACAAAAACTTGAAATAAAATAAATATTTTCCTTCTTTCTGTTGACATA
>CADBRA010000091.1 GCA_902796965.1 uncultured Eubacteriales bacterium | reverse complement strand
TGATTTAGGTAATGGCTTTTTTCTTTTGACTTTTATTGGTTAATTTCGCCTGACTCTAAGTGGTTAATTTCTCCCGACTCTAACACTGCGCTGGTCATTATATATGTATTCATATTTTTTAGAAAATGGCATCGTAAGGGCTTAAAGACTTTATTTCTCAATACGACGATATATGTTTATATATCGTTTGTTCTTTATTTTACTTTGATGCCGATTATCTGCAGTATTCCAAATTTATTTGATCATACATATGGTTATGCAGTCAATTTAATTCCGTTTGTAGATGTAATTAATAGAAGAGGAAATTTTATACGTCAGATCATTCTTAATGTCATTATGACGATTCCTTTTGGATTTTTATTGCCTGTTGCAAATAAAAATATAAATCTTATAAAAACGGTATTGCTTACAATGTCTTTTTCCATATGCATTGAATTTTTACAGCTTTTCTCAATAACATTTAGAGCCACTGATATTACAGATGTCATCACTAATACTGCCGGAGGATTGATTGGCTATCTTATATATGCAGCAGTTAGAAATATCATGTTGAAAATAAAATCGTGAGATGCGGTGATCCTGTTTGTGCGAATAAGCATTTATCAGAATTCCTGATAAGGCTTCGACAGCGGCGGCAAAACATTGGAATGGGATGATCTGATGACATGGAGGAAAAAGCTGTATGTACATTGAGAAACCGGATTCGTCTGACGCAATAGTGCTTATATGTATAATGATAAAAATACAGCTTCCGAAGGATAGAGGATGACTGAAAGGATTAGATGTGGATTGTGGTGTATGCATGGCATCGGCTGCCGTCAGCGATAAGTGACAAAAAGAATTTTATGCAAAATCTTTACGGTTTACATGAAATGAAATACAGGCATAAAGATAGGCGGTTTCGCGGGAAACCGCCCATCTGTTATATTCAGGCATGAATATAGGCCCTGTTTTTTATCGCTTTCGGAATATACGCATATTTCTCACGAAAGACATTTGTTTACAGAAAAAGCTCGACACGCTATCTCCAGGAAGCAATGCTGCCTCTTTTGCCACTGAATATCGGAATCAGACTTCCTTTATCAGATCATTGCTGTGAGATTCGTTCATAGCCTGGCACATTTCAACGAGCTTTTCAAGAGACACGCCGTGCAGCTGCTGCTTTTCGCCGCGGACAGTTATTGAAACCGTGCGGTTCTCAGCCTCTTTATCGCCGACAACTATGATATAAGGATCCTTGAATGTGCGGAACGTCTTGATTTTCGCGTTCATATTCTTTTCTGAGTAGTCGGCTTCGACGCGTATGCCGGCTTTTCTGAGCGCATTTACGACTTCCTTCGCGTATTCGTTGTGCTCTTCGCGGATTGGAACTACGCCTGCCTGGTACGGTGAGAGCCAGAACGGCATAGCGCCTTTGTAGTTTTCGATCAGTATGCCGATAAAGCGTTCGAGCGAGCCAAATATCGCGCGGTGGATCATTACAGGCTGCTTAACTGTACCGTCCTGGGCCGCGTATTTCATCTCGAAATTGAGCGGGAGCTGGAAATCAAGCTGTATGGTTCCCATCTGCCACTCACGGCCGAGAGCGTCCTTCATCTTGAGGTCAATCTTAGGACCGTAGAATGCGCCGTCGCCCTCGTTGATTTCGTAATTTCCCTCACCGTACTTGTTGTCGAGTATCGCTTTAAGGTCGGCCTCAGCTTTGTTCCAGACCTCGATGTCGCCCATGTAGTCGTCAGGTCTCGTGGAGAGCTCAGCTCTGTATGAAAGTCCGAATGTTCCGTAGATTTCGCCGGCGATATCCATGATATCGCCGATCTCATCAGCGATCTGTTCTTCAGCGACCAGTATGTGAGCGTCATCCTGATGGAATTCCTGAACGCGGAAGAGACCGTTGAGCTCGCCTGACTTTTCCTTTCTATGGATTACGTCTACCTGTGAGATCCTGAACGGCAGCTCTCTGTACGAGCGCAGTGCATTTTTGTATACCATGATCGCGTTAGGACAGTTCATAGGCTTTGCTGCGTAATAGTCACTCTCGTCTTCTTTTTCGCCCGGAATGATGAACATGTTTTCCTTATAATGGCCCCAGTGGCCTGATAGCTTCCAGATTCTCTGGTTGTTTATGACAGGCGCTGAGATCTCCTGGTAACCGTGTTCCTCGTGTATGCCTCTCCAGAATTCGAGCAGCGCGTTGAATGTCTTCCATCCTCTTGGCAGCCAGTAAGGCATGCCCGGAGCAGTCTCGTTGAACATAAACATTTCGAGCTGAGGTCCGAGCTTCTTGTGGTCGCGTTCCATGGCCTCGCGTATCATGTTCAGGTGCTCTTTAAGCTGTTTCTTGTCAGGAAAAGCGTAGACATAGATTCTCTGGAGCTGATCGTTGTGTTCGTCGCCTTTCCAGTATGAACCTGATGCAGAATGAATCTGGAAAGCGACGCCGAGGAGCTCGGCCGAATTGCTGACGTGAGGTCCGCGGCAGAGATCTGTGAAATCGTCACCTGTGCTGTACGTTGTTATAAGCTCGCCGTCAGGAAGATCGTTGATGAGCTCTGTCTTGTACTTCTGATCCTTGAAAATCTCGAGAGCTTCTTCTTTTGAGACTTCTTTTCTCGTCCAGACTTCCTTTCTCTTGAGGATTTCATGCATCTTGTCTTCTATGACCTTGTAGTCGTCGTTGGTCAGTGTTCTCGGGAGCATGAAATCATAATAAAATCCGTCCGAGATCTGGGGTCCGATAGCGTACTGTACGTTTTCTTTGCCGAAAATCTCTATAACGGCCTTGGCAAGTATATGAGACATGGAATGTCTGTAGACTTGTAAAAATTCTTCTCTTTCCATATTTTAGTCCTTTTCTTAAGTTTTGCGCAGTAAAGCAGAAAACAAAAAGTCCCCTGCAGTGACATTTGTCAATGCAAGGGACGCAGTTACTGAAGTATTATGCGCGGTTCCACCCTGATTGCCGCGTCGCTGTGACGCAGCCGCTCTTTAAAGGATTATAACGGAATCACCGGGCCGGATTGGGGCCTCTCGGAGATGGTCTTCGTTCAGTGCTGCGACAGCCCGCTTTCAGCACGGACAGGTTCATAATCTGAAGCTGATCCGGCGGGTTTCTCTGGGACACGTTCCTGAACTACTCTTCTCTTCATCGATTTATGCCATGATTTTATCACAGTCCATATCAATGTCAAATGCTTTTTCCGGCGAAGGCATTTTGTGTCTGCAGCGGATAAAGGCATTGTCACCGGTCACGGTCCGCCGTGACGATATAGTAAAACGCGCGCGCTTGTCGGATGTAATGCAGTAATTCCGCCCGGTTTTAAAAGCCGGCTGCAGTTACGCGGCATTTGCAGCCGAAGCAAGGCGAATGACAGCTTCGGTTGATATGAAAATCGAATATTAAAGAAATTCACAGTTTGCCGAAAGCATAGCTTGAGTGATTGAATTTTTATTATGTGCGCGGAGCGCACGTAAAACGCGTCCTGGTTATAAATAACAGCTATAACTGCTTATTTTTAATACATATATTTAAGTATTGTTCAAAATGGATTCCGATTATTGCCATGTGTGAGTCCGGGTGTTATGATAACTGCTAATATCGGAATTGAAAATACTGAAAATGCAACATGAACTCCGGCATGGAAATATTAGGAAAACAAAATGAAAATATCGGAACTTGATGAAGCAATATACAACAGATACATAGCGCCGTCGAGGAGACCTCGAAGCAAAAAAGCGGGACTCGAGTTCGAACTGCCTATCGTTAACACAGCAGAAAAAGCGGTCGATTTCAGTGTCGTGCACAGAGCAGCTGAATTATTCGCCGCTGAGTTCGGGTTCACCGGCATATCACGCGACGACGACGGATATATCTACAATGCCGCAGACCACCTGACAGGCGACATATTGTCGTTTGACTGCAGCTACAACACGCTCGAGCTGTCATTTGGAGCAGAGGAAAACATTCACGATGTCGACGCACGCTTCAGAAAATATTATAGTTTTCTTAAGTATGAACTGGAAAAAGACGGGCATACGCTGACCGGCATGGGAATAAATCCAAACTATAAAGTGAACAACAATGTTCCTGTTAAGTCGGAACGCTACCGCATGCTTCTGCATCATCTTTCTTCATATAAAAAGTACGGAAATTCTGTTCCGTTTCACGATCATCCGAATTTCGGCCTGTTTTCGTGTGCGAGTCAGGTGCAGCTTGATGTCGAGGAAGAATATCTTGCTGAGACACTCAATACGTTCAACAGGCTCGAACCGCTAAAGGCTATTATGTTCGCTAATTCGATCTGGAACGAGGATGGCGCGGATCTCCTCTGCAGCAGAGACTATTTCTGGCGGAACAGCCTGCACGGACTGAATCCGCACAACGTGGACATGTTCGGCGTTGAGTTTGAGTCAGCTGATGAAATAATTGCGTATATCAGAAGCATGAGCATGTATTGCGTGCAGAGGGAAGGAAAATACATAAACTTCGTTCCGACGCCGCTGACCGAGTATTTTTCGGCGGATTCTATAAAAGGCGAGTATTTTGACGGCATATCATATAAACAGATTGATTTCCGGCCGGAACTCACAGACCTGGAGGATCTGAGGTCATTTAAGTTCGAGGATGTGACATTCCGCGGAACAGTAGAATTCAGAAGTGTCTGTGAGCAGCCGGTCAGCGAGATATTCGCGGCCGGCGCGTTCCATGCGGGACTTCTTGAAAACCTGGGAGAACTGACGGATCTGCTGAAAGACGACCATGTGATTTATCACAAAGGATACAATGCTGAAGAGCTGCGCCGGATATTTACGGGTAGGAAAATACCTGAGATATTTGACAGAGATGAAATCTCAAAGCTGCTCCTGAGAATTCTCGGGATTGCAGAGGACGGTCTTGAACAGCGCGGTTTCGGCGAGGAAACATATCTTGAACCGCTTTATCCGAGAGCTGAAAAGCTTATGAGCCCTGCTGCTGAAATGTTGATCGGACTCAAAAACGGAAAGGCAACAGAAGAATATATATCGGAATACGGGAGACTGTGATGTTTCATACAGAAGATAAAACGATACAGGCGCATCTGTTTGATGCTGAATTCGGATTGGAAATGGAATGCCTGAGAATACATGCGGACGGTACGTTCGCTCATACAAAGCATCCATTTCCAGGCGATAAAAATATAGTGAGGGATTTCTGCGAGAACCAGACTGAGATAAATACAGGAGTTCACCATTCAGCGGGCGAAGCGCTCAACGAGCTTCAAAAACACAAGACGCGTATACGTGAAAAGCTTCTGGAACAGGACCCGCCGGAGTATCTGTGGCCATTCTCAAATCCTCCTTATATAGCGGACGAGAACGACATACCGGTAGCTGTTTTCAATGGAGAGCAGATCTTAAAAACTGAATACAGAAAATATCTTTCCGATAAATACGGGCGTTACAAAATGACATTTTCCGGCATTCATGTGAATTTTTCGTTCTCGGATGAGCTGATACTGAGGAATTTCATGCTTGATCATCCCGGAGAGCCGGTTGAATCAGCCTGTGAGAGCGGACGCTTTCAGCATTACAAAGATGAACTCTACCTCGATCTTGCCGAAAAGATGATGCAGTATGGATGGATACTGACAGCCATCACAGCTGCGAGTCCTGTGCTCGACAGCTCATATATGGAGCACGGCGTATATGACCGAGATATTTTTACCGGCATGGCGTCTGTGAGGTGCAGCGAACTCGGATACTGGAACACGTTTCCGCCTGTGCTTGATTACGGGAGCATAGAAGCGTACGCTTACAGCATCCAGAAATATGTGGATTCAGGACTGCTCCGCGCTCCGTCAGAGCTGTATTACCCTGTCAGGATAAAACCGGCCGGAGAGAATAATCTGGAAAGTCTTAAAGAGCATGGAGTGAATCACATAGAGCTCCGCATGTTCGACCTCAACCCGATTGCGGAGGCAGGAGTGGATCAGAGGGATCTCGAATTCGCCGGACTGCTGATGGTATATCTCGCATCGCTGCCGCGCAAGACAGACTGCTCAGAAAAGGGACAGATCCAATCAGTGCAGAATTTTAAGAATGCGGCTCATTTCGATCTCGATACGGTAAAGATTAAGTCTGAGGATGGAACATGCCGTACCATGAATAAGGCTGCACAGGAAATAATATCGGAGATGAAGGATTTTTGCGCCGGAATTGAAACAGCACAGAGCAGAGACATTACAGAAGTACTAGATTTCCAGGAAGCAAAATTCAGCGCCCCTGAAACGAGATATGCAAATCAGGTGCGGGAGATGTTCGGTGACGGATTTGTCAGAAGCGGTCTTGAGTTCGTGCTCAATCAGAAAAGACAGTAGATTTTACTGATGAAAAATCATATCAGCCTAAGTCATGTGCTCTGCGTGATATATGTGCTGTCTGAATACAGGGGCAGCACAGCCGCATAAGGCGGTTTCCACGTTGACATATGTGAGAAATAACGCTGATTCAGCGCGTTACTGTACAGCGGAACGCGCGTGAGATTGTGAATATATTTTGTGAATTACCAGACAGGAGAGACAGCAGTATGTGTGAGTTACTTGGAGTATCTTCATCTGAAAAAATAGAAATGAACGATTTGCTCTCTGAGTTTTTTTCTCACGGAGTAAGGCATCCCAACGGATGGGGCATGGCGTTTTTCGACGGAAATTCAGTATCTGCCGAGAAGCAGCCTGAACCATCGTTCAAAAGTAAATACCTTAGGCAGCGTCTGCGCGCGAGGATCATTACGGACTGCATGTTCGCGCACATCAGGCTGGCGACAAAGGGAACGACGATATATGAAAACACACATCCGTTTACGGAGCAGGATAACTCCGGACGGAACTGGACGCTTCAGCACAACGGCACAGTGTTCGACTGCGGCCCGCTTAATCGTTTCGTTCATGTTCAGAAAGGTCAGACTGACAGCGAACGTATATTATTATACATCGTTTCGCAAATCAACGATGCACAGGACAGGCTGCGGCGCACATTGACGCCGGAAGAGAGATTCCGCCTGATCGACAGCATAATCCTCGAGATCGCTCCAGGGAATAAAGTCATTCTCATGATATACGACGGCGAATACATGTACATACATACGAATTCAAAAGACAAGCTGTTCATGTGCAGAAAAGGAGGCGCCTTGCTGTTTGCGACCGTTCCGCTCGACGGCGGCAGATGGGATCCGGTACCGCTAATGAAGCTTCTCGTCTTTAAAGACGGGAAGTGCGTGTTCACAGGAACGCAGCACAACAATCTTTTTAATTACACAGAAGAACAGAAGCGCCTGCTGTTCCTCGATTATGCGAACCTGTAGGTTTCAGCTGCAGGAGTAGTATATGAATGCGTCTGAAAGGGAAAATATTCATCACTGCAGTCTGTGTCAGCTCCGCTGACATTTTACTGTGCGCGGAGCGCACGTAATGCACGCCGTTTTCCTGCAGGTCATTCCGACAGCTTATGTGGAAAAATATGGCACAACATGCACACAAACTGATGACAAAAGCGTTCCTGTCTGATAGAATGGTGCAGCTGAAAGGAGAAATGGCCGGGAAAGCTCCCGGTCTTATTTAATCTGTGGGTTCGGGCGGCTGTAATGAGAGCCGTCAGCCTTAAAACAGGGCTTAGGAGAGTTTTTATGTCTAAAAATACAAAGGGTGTAATGATACTGCTGACTGCTGCGCTCATATGGGGAATGTCATTTCCGGCGCAGGACATAGTAATCGATCATCATGTAGGAGCTTTTACATTCAACTGCATCAGGAGTTTTATGGCGGCCGCTCTGCTGCTGGCGATTCAGTTTGCACGCATGAGGAGAGGGTCGCTTCAGGCGTCTCTTCCTGACGGCGGCAGGTCAGAAGGACCGAAGATATTCTGCCAGCCGCGCCGCATGGTGCTTGCAGCCGGCATATTGTGCGGAATCGCGCTTTTCTGCGGAATAACGTTTCAGCAGTACGGCATGGAGCTGTATCCGGAAGGGGCCGCAAGCTCGGGACGCGCGGGTTTTCTTACATCTGTGTATGTAATAATCGTTGCACTGTTTTCGTTTTTCACCGCAAAAAAGCCTAAACCGATCGTCGTAGCAGCTGCGTTCGTCTGCCTCATCGGCATGTACATGCTGTGCCTGGCAGGCGGAATTTCAGGCATTTATGCCGGGGACGTGTTTATGCTGATCGCTGCGTTCGGATTCAGCGCACAGATAATGCTGATAGACCATTTCAGCAGAATAGATGGTCTGACTGTTTCCGGTATGCAGTTTCTGGTGTGCGGGATTCTGTCTCTGATCGGTACGATCGCTGCAGACGATGTGAACTGGGCTGATGTAGCGTCAGTCATAATTCCGCTCCTTTACTGCGGAATCGGTTCGAGCGCAGGCGGATATACGCTTCAGATAATAGGTCAGAAATATGCAGATCCGGCGCCCGCTTCGATCGCGATGAGCATGGAATCAGTATTTTCGGGCATCGGCGGCTGGATTCTTCTCGGACAGACTATGAGCGGGCGTGAGCTGTCAGGATGTGCGCTCGTGTTCGCGTCCGTGATTATGACTCAGATACCTTCGTTTTTCCGCAGAACTCTTCCAGCGGCAAAACAGTAAATGCCGGTCTGAGCGCAGACAGGACCGAAGGGAACGGATCAGAATGACGAAATTTGAAAATGCAGATCTGCGGGACATTTATGAGCTGGCGCGGAATATATGCCTGAGGAACAGAATTCCGATATCACAGGAAATCGATACCGTGACATACAAAAACGTCAGGTCTTACTGGGGGAAGTGCAGAAAAAAGTCAGACGGCGGGTTTGACATATATATAAACGCTGCGCTCGAGGATAACAGAAAGGCTATGCTTAATACGATGATCCATGAGCTGATACACACATGCAGCGGCTGCATGAATCACTCGGTGCGCTGGAAAAAATATGCAGCAGCACTGAATGCTGCGGAAGGTCTGCGCATAAGGACGGCTGAGACGGAAAAAGATACAGGAGTTAAAGCGCGTCCGCCGAAGGTGAACTATGCAGTGGAATGTGAGAATGGACACAGGCTCGAGAGAGAGCGCATGTCGCTTCTCATAAAGAACCCGGAGCATTATATCTGCCGTGAGTGCCGCACAAGATTTCACAGGGTGCTGTGAAATCATAATGACAGACAAAGCGGCAGCTTTTTGAATACTGAAATATAATTTGAACGTCGGCAGGAGTCTCATATGCGGCAGCCATCACATATGAGAAGCCTGCCGGCGTTTTTGCGTTTTGGAAGGATCATCAGTTCAGAAGCTGCATCGTTATACGAGGCACTGTTTATTAATGTGATGCGCCTGAAAGAAACAATAAAGTTTTAAGGCATGTATATGAATAGCATGGTACGGGAAAACAGAAATATGAGATAATCAAAATACAAAATATGAAGATAAATTTACAGCAGCTGGAATTCAGAAAAATATCAGTAATATTTGCGTTTCTTCTCGTCGCTGAGGGTGTTTGCGGAAATGAAGCCACAGCAGATGTTTTCAGCAGACTCGCAGATACGACGGCCGGCAGGACTACAAGAATACACGGAAAAGACGACAGCAGAAACGAATTGCTGAAGGCCGTGTAATAATAAAATAGTCAGAGGCAGGTACGCATTCAGAACTAACAATCACAGAAAGAATTGATCTGCAGATGCATGAACCTGTCTGTTTTAGAGGAAATAGCGTTGCTATACTAATGAAGGATATAATATTTTTATGGAAGCATATGATCAATGTCGCAGACATAGTTCGTTCGAGAAAGTGACAAAACATTAAAATGAACTGCGGAATGACGTTCTGTCTGTCTCCATAGTTGATGTAAACTGTCCGTACTGCGGAATATAAGGGGGAATACTGAATTGAATATAACAGTATATATAGGTGCAAATGAAGGAAAAAATCCGATATACCGCGAAGCGGCGGAAGAACTCGGATGCTGGATCGGCAGAAGCGGCAATTCGCTCGTATATGGGGGATCGCGTTCAGGACTTATGGGCAGTCTTGCTGACAGCGTGCTTGCAGCCGGCGGCAGAGTCGTAGGTGTGGAGCCGCGCTTTTTTGTGGACCGCGAATGGCAGCATGAAGATATTACTGAACTTATCGTTACAGAGGACATGGCTGGCCGAAGAGCAAAGATGATAGAACTCGGAGACGCTTTCATAGCTTTTCCTGGAGGAACTGGCACGCTCGAAGAAATATCGGAAGTGATGTCGCGTGTTTCTCTGCGTCAGACAGAAGTACCGTGCATATTGTACAGCTTCAACGGATATTATGACAGCCTGAAATCACTTCTTGCTCATATGATTGCAGAGGGATTTTCAACCGAAAAACGCCAGAATGGAATAAAATTTGCTGAGAGCCTCGATGAGATAAAAGAAATTCTAAGCTGAGAATCTGTCTTCTCAAGTCGTCCGCGGAGCGGTCGGAATCGCGGCATTTCATAAAAATAATAACGAATAAAACGGCAGTGTAATAAAACAGATGCCGGAGATTTTTTTGAACGGAGGTATAAAAAATGATAACGGGTATTCACCATGTATCGATTAAATGCGGCAGCGCAGAGGATTTTAAGAAGACTACAGCATTCTATACTGAAATCCTCGGCATGAAAGTTCTGCGCAGCTGGGGAGAAGGCAAAGACGCAGGCGTTATGCTCACGATTAGCGGAAGCGATATTCTTGAGATATTCGCGTCTGGTCAGGAAAGTGTGGGAAACGGCAGCGTCAACCATTTCGCGTTCTATACAGACGATCCCGACGAGTGCATTGAAAAAGTAAGAAATGCAGGCTATGAGATAACGGAGGAACCGGATAACGTTGATCTGATTCTTAAACAGCCGATCCCGGGCAATGTTTACCCGCTGCGCGTGGCGTTCTGCACGGGGCCTGCCGGTGAGAGCATTGAATTCTTTAGTGAAAGGATATGATATACGGCGAAAAGCACGCAAGTATAAAAAAGCGGAGCGGCTGTTGAAATCTGATGGGGGACATATTAATCCGTCCCCTTATGTGCGTCATATTAATAAGAAAAGATTTAGAGCCGATACAACGGGAAAATCAGAATGCAATTTTAAAGGAGGAAAGCAATGGAATTGCAGGAAGCCATAAAAAAGAGGCAGACGTGCAGGAAATTCAGAGACGAGCCTGTGCCTGACGAAGATATCAGAAAAATTCTAAACGCGATGCGTCTCGCGCCGTCAAGTGAAAATGAACAGAATTGGCATTTCCTCATCGTCAGAAATCGCATATTTCTTGAGCATCTGGAAAAACTCATCGCCGGCGGGATGAATGCGCTTGCCGATGAAGTCAGCGAAGTCGATCCGAAAAAGGGAAAGCGATTTGCCAAATTCTCAAAGCTCTTTACGCTGTTTGCGTTCAAAGCGCCTGTTCTGATAATCATATATTCAAGAACTGTTCCTAACTGCGCCACGAATGAATATATCCTGCTGGGCAGACCGCAGGAAATGATAGACGAGTTAAATGTCCGCAGCAACGCGATGATGAGCGTCGGTGCGGCGATTGAGCACGGTGTGCTCACTGCTACTGAGCTCGGCTATGGGTCGGCTTTTATGACGAGTCCGAATTTCATGCACGAAAAAATAGAGAATCTGATAGCTGAAGAGCTCGGATTCTCGATGCCGGGCTGGTATCTGACTGCTTTTCTTCCTGTAGGAAAGCCTGACGGCCCTATGAAAAGTCCGAACAGAAAGCCGCTCGAAGAACTAACTGACGTCTTTGACTGAGTGGGCGGCGGTCCTCTGTTTCATGTACCTGATTTCCGGCGCAGACGGTTGAAAGGACTGAAGAAAGAGCGATGCGGCTGACTGATGATAATGGTCAGATTTTATAGGGGTTATCGAGTATTTGTTCCTGTACAGTGGTTATTCGTGCAGCCCGTATTCACAATTTTGTAGAAACCCGATAAAATTAATAATAATACGTCTTGGATTTGACAGGATGATAGAGGTGTCTGACAGAAAAGGCAGTTATATCATCATGCCTATGCACAGGATAATGTGGCTTGAGAGTCTGAGACACCATACAGTGATTCACCTGGAAGATCATGAGATTACGGTGTCTGAGAACTTTTCGGTGATTGAGAAAAAACTGGACGATATATTCTTAAGAATTCACCGAAGCTATATCGTGTCTGTTCCAATATATAGAAAGGATAAAATATCATTCCGTGACCATGGCTGACGGCATGGAGATAACGATTCCGCAGAAAAGATATAAAGAGGTCAGAGACCAGATTCTCAGTTATTTTGACTGATGGACCGGCGGTGTCATGATGATGCGCAGAAGTGTGAGCTTGCAATGCGCATCATCGTCTGACGTTTTGCAAATCTCTCCCATTTGTGCAATGACCTTCTGACACCACCAGGTTATTCAGATATGGCGCGGCATCCGCTCCCACGGATCAGCCGCGCTTTTTTGAGTAATCAATAAGCTGACTGAGCGCATTGAGCGGCGCTCAGCTGAAACGCAGCGCAGCAGCCTGGTCGGAGGCTGCATTGTCCGCGGAGCGGCCGCGGTTCGAATATTCTTCATATCTGACTGCAGGCTGATTATTTGTTACTTTGGATTTCCATCCTTGTCGAACAGCGGCAGTTTTTCGAGAAAGACGATGTCATCTCTTTCGGCGGCATCGCCTTCGGCGAGCACAGACATCCTGCCGGCTACAATTCCGCCGACCTGATTTACTAATGTTTCCATGGATTTCATGGATTCGCCGGTGCTGATGACGTCGTCGACGAGTAGCACTCGAGCGTCTTTTATGAGCTTTTCGTCATCCTCGCCGATACAGAGCGTCTGGATATGGTCAGTCGTTATCGAGTTGACTTCTGTCTGAATTACATTTCTCATGTAAAGCTTGGCGCCTTTCCTCATGACGACATAATCGCTGTATCTCGACTGGCGAGACATTTCGTGGGCGAGAGGGATGCCCTTGGATTCGGCCGTAACGATCACGTCGAAATCCGGAGCCAGTTTGAGAAGCGCGGCGGCAGCCTTTTCTGTGATTTCGCTGTCTCCGAACATGATAAATGCGCCGATTTGTGTGGTGTCGTTTATCGGGCACAGAGGAAGATGGCGTTTAAGCCCGGCAATTGTCATCTCGTATTCCATGTTTGTATTTCCTTCCATATTATAAATAATGCAGTATTAAAATAAATGCAGTGCTGACGGAAACAGCAGACACTCAGGCTCTGTCTGCATCAGAAAAGACAGAAGCAGCACAGTACTCCTGCCGGTGCAGATTATGCGGATGCCGCTGTGTGCAGCTCAAGATAATGAGTCATTTATCTAACTGATATTGTAATATCCAATTGTTGCAGATGAAACATAAAAATAAAAAATATTGAAAGGATTGTCTTTGAAATGTCGGAGAAATCCGGCAGTGGCCCGGCCTGAGCCGGAAAAATACTGCTATGGCGTCAGATCCGCTGACAAAGACGGCGCTGCGGTAAAACATGTCTAATTTAATGTGGATTTTATCGAGATCCGGCGCAGCCGTCTATGCGCGCGGATGCGCGCAGATGTGAGCAGAGCTCACGAGTGCGCGAATGTGGTGCAGCGTCTGCGGAGTATTATGCTGGTGTTGACGCATTTGCTTTCAGTGAGGTTTTTCTGAATCATTCAAAAGCCCATATCCGTGAACACATAATGTTGACTAATTGAGAAATTATGAGAAAATAATAATATTTAGGTTATCCTGTATCAGGTGAAGTCATCTGTAGAGGATAAGCTTGTTTGGAATGACATTTACATAGATTGCGTGGCACGCATCGTTTCAGACGGAGGAAAATATGATATACAGAGATTTTAAAGGGATGAAACTTTCAGGACTCGGCCTCGGATGCATGAGGCTTCCTGTTATTGACGGCGACGACACAAAAGTCAACGAGGACGAAGCACTTGACATGATCGAATATGCATATAACCACGGCATAAACTATTTTGACACAGCATGGGGATACCACGGCGGGAATTCAGAATTAGTTGTGGGAAAGGGACTTTCGAAGTTTCCGAGAGAGAGTTTTTATCTTGCGGACAAGTTCCCGGGATATGATCTTTCAAATATGCCGAAGGTAAAGGAGATATTCGAACAGCAGCTCGTGAAATGCCGCGTCGACTATTTTGATTTCTATCTAATTCACAATGTGTGTGAGATGAACATCGAACAGTACCTTGATCCGCAATACGGCATACTGGAATACTTCAGAAAACAAGTTGAAAACGGACGCATAAAACACCTCGGATTTTCAATACACGCAAATTTCACGACTTATGAGCGTTTTATGGAAGTTTACGGACCATATATGGAATTCTGCCAGCTGCAGCTCAACTGGTTTGACTGGACGTTCCAGGATGCGAAGCGCAAGGTAGAGGATCTGAGCTGCCGGAGCATTCCTGTTTGGGTTATGGAACCGCTTAGAGGCGGAAAGCTCATAGACTTTTCAGAGGACGAAAAAGCGCGCCTCGATGCCCTGGAACCTGATTTTGCTCCGGCCGAGTGGGGATTCAGATTTCTGCAGACGATTCCGGGAGTCACAATGGTACTTTCAGGAATGACGCACAAGGATCAGCTCGTACAGAATATCAGCATCTGGAACACTGATAAAGCACTGAGTGAAGCTGACTGGGACGCACTTCAGAGTATAGCGGCAGACAGGATCAGGAAGGGTTCCGTGCCTTGCACGGCTTGCCATTACTGCACGACTCACTGTCCCCAGGGACTCGATATTCCATGGATCATCGAGCTTTACAATCAAAACAAAACTGTCGAAAACGACTTCATTTCCATCATGGCGGTCGCGGCACTCGACAAAGATAAAAAGCCGGGAGCATGTGTTCACTGCCACAGCTGCGAAAAGGTATGCCCTCAGCAGATCAGAATCTCGGATATAATGGCAGATTTTGACGAAAGGCTTCATCCCGGCAGAAAAAGCGCAGAAAGTGAAGGCACGGGCGCGTAATTCAGCGTTCTTAAATTATGAATAATTCGATTCAGACATCGTATAATGGTCTCACCGGCAGCCAGGTCAGAGATCAGATTAATAAAGGCAATGTTAACACTATGCCCGAAGGATCTGCAAAGACAACTAAAGAGATAATAAAGGACAATATTTTTACATATTTCAACGGGATATTCTTTGTTATCACGGTGCTTCTGGTGATAGTCGGCTCATTCCGCGACCTGACATTCCTTCCGGTGATAATCGCGAACACGATAATAGGAATAGTGCAGCAGCTGTACGCAAAGAAAATACTCGATGGTCTGTCGATCATGGAGCAGTCTAAATATACTGTTATCAGAGACGAATCGGAGAAGGTCGTCCCGTCCGACAAGCTGGTTCTTGGCGATCTGATCATTCTCGGAGGCGGGCAGCAGATACCGGCGGATGCTGTGATTACAAACGGTAAGCTTGCCGTAAACGAATCTATGCTGACAGGAGAATCTGACGAGATCGAAAAAAAACCGGGGAACGAGCTCAAATCAGGAAGTTTCATAGTCTCGGGAAAATGCGCAGCAAAGCTGACTCACGTCGGAGCAGATTCATATGCGGCGAGGCTGACAGAGAAGGCTAAGGAAATGAAAGAAAAGCCTTCAGAGATGATAAGGGGTGTGGAGCTGATCATAAGAATCGCCGGAATCGCCATCATTCCAATCGGAATTATGCTGCTGTATCAGTCCATGGCTGTAAACAGTCTGACGTTCAGAGAAGGCGTTGTATCGATGGTCGGCGCTGTCATCGGCATGATCCCTGAAGGCCTTTATCTTCTCGTCACGATTGCGCTGGCGCTGAGCGCGGCGAGGCTGGCGAAGAATCAGGTGCTGTTGCACGACATGAAGAGCACAGAGACGCTTGCAAGGGTAGATGTGCTCTGCGTCGACAAGACAGGCACGATAACTGATAGCCATATGACGGTAAAAGAGCTTTTTGCGCCGGCCGACACTGAAGCATCACAGTTTGAATACTCGAAAAATCTGCTGGGTGCCTATGTATATACAGTCGGAGACACAAACGATACAGCTGAAGCTCTCAAGAAGTACTTTCCGGAGCAGGAGCCGCTCCATGCGTCTGACGTCGTCCAGTTCAGCTCAGCGACGAAGTATTCAGAAGTGGTGACTGACGACGAGATCCTGCGGTTCGGTGCGCCTGAGTTTCTGCTCGAGGAAGACGATGCCGCCGCGAACGCTGATCTTATCACAGAAAGAGCAGGCCGTGGCGAGCGTGTGCTCGCTCTCGTCAGAGACGATGGATACAGGTTCAGGCCGGTGCTTTTCGTCAGCATAGTCAACAATCTCAGGCCGAACGCAAAAGAGACGTTCAGTTACCTTACGGAACAGGAAGTCAGGATAAAGGTTATTTCGGGAGACAATCCGCTCACAGTTTCCAAAGTTGCAGAACTTGCTGGAATTCCTGGCGCATCGAGTTATGTGGATGCATCGGCGCTCGACAGCTACGATAAGGTTAGAGAGGCTGTAGACGAATACACTGTATTCGGACGCGTCAAGCCGGAGCAGAAAAAACAGATAGTCGAAGCTCTCAAACAGAAAAAACATAAAGTCGCGATGACGGGTGACGGCGTAAACGACATACTCGCGATGAAGGAAGCCGATTGTTCAATCGCAATGGGCGAGGGCAGCGATGCGGCGCGTCAGGCGGCGCAGGTCGTTCTGCTTGACTCAGATTTCTCCCGAATGAAGGAAATAATCGCAGAGGGACGCCGCGATATCAACAATATCACGCGCTCGGCGACGCTGTTCATATACAAAAATCTGTTTTCGATGTTCCTGGCTATTTTCTCGATCATAAATGCATTTGCCTATCCGCTTCAGCCGACGCAGATCTCGCTCATATCGATGTTCAACATAGGAATTCCGGCATTTGCGCTTGCTCTGGAGCCGAACATGAAAAAACAGAAGCTGAGGTTCATGCAGGAAATATTCATTTCATCGCTGCCAGCGGCGCTCACGTCGTTTTTCTTTATCGCTGCGATGGTGGTGTTCGGAAGGACATTCGGCGTGTCGTCTTCAGATGTCGGTGTCGCGAGCACATTCCTGCTCTCAATAGTCGGGTTCATCATACTGCTCTATATTTCAAAGCCTCTTAACTGGTACAGAATCGCTGTCATAGCTTTCTGCGCGGCGGGGCTGATGCTTTGCACATATATGTTTCACGGCCTGTTCGCGATAAACTCAGTATCGACACAGTGCATAATGCTGTTCGTCGTGTTCGCGATAGCAGAGGAATCTGTCATGAGGTACCTGACGATGTTCTCTAATTTCATCAGGAATAGAATTGTTGTACGCTCAGACAGAAAAAACGCCTGACCGCAGTACAGGGAGCACATTGAATATGAGAATATGACAGTCCGGATACTGCGTAAGTGTCTGTGCGCTGACGTCATTCGTGGTTTTGGCATAGTTATGCGGCGAAAAACTCGCTGGCCTGCCCGTGGAAGCGATCAGGAATGCCAGCGGCAGAAGAATGAATTGTGAAAATTGTCCGGGCATTATATTTCATGTGGTTGTATAATATCGGATATCGCAAATGTGCGCAGATGAATATTCATGTCATGGCTGACTGCGCGTCATGACAGAGCAGTTACATTACAGCGCACAGAGAAGTAATCACTATTATCACAAGGAGTAACTTATGAAAAGAATGAAGAAAATACTGGCAGCAGTGCTCGTTGTAGTCATGTCGGCGGTTCTGTTTGCCGGGTGCGGTTCGTCAACATCGAAAGCTGACGACCCTATCCTCGGTGAGTGGAAGTGTTCGGCGCTCGACATGGGCAGCGGAGACATCATGAGTCAGCTCGGATCGTCGTTCGGAGATTCCGTAATACTTTACGTGTGGGATGACGGTACATGCAGGCTGGACATGATGGGCAGCTCTTTTCCTATGAAATGGAAGAATATGGGCGACGACTATAAGATGAGCATCGATCTCAAGTCATTCGCTGAGGCAAACGGCATGACTGAAGAAGAAATGAAGAAGGAACTCGCCGGTTCGTCGAGCGCAGAAGTTAAAGATACTCAGAATTACAAGGCGACGCTAAAAGACGGAAAAATCGTCATGGACATGGGCAGATATTACGACGATAACAGCTCTTCAGATTCGACGAGCGCTGACAGCGAAAAGTCGCCTCTCATGGAATTCACATTTGAGCGTACAGGTGACGCGCCTGACAAGGATTCGGTGGCAAAGAGCTCTTCAGCTGTGAACAGTTCTTCTGTAACCACGAATGAAACAGCAGACTCATCAGCAAAATCAGACACATCGGCTGATGCATCGTCATCTGCAAATTAAAGGGAAATTCTGCTGTGTAAGCTGCAGAAAATAACGCATCAGGAAGCTCCGGCTTCTATAAATCGGAGCAGTACACATACAGGAAAATTTCCGGCGGCAGTCCCAGTCACAAAATACGAGATGAGCACTGCTGCTTACGCGGGCTCCGCCCGCACACGCCCGCCGTACTATACCATGTCCGGCGGGCGAAAAACTGTCTTGAAACAGTATGGTCAGGAGGGTGAAATATGAATTTTACACCGAATCCGGTCGCATTTACCATATTCGGCCTTGAAATAAGGTGGTACGCGCTTCTAATATGCGCCGGCATGATCCTCGGAACAGCTATTGCGATGCACCGTGCGCCGAGGCGAGGCATCTCGCAGGACGATCTTCTCGATGCCGTCCTAATTTCTCTGCCTGTCGGCATCGTTGGCGCAAGGGCCTGGTATGTCATATTCGAGTGGGAGAATTATCACAGCTTTTTCGACGTGATCAATATCAGAGCCGGCGGTCTCGCGATTCAGGGCGGACTCATATTCGGGATCATCGCCGCCTTTTTCGTCTGCCGCCATAAGAAGATCAGTCTTTTAACTATGCTTGACCTCACTATTCCTGAGGTAGCACTCGCGCAGGCTGTCGGCCGCTGGGGCAATTTTTTCAATCAGGAGGCACACGGCACTGCGACAGATCTGCCGTGGGGAATAATGATAGACGGAGTCAGAGTACATCCGACATTCCTTTACGAATCCATATGGTGCCTGTTTCTTTTCATACTGCTCTCAGTTGCGGACGGCAGAAAAAATTTCAGAGGCCAGACATTTTCACTCTATCTGATGCTGTATTCGCTCGAGCGCTTTTTTGTTGAGCAGCTCAGAACGGACAGCCTGCTCGCGGGACCGTCTGAACTCGTCATGCCGCTCAAGGCTGCCGGCTACGATCCGGCATCAGTTCCCGGTGTGCTTCACATAGGAGATTTCCTGATATGGCCGTTCAGAACAGCTCAGTTCATAAGTCTGATCGCGTTTATTGCGGGGCTGATCATGTACATCGTGCTGAAGCACATAGACGCCGCCGGACGCAGCAGGCTCATCGAGAAGGAGATAATCAGCAATTCAGAAAAAGAGGCTTCGCGCCAGCAGAGCACGATCAAATAAAAATGGTAAAAACAGGGCGCACAGATGCGCACTCAGTCGGCTGAATCTGGAACGGAGGTTTTTATGACTACGCACAGAAAAAGAATATGCAGTCTGTTTATAGCGCTGCTGCTATCTCTGACAGGAGTTTTCATCGTGTTCCCGGAACATTCGGGCACTGGAGAATCACACGCGGCAGACCTGACGGCTGCAGAAAAAACGGCTTACAACGGGAAAAGCCCGTATTACATCATGGTAAACCGTCAGATGAACACTGTTACCGTTTACGGAGTCGGAGACGATGGAAGATATTCAGTTCCTTTGAAAGCTATGATAGCCTCGTGCGGAAGAGCAGGGCACGAAACACCGACAGGCACGTTTTCCACGCCTGATTCGAGGTATAAATGGAGACTGATGGTTGACGGAACATATGGACAGTACGCTTCGCGTATTCATGGCAGCATATTGTTTCATTCTATATGCTATACGTCGGCAGATAAAAATACAATGATAAGCAGCGAATATGACGCTCTCGGCAGTTTCGCGTCACGCGGATGTGTGAGACTTCAGACTGCTGACGCGAAGTGGATATACGACAACTGTCCGACAGGTACACTCGTCACAATATATGACAGTTCTTATACAGGCGCTCTCGGCAAACCGAAAAGAGCTGTTGAAAGCGTCTCAGGCTCGGCAAACAGCAGATGGGATCCGACAGATCCTTCATCATCAAATCCGTGGAAGCTCAATATCACAAGCGCCGTTTCCGGAACAGGCTCAGGCAGTGTAAAAGGAACCGGAGCCTACCGCTACGGCACGAATGTGACTCTGACAGCAGTTCCTGCGGAGCACTGTGTCTTCACAGGCTGGTATGACGAAGACGGCAATTATCTTTCATCAGATTCTGTATATTCGTTTACTTTGGACCGTGAACAGAAGCTTACAGCGTCATTCAGGAGACAAGCGTCTGTGACGGCGGCCGCATCGGCATCAGGTAAAGCTTCAGGCTCGTGCAGCGTCGATCCCGGAACACAGGTTACGGTCAAAGCTGAACCTGCATCAGGCAGCACTGCCGCATTCACCGGATGGTACGACAGATATGGCAATTTCATCAGCAATGAAACATCGTATTCCTTTACAGCTGATAATGACACAGAGCTCTACGCAATGTATGAAGGCGACAATTTCGGAGACGTTCCGGCTGATGTCTGGTATAAGAGTTATGTTGACGAGGCTGTGAGCAGAGGGATAACGTCCGGCGTCACGCCGGTCATATTCGATGCCGGGGGCTCGTTTACGAGGGCCATGGCAGTGCAGATGATCGCACGTGCGGCCGGTGCCGATCTATCAGCGTCAGGATCAAATCCGTTTTCCGATGTGCCTGCTGATCAGTGGTATGCTGGCGCAGTCAGATGGGCATACGAGAACGGCATAGTCAGCGGAGTCAGCGAAAATAAATTCGCTCCCAACCAGAAAATATCGCGTCAGGATATGCTCGTAATCATGGGCAGATATATGAGTTCTGTCGAAAAATCGACGAACAAAGGGGAAAAATCTGCCGATGCAGATAATTCTTTGGCTTCAGCAAACGCTGATTCTTCAGCGGATGATTATACGGACGGACTCGGATACACCGATTCTGCAGACATATCTGATTATGCACGCGAGTGGATCGTGTATGCTGCGCAGCATAGCCTTGTCAGCGGATATGACGACAATACACTGCGCCCGAAAGCCATACTCACGAGAGCAGAAGGCACTGCATTCACAGTCAGAATGATGAGAAGCCTCGATAACTGATCTGGAAACAAGTCTCCCGTATTGAGGGCGGCGCAGCTTTGTGATAGACTAATTAATTGCATTACAGGAAAAAATGCGCGGAGCGTATTTATCAGATAAATCAGATGGAATATTCACGGGAAAGGAAACAGGAACATGAAGCTTGGCATAGTAGGCCTGCCTAACGTAGGCAAGAGCACGCTTTTCAACGCTATCACAAAGGCAGGAGCAGAGGCGGCAAATTATCCGTTCTGCACTATAGAGCCTAACGTCGGAGTCGTTACAGTACCGGACGAGAGACTCAAGGTGCTGACGGACATATATAATGCAAAAAAGACGATTTATACTACGATTGAATTTTATGATATAGCAGGTCTTGTCAAAGGTGCGTCAAAAGGAGAGGGACTTGGAAACAAGTTCCTCGGACATATACGCGAGGTTTCAGCGATTGTACATGTTGTAAGATGTTTTGAGGACGGAAACGTCGTTCACGTCGACGGAAAGATCGATCCGCTTTCCGACATAGATACGATAAATACAGAGCTGATACTTTCGGATATGGAGATGCTCGAGAGGCAGCAGCTGAAGATCGCAAAGATCGCGAAAAGCGGCGACAAGACCGCTAAAAGAGAGCTTTCCATCATGGAGAGCATAAATGATGTGCTTTCACAGGGACTGTCGGCCAGGACTATGACATTCGATGACCCGGAGGATGAGAAATTTGCAGAGAGTCTGAATCTGCTCTCATACAAGCCTATAATATACGTAGCGAATGTCGGCGAGGATGACGCTGCAGAGGGAAACGAATACTCGCACAGTGTGGCTGAATTTGCAAAGACAGAAGGTTCTGAGGCTATTACGATATGCGCAGAGATTGAAGCAGAGATGGCTGAGCTCGAGGACGATGAAAAACAGGCATTCCTCGATGATCTCGGTATAGAAGAATCAGGCCTTGACAAACTCGTGAAATCGAGCTATTCGCTGCTTAATCTGATATCGTTCCTTACAGCCGGAGAACCTGAGGTCAGGGCATGGACCATTACAAGGGGCACAAAGGCGCCTCAGGCAGCAGGAAAAATTCATACTGATTTCGAGCGAGGTTTCATAAGAGCGGAGACCATTACATACGATCAGCTCGTCGAGTGCAATGGCAATCTCGGCGTTGCGAGAGAAAAGGGACTGCTCAGATCGGAAGGAAAGGACTACGTGGTTCAGGACGGCGACGTCATGCACTTCCTGTTCAACGTATAGAAATCCTTACATGCTGCGGCAATTATTTTCCGTATGCAGTACAGGCAGCGGGATAATGTCGCCGTTACAGGAATTTTGTCCCGATTCATATGCAACGGTTATGCCGTTGCCATGATTCAGTGAATTCGGACATCCATTGTGTTTTTAAGTGGAGAAATATCGAGTTTTGATATCGGCTGAAATATAAAAAGCAGCATGAATCATAAATGAAAATTTACAGGCGTGCTCGCGGCGTTTCTGCAGCAGCTGCCGAATGACACGGAGGAGAAATGTTCGGAACCGGCAGAAAAAACAGAGAAAATGATACGTGGAGAGACGGCGTGTTTCTCATAGATGCAAAAGACACATTCGAAGCTGACATATTTGTGTCCAAGCTGGCTGCTGAAAAAATACCTGCGGAAAAGCGATACCGCGGAGCATCAAATTTCATTGAAATATCTATGGGGCTTTCAACCATATCGCCGGTCGGTATCTATGTGCCCGCCGAGGCACTCGAAAAAGCAAAGAAAATAATCGAGCCCGTCCCGATTGAAGATGATTTTGAAGAAGCTTGTGAAGACGAGGCGGAGGAATTTTCAGAAAGCGGTCCGGAAGCGGAGGTCAAAAGCGATGAAAACGATTGAAATAGGCGGCGTGAAGCTCGGACCTGACAGAATGCCGGTAATATGTGCGCCGATAACAGCGGGCAGCATAGTTGAGATAATGCACCATGCAGAAAAAATCGCCGATTCTCCGGCAGACATCGTGGAGTTCAGGGCAGACTGGCTCGACGATACAGGTTTTCTAAACTCTAATACTGTTGATGCGGCGCTGAGAACGATCAGAAATATACTGCCTGGAAGGCCAGTGCTTTTCACGCTCAGGACAATGAAAGAAGGCGGAAAAGCTGACGTCAGAGACGACGAATATGTTGAAATTGCTGAAGCGGCTGCTGACAGCGGATACATAGACGCTATAGATCTGGAATTTTCGCGCGAGTGCGTTTCGAGCGGTCTGCTGCCTTCTCTCATGAGAAGCAAAGATATCAGGACTGTACTTAGCTTTCACGATTTCACGCGGACTCCGTCCGCAGACGAGATTATCGCGCACATGAATGAAATGGCATCATGTGGTGCTGATGTGATCAAAACGGCAGTGATGCCGCAGTCTGACTCCGATCTGCTGTCTGTTCTGACAGCGTCAGAACAGCTTAAGCGCACATGTGAGACGCCGTTCATCCTAATATCGATGAGCGGACAAGGCGTTCTATCCAGGGTGTGCGGCGGCCAGTTCGGGAGCGTGCTGACATTTGCTTCCGCCGGACGCACATCGGCGCCTGGGCAGCTCGACGCCGATACGACAGATATGATGCTCCGTGCTCTCTACAGAGCTTCGAGGCCGCCGCAGAAGAAATTCAAAATGGAGCTTACCGGCAGAGGCAATATAGTGCTCGGCGGATTTATGGGCACCGGCAAATCGTCTTCAGCCGAAAAAATAGCGCTTTACGCAGATTTCAAACCGGTGGAGATGGATCAGATCATAGAGGAAAAAGCCGGCATGACTATTCCGGAGATATTCTCTGAGCTTGGCGAAAAGGCGTTCAGAGACATGGAAACAAAACTGTGCAGAGAGCTTTCAGAGGAGAGCGGGCTCGTGATTTCCACGGGAGGCGGAACGCTGCTCCGTCAGGAAAACGTAGATGCGCTCAAGAAAAACGGTGTTGTTTTTCTGCTGGAGGCGGAGCCTGAAACAGTTCTTGCGCGTTTGGAAAAGAGCAGTGTAAAGCGTCCGAAGCTTGAGGGCCATATGAACCGAGGATACATTTCGTGGCTCATGAAACAGAGATACGACGCTTACACCAGTGCCGCCGATGCAGTGATATATGTCGATGATCTGACTCCCGGAGGAACAGCTGTCAGGATACTGTCGGCAGCAGGCCTGATCCCTGACTGACGGTAATTAGAAATCAGGGAATTCAGTAAAATATCTGATGATCTGATTACCGGCGTACAATATTGAGAAGACAGAATATGCTGTCGTCTCTATACAAATCATATTCAGAAAATTTGTCCGGATTCATTCGTAACGGTGTATGACTTCACTTTTTACGGAGATCCGGGCTTTTTGCTGGCAGGGCGTTCATGACGGCGCTCCATTATGCTGTATGTGTTTGAAAAGCGGTGCTTTATAATTTTTGATAATAACAATATTTATTTTCCGGCGTAATATCAGCAGGGAACTCATGATTGATACTATTTGAGAAAAACAGCTGAAACTGGCCGTGTTGGATACAGTGAACAGAATTCCCTCCACTTCACTCCCGATCGGATAGTGGACTGATGATTTAAGGCTGATAAAAATTATATGAGCGGGCATGCGCTTCCGGCGCGTAGTCTGAATTCCCCGTCGGCGGAGCCGTCGGATTTTTGTATTTTTGCATGCTTTTTTTGTGAGTTTCTTAATTTTATCTTTTTCCAACATAGACTTTTATGACGTAAGATTCAGTTTTTTCAACGATTTTTCCCAATTTCTGCGTTTATTCTTACTGGGAGTCGGAACCTTTTATCTGGTTGAAAAAAAGGGCTCTGTGGAGTATAGTGAAAGTAAAGCAGTAAAAAGTGGAGTAAAAGGGATGTTCAGCGGTACTTACTATCATACATTAGATCCTAAGGGCAGGATCATTATACCTGCGAAGTTCCGCGAAGATCTCGGAGAGTCATTCATGCTGACGAGAGGTCTCGATGGCTGCCTTTTTGTTTTTACTATGGCGGCGTGGAACGATTTTGTCGCAAAGCTCGATGTCATTCCTATGTCTGAAGATGGTGGCAGAGCGTTTACGAGATACTTTTTCGCCAATGCTGCAGAGAGCAGGCTGGACAAACAGGGCAGGCTCAATATTCCGCAGACGCTCCTTGATCACGCCCATATCGGCAAGGACGTGGTCTCGATCGGCGTAAATACCCGAATCGAAATCTGGGCAAAAGAGGTCTGGGATGATTACATAAGTACTCCGGCCTTCTCAGAAGAGAATATTGCAGAAAATATGAAGAAACTTGGAATCTGACAATGGAATTTTCACATACTCCTGTGCTTTTCAGTGAAACTATCGACAATTTAAAAGTCAGGCCTGATGGGATCTATGTTGACGGAACTCTCGGCGGAGGCGGTCATTCAGCAGGAATATGCGCCAGGCTCGGCTCAGGCGGGATGTTAATAGGCATTGACAGAGACGATGATGCGCTCGAAGCTGCGGAAAAACGTCTCAGAGCGTATGCCTGCAGAAAAGAGCTCGTTCACAGCAATTACACTGAAGTCAGGCGCGTTCTTTCTGATCTCGGAATTGAGAAAATAGACGGTGCGGTTCTTGATCTCGGAGTTTCGTCGTTTCAGCTCGACGAAGAAGAGAGAGGGTTTTCATATATGCACTCGGCTCCTCTCGATATGAGGATGGACAGGACTGCGTCGTTTTCAGCTTATGACGTGGTAAACGGTTACAGCAGAGAAGAGCTGACGAGAATAATACGCGAATACGGCGAAGAAAAGTGGGCGTCCAGAATAGCAGGGTTCATAGACCGGGAAAGAAATAAGAAACCGATAGAGACGACAGGGGAACTTGTAGAGATTATAAAGGAGGCTGTTCCGGCATCGGCCAGAAGGCGCGGACATCACCCTGCTAAAAAAACGTTTCAGGCTATCAGAATCGAAGTAAACAACGAGCTTGGCGGACTTGAGAGCGCTGTAGATGAATTTATAGATGTTCTCGCTCCCGGAGGCAGGCTCTGCATAATAACATTTCATTCTTTAGAAGACAGAATAGTAAAACAGAAGTTCCAGAAAGCGGAAAATCCGTGTACCTGTCCGCCGGGACTGCCGTGTGTATGCGGCAAGAAGCCGGTGATCCGCAGGATATCTAAAAAACCGGTTGTATCATCGCCGGCGGAGCTGGCGGCTAACCCGAGATCGCGCAGCGCAAAGCTCCGTATTGCAGAGAAGCTGTAATTCTGCACAGGCATCTTTTTCAGGCGTCTGTGCTTTTCATAAATGGTTATACGTCTGGAGGAAATTGATGTTAGCAGCAGAAGAATGGCATAAATATGAAGAAGATTATCTGCGCTACGGTGTAGAGCTCGAACCAGAGCCTGAGCCTGAGCAGAAACAGAGGAAAAAACAGGCATCTGAAAAGAAGAGCCATTCTTCATATCGAGTCAGTGCGAGAGGAAGGGCAGTAATACTTGGGCTGATTGCAGTAATCGGATTGTGCTCTCTCATTTTCATATGTCTTCAGGCCTGGAAGTCAGATATAAATTATCATATATATACTCTGACGCAGCAGGAAAAAGAGCTGTCGAATGACATCGACAACCTGAACGTCAATCTCAACAGCAACAATCAGCTCGACAAAATCGAATCATACGCCAAAGAGAGTCTCGGCATGACGTATCCGTCTCAGGAACAGTATGTTTATGTCGTGAAGCTAAAAGGCACGAGTGAAGTAAATAATTATATAAAATCGCTTTCAGAGTCTCAGCGCGGAGCCGCCATACAGGAGGACATCTCGCCGGCGGAGGCTGCGAGCCGCCTTCTTTCCTGACATAAGAAGACGGACTGCGTCCGCTCGAACTATATATGGCTTCAGAGCGGGAGCGAAGGGGCAGATTCACAAGAGACGTCCGCAGGCCGCTTACAGTCGGGACGTCTCCTGTTTTTATGAGAAAAATTGTTAAGCCACGTTACAGGTATCATAGAAAAGGGGTTTCAGGGAGAATATAAAATGGCAGACTTTGGCCGCACGGAAAGAGCTGACAGCGCATCTGATAATGGCATAAAAAAGAAGAGAAAGCGCAGTAAAAAGGTCTCCCAGTTTACGAGAGACAAACGTTTAATCATAATATTCATGATAGTAGTGGGCATGTTCGCTGTCATCGCCGCGAGGCTCGGATACATACAGATAGTAAAGGCTGACGAGTACAGCTCCATGGCAGTCGAAAGGCAGACGCGCGAAACGACGGTAACATCGAGAAGGGGATCGATCTACGACATAAACAACAAGGCACTGGCCATAAATCAGTCTGGATATGCTGTATGGGCTGCGCCGGATGATATCGCTTCAGCTGAAAAGAAGAAGAGCGGTTTTACTGATGACATGGCTTCTGAGCTTGCTGCGCTCTTCACCGATATGACTCAGGACGAGATAAAGGAAAAGCTGACATCAGAGAAGAAGTCTGTTCAGCTTGAGAAATACATAGATGCTGATACATATAAAAAACTTGAGAAACTCATCAAGGACGGCAAGGTGAGCGGACTGCAGATTTCGTCCGCGATGCGCAGATATTATCCTGTAGGCGAGTTTGCATCGCATGTCATCGGCATAACGAATGACAACAATGTCGGCGTGTTCGGTATAGAGCAGTATTACGATCAGTATCTGAACGGAAAATCGGGAAAGATCATAAGAAGCACAGATGCATCGGGAAGATCCATAACTAGCGGCATAGAAAAATACTATCCTGAGACAGAGGGGCTCAGCGTTGTACTCACGATAGACGAAGTAATACAGCATTATGTTGAAAACGCTATAAAGGATGTCCAGGCGACTACAAACGCCGAAAGAGTCATGGCTATAGCGATGAATCCAAAGACAGGCGCGATTTACGCGATGGCTGATTACCCTGACTTCAATCTGAATGATCCGAGAACTCCTATTTCGGAATCAGAAAAGAAAAAGCTAGCAGCGATGACCGATGAAGAGAAGGTGGCGTACTGGAGCGGAACGATGTGGAGAAACCCGCTCGTGAGCGACACTTATGAGCCAGGATCGCCGTTTAAGCTTCTCACAACGTCTATGGCGCTCGAGGAAGGCCTCACGAGTGTTTCAGATACATTCGTCTGCCCGGGTACTGTATATATTTCAGGACAGCCGCTGCGCTGCTGGAGGTATTACGCTCCTCACGGCACAGAAACGCTTGCACAGGGCGTAGCAAACTCGTGCAACCCTGTATTTATCGCACTCTCGCAGCGTCTGGGAAAAGACAAGTTCTATGAGTATCTCGACAGATACGGATTCAATACGACGACGGGAATAGATCTTCCTGGCGAGACATCAGCTATTATTCAGAACAAGAATGACATAGGAAATGTAGTTCTTGCGACGATGTCATACGGCCAGGGTATCGCTGTAACCCCGATTCAGCTCATAACGGCATTTACGTCCATAGGCAATGAAGGTAAAATGATGAAGCCTCGCCTTGTGGACAGACTTGTGGATTCGAATGGAAAGACTGTAAAAAAATATTCGCCTGAAGTCATACGCCAGATTGTATCGAAGTCTACCGCTGACGATGTATGCCGCATGATGGAAGGTGTAGTAAGAAACGGAACAGGAAGCGCTGCTTATATACCAGGTTACAGAATAGGAGGCAAGACAGGCACGGCACAGAAGGTCGTAGACGGAAAATATACCGACGATGTATATTCATCGTTCTTCGCAATGGCGCCTATGGATGATCCGCAGTTTGCTGTCCTGCTCATAGTTGACTCTCCTAAGGGAGTCCACTCTGGCGGCAAGACAGCCGGCCCCGGTGTCCAGGCCATCATGAGCGACTGTCTAAAGTATCTGAATATAACGCCGGTATATACTGACGGACAAGAGGCAAACGCCACAGCAAAGGTCACAGTGCCTGACGTGGCAGGCATGTCGTACAGCAAGGCGAGAGAGACACTCGATGATCTTCAGCTTAATGCGATCGCGTGCCCTTCTGACACGGAAAACTTCAAGGTAGCTGATCAGTATCCTGAAGCAGGAGCCGAGCTTTCACCGGGAAATTCTGTCTGTCTATACGCGAAATAATATTATTGTAATAATTGCTATGGAAATTACTGTAAATATATATGCCCGGATGATGCGGGCAGCTGTTCAGGAGAATCGATATGAGATTATCACAGATACTGCATGGAACAGGAGCTGATGTTTCAGCCCTCGATGATGACCCGGAAATCACGGGAGTGAGCTATGATTCACGTAAAACACGCAAGGGCGATCTTTTCGTATGCATAAAAGGGTTTGCCTCCGACGGGCATAAGTTCGCCGGGAATGCTGTCAGATCAGGCGCTGCCGCCGTACTTGCGCAGGACAGAATAGATCTGCGGGATGTTCCTGTAGCGTATGCCCCTGACACGCGGCACGCCCTCGCTGCCGTTTCGGCTAATTATTTCGGCCATCCGACAGATGACATGCTCGTGTTCGGTGTGACCGGTACAAACGGGAAGACGACGATTTCATATCTCGTAAGAGCTATAATAGAGACGTCGGGACGAGACTGCGGAGTGCTGGGCACTATAGCATATGTATATGGCGGGACGTCTCATCAGTCTGTAAACACTACTCCGGAGTCGTATGAGCTTCAGCGCATGTTTCATGAGATGAAGAACGAATATGCCACGGACGTATGTGTCATGGAGGTATCGTCCCATTCGCTTGCGCTTTCAAGGACCGATGAGATAAAGTTCGATTACAGCATTTTCACAAACCTCACAGAGGATCATCTCGATTTCCATAAAGATTTCGAAGATTACTATCAGGCAAAGAAAAAACTTTTCCTTCAGACAGGAAAGATGAATATCATAAATATCGACGATATCTACGGTCAGAGACTTTACAGGGAACTCATAGAAGCCGGACTTCCGGCCGTCTCGTATGCAGTATCTGATGACAGTGCTTTTTACAGAGCTGAGATAATCGATGAATCTGCAATGGGAACACATGCGGAGATATTCAGAGATAATGAAAAGCTCGGAACGCTTAAGATTAACACGCCGGGCAGATTTTCAGTCGCCAATGCGCTCGGGGCAGCAGCTGCTGCTGTCGAGGCCGGCATATGCTGGGAGGCTGTGAGCTCGGGGATAGAACAGGTCAGGGGCGTCGCCGGCAGATTTGAAAAGGTTGACAACAGCAAGGGCATCCCTGTCATCGTGGACTATGCGCACACGCCTGATGCTCTTGAGAAAGTCATAAAGACAGCGAGAGAATTTACTCCGGAAAGAGTTATCACGGTCTTCGGATGCGGCGGCGACAGAGACAGCGCAAAGAGACCGATCATGGGCGAAATAGCGGGAAAAAATTCGGATTTCTGCGTCATAACAAGCGACAATCCGAGGACAGAGGATCCCGATATGATCATAGAGGATATTCTTCCGGGAATAGATAAGACGGACTGTCCTCACGTCGTGGAGCCTGACCGCAGAAAAGCCATAAAAAAGGCGCTCAGCGAATATAAGCCGGGCGATACAGTTATCATCGCCGGCAAGGGTCACGAAGATTATCAGATAATCGGTACGGTGAAGCAGCATTTCGATGACAGAGAAACTGCGCTTCAGATTATAGAGCAGGAGATTTAGGAGAGTTATGGAGAAAATTACAGCAGCCGAGGCCGCCGGACTGGCAGAAGCAGAACTGACGCATGGTCCGGGCGGAAACGAAGCTGACAGAGTCGAGCGCGATTCACGCAGCGCAGGACCCGGCAGCATATTTATTGCATTAAAAGGTGAAAAAAAAGACGGCAACGATTACGTAAGCTCCGCTTACGAAAACGGCTGCCGAGTGTTCCTCATTTCGTCGGAGAAGGCAGCCGGCGAACTTGCCGTACACGAAGACGCATCTGTCATAATGACGGACGACACTCTCAGAGCTATGCAGATCATGGCTAAGAACTACCTCGCAAAGTTCGACATTATAAAGATAGCCGTGACAGGAAGCACAGGCAAGACAACGACGAAGGACATGCTGAACTGCATGTTTTCATATAAATATAAAACTGTATGCAGTTTCGCTAACTACAACAACCATATCGGCGTTCCGCTCACGGCCTTCGATGTCGACAGCACGACAGAGGCGGCTGTGTTCGAGATGGGCATGAACCACATGGGTGAGATAGAAGTCCTCGCTGATATCGTGCGTCCTGACATCGCGTGCATCACCAATATAGGCGTGTCACACATAGGAAATCTCGGAAGCCGTGACAACATCATGAAAGCGAAGATGGAGATAACTTCTTTCATGGATGAAAACTGCACGCTCGTATATAATGCAGACGACGATAAGCTCGCTCAATTAGCTGATACCGATACAAAATACAAAAAGCTCGCGTGCGGCGAAAACGCCGGTCAGGACGGCGTCATACTGCTGCAGCTCAGCGATTTTGGAGAGAATATGGTAGCATACGCTCCGGGCGAGGGCGCTGAAGAAGGAATAACGTTCATATTGAGATATAATAAGGAAAACATGATGTTCAGCCTGCCGCTTCCGGGCGCCCACAATGCGTCTGATGCTGCTGTCGCTGTCGGATGTGCTGTTACAGCCGGTATGGATATAATGGACTGCTCCGAAGCGCTGATGCACATAGAACTTACAGGATCGAGGCTCTCAGTCAGGAGATCGGGCGGTCTTCGCGTCATAGACGATACATATAACGCGAGTCCTGATGCGGTGAAAGCGGCGCTCGATGTTCTTTCCGATGCATCTGGAAACCGCAGAGTCGCTGTTCTTGCCGACATGCTTGAGCTTGGCGGTATGTCAGACGAATTCCACCGCGAGATTGGCAAATATGCTGTCGAAAAGGGTGTTGACGTTCTTTGCACTGTCGGCGAAAACGCTGCACATATAGCTGAAGGTGCCGAAAAAGCGCGCGGAGACAGTAATATTGAAGTTTTGCAGTTCGGCAGCTGCGAGGAATTCGTCAGCGGAGCTGACGGAATAATCAGGGACGGAGATGTGATTCTGGTCAAGGGATCTCACAGCATGCACATGAATGATGCGGTTTCTCATCTTTTGAAGCTCGGATCAGAAATAGCGCAGGAGGAAAGATAAGATGAGTTACACAATGCTGCTGCTGGTTTCGCTGGCAGTTTCCTTTGCCGTAACGGCGGCTGCAGGCCCGATTGTACTCAGGTGGCTCAGGCGTCTTCACGCCGGTCAGAGCATCAGGGAAGAAGGCCCTGAATCGCACCAGAAGAAGGCCGGAACTCCTACTATGGGCGGCATTATGATCATTGCCGGCGTAATAATCACGAGCATCATTTTCGGCATCGTCGTCGACGGGCGCGTTACTGCTGATATGGCTATTCTGATAATTTCTCTGCTGCTCTGTGCTCTTATCGGTTTCTGCGACGATTTCATCAAGGTAGTGAAACACAGAAATCTGGGACTCACGGCTCTGCAGAAGCTCATATTCCAGATCGTTATCGCGGCTGTTATCGCGATATATCAGGCAAAGCTTTCGGAATACGGTACTTCAATATATATTCCGATTGCGCATACTTACTTTGATCTCGGATGGTTATATGTGCCGTTTGTCGTTTTTGTGCTCGTGGCGATGGTAAATGCAGTCAATCTCACAGACGGGCTTGACGGACTTGCGAGCGGATGCACAGCGCTCGTGGCGCTTTTCCTTGCGTTCATGGCGCTGAGCTTCGGCACTGCCGACACCGTGATTTATGCAGCAGCAGTCTGCGGAGGATGTCTCGGATTCCTAATCTATAATCATCATCCGGCAAAGGTGTTCATGGGTGATACGGGTTCGCTCGCGCTCGGAGGCGCTCTTGCGGTGGCTGCTGTTCTGATGCATATCGAGCTGATCCTCGTCATCGCTGGAGGAATATTCGTTATAGAGGTTCTGTCCGTAATAATACAGGTGATCAGCTTTAAGACGAGAGGCAAGCGAGTATTCCGCATGACGCCTATACATCACCACTTTGAGCTCGGAGGTTGGAAAGAGACGAAAGTAGTAGCTGTTTTCTGGACGTGCACGGCTGTTCTCTGCCTCGTATCGTGGCTCATGATGTAGCGTTTTCTATCAGCCAGTTACGGGACTATTCCGCAGCCGGCTGATTATGATTTATAATTAAAAGAATATAAAAATAAAACAAAAACAGACAGTTTTCCCCGCCTGAGCCCTGACGGCCATGCGTGCGGGGATATGGAAGGCGGGATCATAAAATGAAAAACAAAAAAGCTGAAGGCGTAAAGGCGCTTGTGGTAGGTCTTGGAATTTCGGGCAAGGCTGCTGTCGCAATGCTGAACAGCGAAGGAGCCAGGACAGATATGTACGATGCGAGAGAGACAGCTGCAGCGCGCAAGCTGGCTGACGAAGGCGAATATTCTCATATCAGCTTCGGCGACAGGCCCAGCAGCGTAAAAGGATATGATCTCGTCGTTCTGAGTCCGGGCATCCCGCCACAGAAGGACTATGTAAAGGAAGCAGAAGCTGAGGGAGCAGAAATCATAGGCGAGCTCGAGCTTGCGTACAGGTACGGAAAGGGCCGTTATGTTGCTATTACAGGAACAAATGGCAAGACAACAACGACGTCTCTGATTTATGAAATATTCAAGGCCGACGGAATAAAAGCTGAGCTTGCCGGGAATATAGGCGTGGCTGTAGCATCAAAGGCCATGTACTGCGACGATGATACATATCTCATAACTGAGTGCAGCAGTTTCCAGCTTGAGACAACTGTGAACTTCAAACCGGCCGTTTCAGTAATTCTAAATATAACGCCTGACCACCTTGACAGGCACGGAAGCTTTGAAAATTACGCTGCCGCAAAGGCAAAAATATTTGCAAATCAGACTCCTGATGAATTCTGCGTATATAACTATGACGACGAAACATGCAGGGATCTAATAAAAAGATGCAGAGCTTCTGCTGTTCCGTTTTCGATTGAGCGTGAGCTTGAACGCGGAGCGTTCGTAAAGGACGGAAATATCGTTTTGCGCGACGGCTCCGCCGACACAGTCATATGCAGAGCAGACGAGCTGAAGATCCCCGGTCCTCATAACCTCTCAAATGCGCTGGCTGCGGCCGCGGCAGCGCATGCGTCAGGCATTTCTGCAGATAAGATCGCTGAGGCGCTTCGTTCATTCAGGGGGATAAAGCACAGAATGCAGGACTGCGGAACGATAAACGGTGTCAGATATATAAACGATTCAAAGGGCACAAACCCTGACGCATCCATACATGCCGTAAAGTCGTATACAAACGAGATACTAATTGCCGGGGGATACGACAAAAAGAATACATTCAATGAATTCGTAAAGAGCTTCGACGGCAGAGTCAAGGCACTCGTTCTCATGGGCGTCACAGCACCGGCTATAAAAGAGGCGGCTGAAAAAGCGGGATTTACGAATATATATGAAGTGAACAATATGGCCGAGGCAGTAAAGAAGAGCTCGGAGCTCGCTGAGCCGGGAGATACTGTTCTTCTGTCGCCGGCATGCGCCAGCTGGGACATGTATAAGAATTTCGAGGTCAGAGGAGACGATTTCATCAGAAATGTCGAGATGCTAAAAGCAGAGAAATAAAACTATTCCGGAGATGATTAAATGAGCGGTATTGCAGGCGATATTGATCCAAAAGTCAAAAAAAAGAAGAGCTGGCGCTTCGCGCGCAGTAAGGCCGGAAAAACAAAAGCCGGTTCGGGAGACTTTTTTCTCACCGCACTTGTGATGATACTCGTCATCTTTGGAGTAATCATGGTATTCAGCGCCAGTTATTACACTGCGCTTAATAAACAGGGCACGCCGTATTATTACCTCGAGCGTGAGCTGATGTATGCCGGTTCAGGTCTGCTGTTTTTCTTTGGACTGGCCATGATCGATTATCACAAATTGATTAAACATGCCACTCTGATATATATATTGGCTGTGCTGCTTGTTATGCTGACGTATTCACCCGTCGGAGCTTCATACAACAATGCAGCGAGATGGATTCAGATCGGATCGATTACAATCATCCCTGGCGAATTTGCAAAGCTGGGATTGATAATCTTCTCAGCATGGTGGCTTACCAAAAAGCCGGAGCGGATAAATGAGCCGGTGCACGGACTGCTGCCTCTGCTCGCGCTTTCTGTGCTCGTAGTAGTCCCGGTATATCTTCAGCCGAGTACGACGACAGCGATGACCATACTGCTGATACTCGTCGGTATCCTTTTTGTTGCAGGCATCAGATTCGTCTATCTGATCCTGCTTGGTGCAGCCGGTGGCGGCGCTGTGCTGCTTCACATGATTCAGGAATCAGGCAGCGGATACAGATCGTCGAGAATCGCGTCTTTTCTTGATCCGTTTGCCGATGCACAGGGATCAGGATATCAGGTGGTACAGGGACTTTATGCCCTTGCTTCAGGCGGGATCAAAGGCTTGGGGCTCGGAAACAGCATTCAGAAAAACCTTTATCTTCCTGACCCGCAGAACGATTTCATACTCGCCATAATAGGCGAAGAACTCGGATATATCGGTCTTCTTGTTTTGCTGGCCGTGTATCTGCTGCTGATATGGCGCTGCACAAAAATAGCGCTGAGCGCGCCTGACGCTGCCGGAATGCTGACGGCGTCGGGGATAACGATAATGCTTGCGATTCAGGTAATACTGAATGTGATGGTAGTTACATCGCTCATGCCGCCGACAGGCATAGCTCTGCCGTTCATAAGCTACGGAGGAACTGCGATGTGGCTGTTCATGATGGCGATGGGCATAATGCTCAGCATTTCGCGGCGCCGAAAACCTGACAGCGGAGAAGAATAGAGAGGAGAAAAATCATGAGAGTTATCATGAGCGGAGGCGGTACAGGCGGCCACATATATCCCGCGATCGCCATTGCAGACGAGATCAAGAGAAGACATCCTGAAGCGGAAATACTTTTCGTGGGTACGGAACACGGCATGGAAAGAGAGATCGTTCCTAAATCCGGATATCCGATAAAGTTCATTACAGTCCGCGGTTTCGACAGAAAACATCTTCTCAGAAATATAGATACGATAAAAGAACTCAACAAAGGAATCCACGAAGCAAGAAAGATAATAGCAGATTTTAAACCGGATTATGTAATAGGAACAGGCGGATACGTCTGCGGGCCTGTCGTACGCTCCGCGTACCGGGCGGGAATCCCTTCATATATTCACGAACAGAACGCGTTCCCTGGTCTGACGAACAAACTGCTGAGCAGACACGTCGACCGTGTGTTTCTTGCATTTGATGATGCCAAATCATATTTTAAATGCAAGAATGAACCTGTAACTGTAGGAAACCCTGTGCGCAGTGCATTCACAGAGACATCGAGAGAAGAATCGCGCAGAGCTCTCGGAATAAAAGACGGCGAATTCGTGATACTCGGATTTGGAGGAAGTCTCGGCGCTAAAAAGATAAATGACGAGATGGAAATCGCGGCTGAGCGCTTTGCCGGAAAAGAGGGTGTCCGCGTTATATGGGCAACAGGAAAGCGCTACTATAAAGAGATAATGGCTGCCGAGCATCCTGAGGCCGAAAACATCAAGTATATGGAATACATAAATGATATGCCCAGGTATCTCAGGGCATGCGACCTCGTGGTATCGAGATCGGGAGCACTGACAGTGTCTGAAATCACAGCATGCGGAAGACCGTCGATCATGATACCGTCACCTTACGTGACGAACAATCATCAGTATTATAACGCAATGGTTGTAGCAGACAGGGGCGGAGCAGTCGTGATAGAGGAAAAGAATCTTGCCAGCGGACAGGTCGCGGAAACGGCAGCTTCGCTGGAAGCTGATCCTGAAAAGCTTGAACTGATGGCTCACATGGCGGAATCACTTGGAAGGACAGATGCCGCCAGCGTTATTTGTGACACGATAGGAATAAAAGAGGCAGAACAGGACGAATCAGCTGAATAGAATTTATCCGGGAGGATCACGGCGACATTATGGATGATGAAAATAAATATGATGGATATGTGACCCCTTCAGATATATTCGGAGGGTATGACACTTCATACGAGTCTGAGGAACGCAGAGAAGAAAAAATCCCTCCTGAAATAGAGAAAAGGCGTGCAAAACGCCAGAAGAAGCTGGAAAAACGCAGAAAAAGGCAGCGCAGCAGAAGGAAGCGGACTCTGATCGCTGCTGCGGTAATAATCGCTGTTCTTCTGTCGGGATATCTTTTGCTTTCGTCGTCCCTTTTTACTATCAGCGAGATAGAAGTAAAAAACAACGTCATGAAAACTGACAAGGAGCTCATAAGCGAGTCAGGAGTAAAAGTCGGAGACAACATATTCAGTCATACCGGACATTCCGTTAAAAAAGCGATCATGGCAAAGAATAAATATATCTCAAATGTAACTGTCTCGAGGCGTTTGCCGAACGAGTACATAATTATTGTCATGGAACATGTGCCTACCGCTGCGATACAGTACAAGGGCAAATATCTGATACTCGACGAGAAGGGGCGAGTTATCGGAAAAGAAGACACTCAGATAACGGCAACTGAGATTAATGGAATAAAGATAAAGAGTTATGAACAGGGCAGCGTTCCTAAAACTGATGCTGATGATGAACTGACCAATATGATGGATCTGATCAACAAGGTTAATGCCAGCGGCTTGTTTTTCAAAAAGCTGGAAGTGATGTCGTCGCTCACGGTGCACGGTTATGTAACAGACACGCTGATATGCTCCGGAGCGCCTGACGATATAACAGCTGATCTCGAGGGTTTGAAAGCGGTTATATATGATCTCGGTCAGAAAGGATACACTGCAGGAACGATCAACATTGGGAGCGATGGATATGCGACGTTTTCGCCTGCATAAATATACACGAGATAAATGACAGGGGCAAATACGCCGGAGGCGCAGCTGTGCGCGGAGCGCACGTGGAAAAAGTAGTGCTTCTAATGGTTTTTCTTGTCTATATTTTATTGCGGTCGCATACGCGATATGATAAAATTGAGTGAATATACAGCGGGAGGTACGCTAAATGTTGCAGTTTGAAGTAAATGAAGCAGACAATGCTCATATAAAGGTCATAGGTGTCGGCGGCGGTGGAGGCAATGCTGTCAACAGAATGATAGAATCCGGCATGAAGGGCGTTTCTTTCATAGCTGTGAATACTGACAGACAGGCGCTCGACGCGTCGATCGCGGAAACAAAGATACAGATTGGCGAAAAACTCACAAAGGGACTCGGAGCAGGAGCGAATCCTGAAATAGGAACAAAGGCTGCCGAAGAAAGCATAGAAGAGATTTCACGTGTTTTTGAAGACGTGGACATGGTATTCATCACGGCCGGAATGGGCGGTGGGACAGGAACCGGAGCAGCTCCTGTCATAGCAAAGACGGCAAGAGAAAAAGGTATTCTTACGGTCGGCGTAGTTACGAAACCGTTCACATTCGAGGGCAAGAGGCGCAGGGATTTCGCCGACCTCGGCATAGAATATCTCAAACAGTATGTTGATTCGCTCGTCGTAGTTCCAAATGATAAACTTCTTGAAATAGCAGACAAGAACACTACGATGCGCGAGGCGTTCGGCATGGCTGACGATGTGCTCAGACAGGGTGTTCAGGGTATAACAGATCTCATCAGCGAGGTAGGAAACATCAACCTCGACTTCGCGGATGTCAAGACTGTCATGAGCAACAGAGGCATTGCGCACATGGGAATCGGTACAGGTTCCGGCGAGAACAGAGTTGTCGATGCTGTCAAGGGAGCTATCGGAAGTCCTCTTCTCGAGACGTCTATCGATGGAGCAAAGGCTATCCTGTTCAATATCATGGGCGGATACGACCTCGGCATGCTCGAAGTCAACGAAGCTGCTGATCTCGTACAGAAGGCTGCTGCAAGCGATGCGAATATCATATTTGGTACTTCCATCAACGGAGATCTCGAGGACGAAATCAGAGTTACTGTTATCGCTACTGGCTTCGAGGATCTTGACGAGGATCCTGATCTTGCTGAACTCATGCGCGGACCGGAGGAGCCTGCTGAAGACGAGGTTGGGGAAACGGCAGAACCAGAGGCAGTTGAGCCGTCATCAGAGACAGAAGAAAAATCTGCTTCGCCAAGAGCGTCTGCAGACACAATCGATGTACCTGATTTCCTGAAAAACGCTGCGGCTAAACTCAGAGACTAATGAAAGATTTTTCCTAAAATAAGCCGGTTTATAAACCGGCTTTTATTTTTCAGAATATAAAAATTTATTTGAAGGAGCACTTACACATGTTACTTGATGACATCAGGGAAATACTTGAAGAGGCGCAGAAATCAATCGACAAAGCCGAGTCAATGGAAAAGAGCGAGGAACTCAGAGTAAAATATCTCGGCAAAAAAGGTGAGCTGACGAAGATCCTGCGCACCATGGGAGGACTGACACCGGAAGAGAGGAAAAAGGTCGGACAGTTTGCTAATGAGGCGCGAAACGCGATTCAGAACAGAATCACAGACAAGATGGATGAATTCAAAAAGCGCCAGCAGGAGCTTAAATTCAAAGCAGAGACTGTCGATGTGACGGAGCCGGGAAAAGTTCATGTTCTCGGAGCGAAGCACCCGATCACTCAGACGATAGACGAGATGACGAGAATATTCATGAATATGGGATTCTCTCTCGCAGAAGGCCCTGAGGTTGAGACTGTATTCATGAATTTCGACGCTCTTAATGCCGGTCCCAACCACCCGTCAAGAGATATGACAGATACATTCTATATCACAGACAAGACGCTGCTTAGGACTCAGACATCACCGGTGCAGGCGAGAACACTGCTTTCACAGGATCCTCCTCTTCGCATAATCTCACCGGGCAGAGTTTACAGATGTGATACGCCTGACGCTACTCATTCCCCTGTATTTCATCAGGTCGAGGGTCTTGTTGTAGCAGAAGGGATCACGATGGCAGACCTCAAGGGAACGCTGAGCGAATTTGCCAGACAGATGTTCGGACCTGATACAAAGACGAAGTTCAGGCCGCACCATTTCCCGTTCACTGAGCCGAGTGCCGAGGTTGATGTTTCATGCTTCAAGTGCGGAGGCAAAGGATGCAAGGTCTGCAAGGGAAGCGGCTGGATAGAAATTCTCGGCTGCGGTATGGTTCATCCTAATGTGCTCAGGATTGGCGGAATTGATACCGAAAAGTACACCGGATTCGCATTCGGGATCGGAGTTGAGCGTATAGCTATGCTCAAATATGAAATCGATGATATCAGAATGTTCTATGAGAACGACGAGCGTTTCCTCGCTCAGTTCAGATAAGCGTATGTGAGAGGTGTATAAATGTTAGTATCGGTAAACTGGCTTAAAGACTATGTTGATATAGATGTTCCTGTCAGGGAATTTGCTGACAGGATGATTCTTTCGGGATCGAATATAGAGACTGTAGAAGAAATCGGAAATAAATTTTCAAAGATCCAGGTTGCGCGGATAGAAAAGATTACTCCGCATCCTAACGCGGACAAGCTGGTCATATGTCAGCTGGACGTAGGAGAAGACGAGCTGCTTCAGGTTGTGACCGGCGCAAAAAACGTTTTCGAGGGGGCGCTCGTTCCTGTCATACGCCATGGCGGCAGGCTTCCTGACGGTACAGTCATAAAAAAAGGAAAACTCAGAGGCGAGGTCTCAAACGGGATGCTCTGTTCGGCTGAGGAACTCGGATATGAGGACAAGGTAATCGCAAAAGAACTGAAAGACGGAATCTGGATACTTGACGGTGACTTCAAGCCGGGCACAGATATAAAAGACGCTCTTGAAATTGAGGACAGTGTCATAGATTTCGAGATCACGCCGAACAGGCCTGACTGCCTGTCGATGCTCGGCATGGCAAGAGAAGCTGCGGCTGTATTCGGAAAAAAGAAAAAGGAACCGGCAATTAGCGCCGAGAACGAAGAAGGCGACGTAAATGAATACATAAGCGTAGAGGACAAAAAGCCTGACCTCTGTCCGAGATACACAGCGAGAGTCATAAAGGACGTCAAGATCGGTCCGTCGCCGTGGTGGATGCAAAAGCGTCTCATGCATGGCGGAATGAGACCTGTAAACAATATTGTGGACATTACGAACTTCGTCATGATGGAATACGGCCAGCCTCTCCACGCGTTTGACATCAACCATCTCAAGGGCGGAAAGATAGTTATTGACACAGCTGAAGACGGAACGAAATTCACTACGCTCGACGGCGTTGAAAGAGAGCTGGACAGTTCCATGCTCATGATAAACGATGCAGATGGTCCTGTAGCAGTCGCGGGTGTTATGGGCGGACTGAATTCAGAGATAACAGAAAATACAGATACAGTCGTCCTCGAGTCGGCGAATTTCAACGGCGATTCCGTAAGGCTCACTGCCAAGAAGCTCGGGCTCAGAACAGAAGCCTCGGGAAAATTCGAAAAAGGAATAGACGCCAACCTGTGTGCGAGAGCAGCCGACAGATTCTGCAGACTTGTGGAAGAGCTGGGATGCGGAACAGTTGTAGGCGGAAGCGTCGATGTCTATCCAGAGGTTCAGGCGCCGAGACCTCTGGATGTCAGAGTTTCACGCATTAATAAAGTGCTCGGAACAGATATTCCGGGTCAGGATATGGCAGATATATTCAGAAGCCTCGAGATGGAAGCTGAACTTAACGGCGATATCATACACGTTGTGCCTCCTACAGTAAGACAGGACCTCAATATAGAGGAAGATTACGTTGAAGAGGTTGCCCGCATGTACGGCTATGACAGGCTTCCTGTTACGCTCCCTGCCGGCGGATCTGCCGCATCTATGACGAAAAACGAAACGATCAGAGGAAAGGCGAGAGAAATCCTGACGGCTTACGGTCTCGACGAGATACTCACATACTCGTTTGTCAGTCCTGAAAGCGTAGACAAGGTAAATGTCTCTGAAACTGATCTCATGCACAGGAATTTCGTAAAGATCATTAATCCTCTCGGTGAGGATACAAGCGTGATGAGAACTATGCTTATACCGAGCATGATGAGCACGCTCGAGAGGAACAACGCCAGAGGAAACAAGGCAGTCCGTCTTTTCGAGATAGGAAAGATATTCAACGATTCAAAGATAAACTGTGATGGAATGCCGGCTGAAGCTGACGGACTGTGCATCGGAATATATGGCGGCGGAGCTGATTTCTTTGTTCTCAAGGGATATATAGAAGGACTTCTCGACCATCTCGGCATTAGAGATGCAGAGTTCTCGGCAGAATCCGGACTTGCCACTTACCATCCTGGAAGATGCGCCAACATAATCTCAAACGGAGAGATGATCGGCACTATGGGCCAGATAAGACCTGATGTCGCCGAAAGATACGGCATTTCAGAAGAAGTTTATTGCTGCGAGCTGCTGTTCTCGGTTATCATAGGCCAGACGAATACAGAAATAATTTATAAAGCGCTGCCTAAGTATCCGGCCGTTACGAGAGATATTGCCATGACGGTTGATGAGAAAATAACGGTCAGGGAGCTCGAAGATGAGATACGTGCTGAAGGAGGAAATATACTTGAGAGCATCGAGCTTTTCGATGTATACAGAGGCATTCAGATCGCTCCGGGCAAAAAGAGCGTGGCATTCGCTCTGACATACAGAGTGCCTGACAGAACGCTCACGGACGATGAAGTAAGCAGCAGGCAGCACAAGATAGTAGAGAGCCTTGAGACGAAGTTCGGCGCTGAGCTCAGAAAGATGTAGGAAATAACAGTCAGGAGGATTTCCTAATGGCACAGAACAAGACAACAGTTAAGATATTCGGACAGCAGTATACGATTGCCGGAACTGCTTCAAACGAGGAGATGGAAAGAGTCGCAGGGCATGTTGATAAGACGATGACCGAGCTTTCAAAGGGTCTGCCGTCGCTTTCGACTCTCTCGCTCGCAGTGCTCGCCGCTGTTAATATTTCGAGCGAATACTTTGAGCAGACAGCTGACAGTGAGAAGAAACAGGCTGAAATAGACAAGCTTAAAAAAGACGCTGACCACTATGTAAAGCTGTGGGAGGACGCAAAAGCGAGCTTCAGAAAATACCAGGAAGACGCAAAGAACAGCGTTGAGCAGCTTCAGGAACTCCAGCGCATCTTCAACATGAAAAACGTCGAGCTCAATGATGTCAGAGAGTCGCTTCAGAGCATGACAGATCAGTACAACGATGCGGCAGCAAAATTGAAAGCTGCAGAGGAAAAGATAGCAGATCTCGAGGATAGGGCCGGCGGAGCTGAGGATCTGGCAGGAAAACTGAGCACAGCTGAGGCTGCAGGAAAAGAGCTGGAGACGAAGGTTTCCGAACTCGAGGAAAAACTCAGAAATGCGGAGAGTTCTGAGCAGAATGAGTCGAGATCTCTTGAAAATTTCCAGAGCAAGTATAAAGAGCTCGAAAACAGCTTTTTCGACATACAAATGGAGAACATCAATCTCAAAAACGAACTTGACGAACTTAAGAAACAGCATTAGATAACAGAGAAAGAATTCTAAATGGACGAAAGAGTTTACCGGATTTTGGAATTCGACAGCGTGAAAAAAATCCTCGCAGGATATGCGCAGTCGCCGATGGCCGTGAAGGACATCGGCGATATGGCGCCACTTTCGAAGGCTCATGAGATACGCGAAAGACTAAAAGAGACCGACGAGGCGGTGAGTGTTGTCCTTTCAAAGGGCAGCCTTCCGCTCGGCGGTCTTTGCGATATAAAAAAGAAAGCTCGTTATGCAGAAAAGGGGCGTGTCCTCGGCATGGATGATCTTCTTGACGTGGCTTCGAGTCTCAGAGCGGCTGCTGATGTGAAAACATTCCTGAGTGATGAAGAGCTGCCGGAAGTTCCACTTATAAAAGAATACGGCAATCTGCTGAATGATGAGAGCAGACTCGCTGACCGCATATCGCGCTGTATTCTCAGCAGAGACGAGATGGCTGATACTGCCAGTCCGGCTCTTCATGACATAAGGAGGCGCATCGTCAGGGAGCAGGAAAGTGCGCGGGCACGTATTAATTCAATAGTAAGCTCGCCGGCATACAAGGATGCGCTGCAGGACTCCGTGGTCACTGTGCGGGACGGCAGGATGGTCATACCTGTGAAACAGGAGCACCGTGCAAAACTGCCGGGCGTTGTTCATGACAGTTCGGCGTCAGGTGCCACGCTTTTCATAGAGCCGCAGCCGGTCGTCGACATAAACAATAATATACGCGAACTTGAAACAAAGGAGCGCGAAGAAATCGCGCGCATACTTAAAGAACTTTCAGGCGAGGTCGGCCATAGTGTGAGGAGTATTGTCAATAATCAGAAATATCTGACAAGGCTTGACGTCATATTCGCTAAAGCGCGCATGTCGATAGAGATGAACTGCACAGCGGCAGAGATCAGTGAGGATGGGGTGCTCGATATCAGACAGGGACGCCATCCTCTGATAGACCCGGAAAAAGTCGTTCCGCTCGACATCACAGCTGGCAGAACATACAGGACGCTGATAATAACTGGGCCGAACACGGGCGGCAAAACAGTCGCGCTCAAAACAGCAGGACTTCTTATGCTTATGAACCAGAGCGGAATGCATGTGCCGGCGGCGCCCGGAACTGTGCTCCCGGTCATGGAAAGCATATATGCGGACATAGGTGACGAGCAGAGCATAGAGCAGAGCCTGTCTACATTTTCTGCTCATATGAAGAATATAGTCGAGATCACGGAAAATGCAGATGAAAACACATTTGTGCTGCTTGACGAACTTGGAGCCGGCACAGATCCGGCAGAGGGCGCAGCGCTCGCAATGTCTGTACTCGAGTTCCTGAGAAAAAAGGGCTCGATGATATTCGCTACAACCCACTACAGCGAGCTCAAGAAATATGCATTGTCCACAGAGGGTGTTGAGAATGCGTCCATGGAGTTCGACATCGAAAGGCTCTGTCCGACATACAGGATGATAATCGGCATACCTGGAAAGTCAAATGCGTTTGAGATAGCGAGACGGCTCGGAATCGACGAGGATATCATAGCTGATGCGGGAGCAAGACTCGCTAGCGCCGATATCGAGTTTGAAGATCTTATATCATCTATAGAGCAGGAACACAGAGACGCAGAAAAAGAGCTCGAACGGGCGCGCGCTCTGCGCGCACAAATGGAACGCGAACAGGAAGAATCGCGTTCCAGCATATCCGCGATGGAGGAAAAGAGCCGCAAAGCTCTCGAAAAAGCGCGCCAGCAGGCGAGCGATACCGTGGCCGAGGCGCGTGAGTTCTCTGAAGAAATCAGGAAAGAACTCAGGCAGCTGCGTAAAGAGGCTCCTGAGAATGCGGTTTACAGAGAGCAGAAAATCCGCAGACAGATACGCGAAAAGAGTGATAAGTTCCGCAGCAGATCAGAGCTGAAGCGCGTTGAAAACACTCATCCCGCCAGGAAGAGTGACATAAAGGTCGGAGCAAAGGTAAAAGTATTAAGCCTCGACAAAAAAGGAGTGATTGCCGGACTGCCTGATGATAAAGGGGGAGTTCTCGTTCAGATAGGCCTGATGAAGATGAGGATGCCGCTGTCGGACATCACTATTATAGACAGCCACGGCGTTCAGAAGACATTTGAAAAAACATCGTACGGGCGGATGTACAGGCAGAAAGCGTCAGATATATCAACTGAGATAAACGTGATAGGCATGACACTCGATGAGGCCGGGATGGAAGTCGACAAATATATAGATGATGCGTATATGTCTGGACTCGGTCAGGTGAGAATCATCCACGGCAGAGGAACCGGAGTGCTCCGCACAGGAATACGTGCTATGCTTAAGCAGAATAAACACGTTGATTCTTTTCATCCGGCTGAATATAACGATGGCGGCGAGGGAGTCACTGTCGTGAAGCTGAAACAATAGAACGGACATGAAAACAGCGCAGCTGCGGACGGCATAACCGGATTATAAATAATATGATATATGCCGGCATGCCGGCAGAGCGCAGAAAAATCAGCTTCAGCGCACGGCGTCATGTCTGAAGGCCGGCACATTTGTCGGCGGAGCCGACGTGAGTGCGTGTTTCAATGTTTATATGCTTTGATTTAGAGGTAATTTAAAATATAACGATAGAACGGGAGAATCTGTATATGAAAGATCAGAAAAAAGAGCTCGCTGCGGCGATTGCGGGAGCACTCGAAAATTTTGAAGAAGATAAGGTGGCACAGCTCATCGAGACTCCGCCTGACAGCGCTATGGGAGATTATGCTTTTCCGTGCTTCAAGCTGGCGGCTGTTTACCATAAAGCTCCTCAGAAGATCGCGGAGGAGCTTGCGGAAAAGCTCCGGGGAAACGGCGCGTTTGCAGATGTAAAGAACGTGAATGCATACGTTAATTTCTTCATGAACAGGGCTGATGTCGGCGGCAGTGTTATCGGCGATGTGATCGCCGAGGGAGATGATTACGGGAAATCTGATGTCGGCGGCGGCAGGCCTGTGATCGTCGAGTTTTCATCGCCTAATATCGCAAAGCCGTTTCATATCGGACATATCAGAAGTACTGTGATCGGAGCATCTCTGGCTAAGATCTACAAGGCTCTCGGCTACGATGTCATCAGGATAAATCATCTGGGCGATTACGGAACTCAGTTCGGCAAGATGATTGTGGCATACAGAAAATGGGGCAATGAAGAGGATGTGAAGCGCGAGCCGATAAAGACACTGCTTGGCTATTACGTAAAATTCCATGAAGAAGCCGAGAAGGACCCGTCACTCGACGATGAAGCGCGTGCCACGTTTACAAAGCTGGAGAACGGAGAGAAAGAAGAAGTCGAGATCTGGCAGTGGTTCAGAGAGGAAAGCCTCAAGGAATTTTCCCGTGTCTATGATATGCTCGGCATAGAGTTCGATTCATACGCCGGCGAGAGCTTTTATTCAGACAAGATGCCGCGTGTGGAAAAGATGCTCGAGGACAAAGGCCTGCTTCAGGAATCAGAGGGAGCACAGATCGTTGATCTCAGTGATTATGACATGCCTCCAGCGCTCATTAAGAAGAAAGACGGCTCGACGTTATACATAACGAGGGACATCACTGCAGCAATTTATAGAAAAGAAACGTATGATTTCTACAGAAATATCTATGTGGTAGCATCGCAGCAGAACCTGCATTTCAAGCAGCTGTTCAAGATCATAGAACTTATGGGCTATGACTGGGCGAACCAGTGCATTCATGTTCCGTTCGGCATGGTGAGCCTCGAGGACGGAACTATGTCCACAAGAAAGGGCAAAGTCGTATTTCTGATCGATGTGCTCAACAAATCGGTCGAAAAGACGAGAGAGATAATCGCTGAAAAAAACGTTCCGGAGGAACTGCTCGATAAGACTGCACACGATGTTGGAATCGGAGCTGTAATCTTCCAGGAGCTTTCAAACAACAGGATCAAGGATTATACGTTCTCGTGGGACAAGGTTCTTAACTTTGACGGAGAGACAGGTCCATATGTTCAGTATACTCACGCGAGGTGCTCAAGCGTGCTCAGAAAAGCAGGCCGGGAAGCTGATGAACTGCTTGCAGGAAACATAACTCCTGACATGTCCAAACTTACAGGAGATGTCGTGTACGAGCTCATAAAAGCGATGGGCCGATTCCCTGATGTAGTTCTCGAAGCGGGCGAAAAGTATGAGCCTTCTATCATTACGAGACATATTACAGATATCGCCGAGCTTTTTAATAAGTTCTATCATGATGAGCACATACTCGTCGAGGACAGGGACGAGAGGCTTGCTAAGCTTGCAGTTACGGCTGCGACAAAGCAGACCATAAAGAACGGGCTTGCGCTTCTCGGAATCGCGGCTCCGGACCGCATGTAGATACGCTGACAGCTGATTGACTAAACTTTCGTTCATGCGTCTGATGCATATGCATTGCAGGATGCGGCGGACGCAGTATGATGGATTTTCAGACATGTGCTGTCGTCTTGAAAGCAGAAAAAAGAACTCATATTGCAATATTTATCAGGAGGTGCTGCCAAGTGAGATACGAGGGAGATATATACAGACCGCCGAGCGAGGCATACAGCTACATACTTCAGATAACAATCGGATGCGCACACAACAAGTGCACATTCTGCGGATCGTTCAAGGCAAAGAAATTCAGAATAAGACATCTCGATGAGGTGTTTGAAGATCTTGAAATGGCCCGCCGCTACTATAAACGCGTCGAAAGGATTTTCCTGGCTGACGGTGATGCGCTCGTCTGCAAAAACTCATATCTGCTCGCTGTTCTTGAGAAAATAGAGGAGCTGTTTCCGGAGTGCGACAGAGTCAGCATCTATGGCAGAGGCACTGATATACTGAGAAAAACTGACGAAGAACTACTTGAGCTCAAGGCGCACAATCTCGGCATGATATATATGGGCGTCGAGTCGGGAAATCCGGAAATACTCAGGCGCATCCAGAAAGGCGAGACGCGTGAGCAGATGATAGAAGCCGTAAAGAAGTCAGAGGGACTGGGAATTCCTGTTTCTCTCACATTTCTTTCGGGAATAGGCGGAAGGGAGCTGTGGCGCGAAAATGCTATAGACACAGGCACTATAATTTCTGAAATGGAACCGTCGTATGCAAGTTTTCTCACGCTTATGCTCGTTCCGGGCACTCCGCTCTACGATCAGTATAAGAGAGGTGAATTCGAGCTCTTGAGGCCTGATGAGGTTCTCAAGGAAGCTGAACTCATGCTCGAAAACATAAATGTCACAAAGAAGTGCGTATTCAGGAGCAACCATGCTTCCAACTACGTTTCGCTGAAAGGCGACCTTCCGATAGACAAGGAAGCGATGATCCAGAAGCTGCGTGTAGCTCAGCATCACAGCGAGATGTGGAAAGATGAGCGTTTCAGGATGCTCTGACGGAGAAAAATCCATGAATGACAGACTGAATAAATATTTTGCGGAATATGTGAATGATTATGTCTTCCTGGAACTTATGCCTGATTACATTAAAAAGGAACATATAGATTTTATGCGCAATGTTCCGATGCCTGTGAAGCGTTCCGTTGTAAACGCTCTCGCAGATGATCAGGGCATAGAATTCAAGTATTTCACGATGGGCATGATCAATATGATAGGCATAGATCCTGCCTTCAAATACGCGACAAAATATGTGATGTTTCTGAAATACATAAATCCGCATATTGGAAAGGTGATCGACGACGTCGGCATCGGACTGGCACAGTCTGATCATCTTGATGAAGCTTGCATCACGTTCCGCGCGGCGCTATGTATTAACCCTGATGATCTCGACGCTCTGTACAATTATGTGCTTGTGTGCACAAACATGTACAATAAGAGCGACGACAGCGCTTATATCGCGGATTTCAAAACGGAAGTGTTTGAAACACTCATTCATATGAAGACTGTTCACCCTGATTTTGACAGGACATATTATTATCTCGGATATGCATATCTTAACGCAGGCAGGTATACGATGGCCGAACATGAGTGGGAGGAATTCCTGAGGCTGTCCGGTCCGGGAGACGAACGCAGCGAAATAGAGGCCAGAATCTCTGAGATGACAGACGCTGTTCGTATAGAAAAGGCATATCATGATGTCATAGGCGGAAAATGGGAGCAAGGGCTGAAGATTCTTGAAGAGTACAAAAATACGAAGATGATGGAGAACTGGTGGCCTTTGAGCTACTATCTGGGCGTCGGCTACAGCCGCCTCGGACGATATGACGATGCGCTTGAGATGCTTAAATACGCAGTGAAGAAAAACCCTTCAAGCCCTGAGATCTGCGCTGAGCTCGTCATAGTACACAATGCTCTCGGAGATGAAGTCAATGCTGAGAAATACCGCCGCAAGATAAAGATTCTGAATGCGGCGCAGTCAGATGATCCGTACGGCGGGGAAGGCAGCGGCGAATAGCTGTTGCCCGCATCTGCAGATCAATTATAATAAACATGATTTAACACGCCGTGAGCAATTCATCCCATACTTTTGTAAATGGAGGGATGAGTTGCGGATGACACGGCGTTTTTTTGATGTTGGTATCTATGATATTATAATCTGGTTATTCAAATCAATTTACACTTGTAACTACAAAGTCTGAAAATGACTTACAATTTCAGGCTGCATTTTGCGATCGGAATTCCACGGGCTTGCCCATGGGAGCATTCAGAAAACAGTAGGAATGGAATAGCCAGAACTTATACACATGCATGCATTGCGTAAGACATTGTGTTACGTAACATCGCGGTCGATGCCGTAACGGCTGAATCAGGAAGCTTCGGCTTATCAAAGCCGGAGCAGTTCACTTCAAGGGAAAAAAGTTATGATTGGAACAATAGTAAATACAGCATGTATATGCGCCGGCAGCATCGCCGGAAGCTTTCTGCACAGAGGTCTCAATGAAAAGTATTCCGATGCGCTTTATACGGCGATGGGACTGGCTGCGGCCGGACTTGGAATAAATACGATAGTAAAGTACATGCCGCAGAGCGAATATCCGGTACTTTTCATAGTCAGCCTGGCGCTCGGTATTCTTATCGGAACAGCTCTCGACATCGACGGACGTTTTAACAGGTTTATCTCAGGAAAGTCAGGCGGCAGCAATCTGGCGCAGGGACTCGGCACCGGAATCATGCTTTATTGCATAGGCGCACTGTCGATACTTGGACCAATTCAGAGCGCACTTTACGGCGACAATACATATCTGTTTACGAATTCCACGCTCGACTTGATCACATCGGCTGTTCTCGCATCCACATATGGAACAGGTATGTTAGCGGCAGCACCTGTTCTTTTCTGCTGGCAGGGCGGCATATATCTGCTCACACTGTGGCTCGGGAATTTCATGTCTGATGCGCTGATGGCAGAGATATCCGTCGTGGGAGGGTTCATGATAGCCGCATCAGGTCTTTCTATACTAAAGATCGGAAACTTCAAGACGATGAATATGCTCCCGGCTCTGCTCGTGCCGCCGGCGTGGTTCGTTATAATTCACTTTGTGAATTAATTTTGTGCTGTACGCTGCTGTACGGAGTAGTATGATTTATCAGGCAGATGTGCATGCAGGGTTTGCGGATATTTCCTTTAGCGCTCTGTTTTCATTTACATGACAGCAGCAGCCTCGGACAGTTGGAATTTCAGCAGGACAACACGGAAGGTACGCAAAACGCATGCGGCCGTCTTGTGAATCAGGTATGAATTTACGAGAGGAACTGCAGCGCTGTGTGCCTGCGCCGCCTCCGCCGGCATAGAACTTTGACTGCCGGCACGTGTTAATGTTGTGGCATCGATATCGCGGATACAGTGCTGCGGTGCGCCCGACGCCATAATTCAGAAACGCCGGAACTTATGCCGCTGTTTTTTATATGAGGCTTTTTGCGGCATGCGCCGGATTTGTGCGCGGAGCGCTCGTGTTTCGGGATGCTTTTATGATGATCTTTCGATTCAGATGTTTCGCAGCCGCTGTATTTTCAACGTATTTCAAACCTGCGAAAAGGCGTGTAAAAAATATTTAAAAAACATGAGAAAAAGCGTTGACAAAATCGGCATTGGTCTCTATAATAATCATTGTTGTCAGTCAGTTAAGCAACCGGCTGAAAACATCATCGGCGTTCCAAGGTAGCTCAATGGTGGAGCACTCGGCTGTTAACCGATAGGCTGTGGGTTCGAGTCCCACCCTTGGAGCCATTTTTATTTATTACAATTTCGCCGGGGTGGCGGAATTGGCAGACGCCCGGGACTTAAAATCCCGTGGGTAGTAATACCCGTACCGGTTCGACCCCGGTTCCCGGCACCATTTATGGTGACAATTGAAGACATCGCGGAGTGGAGCAGTTGGTAGCTCGTCGGGCTCATAACCCGAAGGTCAGAGGTTCAAATCCTCTCTCCGCAACCACTTGCAAACCGCTGAGTTTCAATGCTCAGCGGTTTTTTTATCTTTTTCAAGGGAAGATCGCCGATCTCTTCCAGAATGCAATGACGGATACGCGATATATATTTCTGTCGTGTTATTTCCTTCTGATTCACCTTGTACGTTTCGATGCACTGAATCGCCCAGTCCTTTAGCAGTGTATCTATCGCCTGACACGATCTGACCGGTCTCTTTCAGCTCCTGCAGTTTCTTTGCTTTTTTCTCATATACCTCGTCCAGCGTGTCGCCTCTGACGCTGTACTGGCGGCCTTCAAAAGTAAACCACTTGCGGTACTTGTAGTTTTTTGACATAAGGAATTCTTCTCTCTCTTAAAAAAATGCTATAATTAGGAAAACACCAGATTCCCGCCTGTATAGCTTCTGCAATCGAAGAAGTATCAATATTCGGTTTCGCCACGGCTACTCTTTTATCGACTCAACTCCGGTGGTGTCTGGTGCTTTTTTATATCTATTTTGTAATATTCAATTCCCTCTTTAGCGCGTCCTGAAGAACCTGAGAAAAATTTATACCAGCAGCTGTGGCTGATTCGTTGAGCCAACTAGGGATAGTGCAGTTCTTTTTTACAGCCCTATTGCTGTTCTTTCGTCTGTACTCATCGATATCGATATCCACCAGTGTTAAAATGCCATCAGAAAAATTAAAAGTATCGTCTGCGTCGGCCTGGGCAATTTTTTCTGCTTCGGTATATCCTGATGGTTCAGGAGGTTCTGCGTCTAAAGTCCTGCAGCCAATCGCATCCCTTGCCATTTCGATTGCATCGGCATAACTTGTTCCCTCTGTATAAATTTTAAAATCGGGAACGAAAACAAGGTAGTCCGAATTATCTTGCTTTATAAATACTGGGTAAGCTACTTTCATGTATATCTTCCTTTCGTTTTGTGATTTAGTAGGAAAAGGGGACTATTTAAGTCCCCATCTTTTTAAAATTTTTTTGGCTGTTATTTCGTTAATCTCTTTATGTCGGGGGATTGTTTCCTCATCGGTACCGCGCTTATAAATGTCGTGGTTGCCGCCATGCGAATAAAGCTCAAAACCTGCCGCTTTTAATTTTTTTATTAGCTCCCTGCGCTTCATCACTTCCTCATTACAATTATATTATACGCATTTAAGGCGTATATGCCAAGACTTTATGCGTATTTATGCGTATAGTTTTTATTAAAACTTTCCCCGCAGCTCGACGACTTTGCCGATGATCCGGACAGGGAGAGTAGCTATTTCTTCGGCGGAAAATGTGAGAGGTTCATAGGAGGGATTGATGGAGATGAGAGCGATACTATCGGCGTACTTTTTCAATCTTTTACAAACGGCGTCGTCACCATTTACCATAGCAATGACGATTTCACTACAGCAGGCGGCAGATAGCACGGCTGCACGGCGAGGCATTACTGGCTTTTATCGATATGATTAGTGCACAAAGTGATTAGAAACATGGCGCTAAATGGCACTTATAAATGCGGTATTATGGTATTGGGTAAAGATGCGGGAGATAGATCACATATCTCGGACAACTGCACTGTCCCGGCATCTTTGCCCCAATTGAGTATTAATACCTATGGAACTGCAGAAGCTTCGGACTACAACGGAGCCTCTGCAGATGGTAATCACGATCAGTACCAATAAGCAACCTCCAGAAAGGGCATCGCATGCGGGCGGTGTCCTTTTCGTTAAGGCAAGACCAACAATACAAAAACTTGAAATAAAATAAATATTTTCCTTCTTTCTGTTGACATATCGT
>CADBRA010000090.1 GCA_902796965.1 uncultured Eubacteriales bacterium | reverse complement strand
TGAAGTCGGTGTTTTGTCAGGATCCTCAGGTGTGCTTCCGTGGTTGAGGTTTGCTGCAATTGTGTCAAGAACATCGCTTCCGATCGAAGCTTTGTTTGCATTGTAGTAGCTCATTCCTGAATCGATGATGTTCTGGAACGCAGTTTCCGAGTAACCGCTGATGTCTGTCGTGATTCCGTCCGGCTTTGAAGCTGTCGACATAGTCGAATTGATGATAGTCGCGAGCTTTTGGTTGTCAGTTACGTGATAGAAGTTGTAGTACCAGTAAGTTGCAGCATATACCGGATTGATGTATTCAGGATAGCAGTAAGCAGTCCAGTAAGCCATGCCGAGCAGGTTTTCAATGGAGTTGGCTCCGATCGAACCTACAGTCTGAAATGAACTTGACATTACAGGCATAGTCTGTACTTTTGCTCTGAGTTCAGCATTGTCTGACGGCAGATACTGAAGGAGCATCTCTCTTATCTCATCTTCGCTCTTGTTTCCGTTGCCCTGAACTCCGCCTGTAACGATGATGTCTGAGTTAGCTACGATTTCCTCTGCAGTGAGAGCATAATACGCCTTGTCTCCTCTGTCAGTAGTCATCGTCGAAGGAGTCTTGCCGAGCTTCGTTGCTACGTTTACGGTAGTCTGGTCGAGGAATTCTCCTACTCTCGAATGAGTAGTCGTACCCTGGGTGGAAACGTTTGAATCAACGCAGTAGAATACTCCGTCCTTTGACTGAGTCGGATCGAATATCGCTACAGTCTTCTTCTGTGCGTTGTTCTTCTGGAGCTGCTGAAGGACGTAGCTCTGAATACCTACAGTATATTCAGTGAGCTGGTCAGCGATTTTAAGAGGATCGCCGTAACGCGTCGTTCTGCTGCTGTCAGCCTTCATTATCTCCTCACAGTCGTTTGCGAGCTCATATGCGCATGAGAGGAAGTCAGAGCATACTGACATCGGATAGTTGACTATGTAAGGATCGTAGTCATTTGAGCTGTCTGAGTCCTTGTTTTCAGGGAGATCAGCTATGAGAGTACTGTAGTCGCCGCCTGAAGTTCCTACGAGGATGTCAGGGCGGTAATAAAGTGAACGTACAGTTCCGAGATCAGCAACTACCTCGGTATCGACGGAGTTAGGATTTCCGCTGATTCCGCCGAGAGTGTGCTTGTCGGCAAGCGTGGCGTTGTTTTCTGAAGCCCAGCTGTTGTATGCCCAGTTGTAGAGATAAGGATTAGGATTTGAGTTGATATCTGTTCCGAACGTACCGATAAGTACTGAAGTCTGGGCCTTGCTGAGACTGTAGTCAGCCGGAACTTCGGACGCACGGTCTGTAGTGTTCGTGATTCCGAGAATCTCCGGAGTTGCGTCAGCCTGTGCGTGTGCCGCGCATGTGATGAGATTGTCATCTACTGTCATAGGCGATGTCGGCACCTCGTATGTGAGGTCTGCAGCAGACGCACCGATACCCATGGTGAATACCATCGCTGCAGAAAGTCCGACTGCTGCCGCCTTTTTCAGCAAATTCTTTTTCATAAAAGAAACCTCCTGTGAAAAACAGCATATTTCTGCGGTAAATGACTGATACGTCATATACGTCAGAAAACAAAAACAAAAAATAGATCGACTGTTATCGATCGATCATCTGACATTCCGGGAAAAGAACTGTCCCGGAAGGAAACAGCAAAGATATGAATGATCGTAACAAATCTCACATCTGTTTAATAATTATACTATCTTTTTTATATTTGTTACAAGTTGTTATATAAATATATAATTTACTATAATTAAACCAATCATAACTAAATAATTATTTACATTGCGTTATTAAATACAGCTTAGCCTATATCAAGTATGGCTTTTGACATCTTCCCGCTGCTTCACTTCTGAGGGCATCAGATATTCCAGCCGTAATGGTCCGTTATTCTCCGCCGTGGCATCAGCTCCGGCTGCCCTGCTGTTTTTCCGGACATCTGGTCTGAATAATATTTTTAACTGATTACATAATCTGTATTTCATTTATGCAGAAAAGCGCCCGGATCATGATCGATCCGGGCGCTTTTAGTAATGCAGATTATTCCGGTAATGATGTCCAGGCTTCATCCGCACTCATATTCTTAAATATAAATCAGAAAGCCCTGAATTAGTTAAGGCTCTGATACTTCATGAACATCTGAGCTACTTCTGCTCTTGTCGCGTTTGCACGAGGCATGAGACGGTTGTCAGAACCGCTGATTATGCCCTTGTCAACAGCCCAGAGCATAGCTCTCGAAGCGTAGCTGTCGACGTCTGCTGAATCGGAGAATGTGGAAAGAGTTCCCGAATACTGAGTGTTCTTTCCGTCGAACTGAGCTGTCTTGAACAGCAGAAGTGCTATCTGCTCTCTTGTGACATTATCATTCGGAGCATATGAAGTGCTGCTGACGCCGCTTATGATACCGTTGTTGTAAGCCCACTTTACGCCGTCGCTGAAATAGTCGCTGTCTTTGACATCAGTGAACGGCTGAGATGCTGTTACGACAGGAGTCTTTTCTGAACGATACAGAACAGATGCAAACATTCCTCTGTTCATATTTGTAGAAGGCTCAAAAGTAGTGTTTGAAGTGCCCGAGAAGAGCTTGTTTTTTACAGCGTAATCAACGGCGTTGTAATACCAGCTGCCCTGCTGTACATCTGTGAAGTCAGCTGCCGAAGCCGGTGTTTTGTCAGGTTTCGAAGGATTATCGGAATGATTGAGGTTTGCCGCAAATTCGTCAAGTGCCGCGTTGTTGATGGATGACTTGTTAGCGTTATAGTAATTCATGCCTTCATTGATGATGTTCTGGAAAGCAGAATCTGAATAACCGCTGATATCAGTCGTGATGCCATCAGGCTTTGATGCTGACGACATAGTCGAGTCGATGATCGTGGCGAGCTTGCTGTTGTCTGTCACATGATAGAAATGGTTGTACCAGTAAGTTGCTGCGTAAACAGGGTTGATGTACTCAGGATAGCAGTAAGCTGTCCAGTAAGCCATTCCGAGCAGGTTTTCGATCGAGTTTGCGCCGATAGTGCCTACAGTGTCGAAGCTGCTTGACATTATAGGCATCGTCTTTGCTTTGTTAACAAGTTCTGTGTTCGAAGGATCGATGTACTTGAGAAGCATCTCTCTGATTTCGTCTTCGCTCTTATTTGCTCCGACCTGTACGCCACCTGTGATGACAATATCTGAGTTTGCAACGATTTCTTCTGCTGTGAGAGCGTAGTAAGATTTGTCAGAGCCGTTTATCTTAGTAGTTGTAGGAGTCTTGCCGAGCTTAGTCGCTACATTCTGTGTAGTCTGAGCGAGGAATTCACCTACTCTTGCATGCTGTGTAGTTCCCTGAGTTGAAATAGTGGCATCCACGCAGTTGAATGTGCCGTCCTTTGACTGAACCGGGTCAAAAATCGCAACAGTCTTCTTCTGAGCGTTGTTCTTCTGGAGCTGCTCGAGAACGTAGCTCTGGAGGCCTACAGTGTATTCAGTGAGATTGTCAGCGATCTTGAGAGGATCTTCATAACGTGTAGTCCTGCTGCTGTCCTTCTTCATGATTTCATCAGCAGCGTTTGCCATCTCATACATGTTCTTGATGAAGTCATTGCATGTAACGATAGGATAGCTGATGATGTAAGGGTTGTAGTCGTTTGAGCTGTCTGAATCCTTGTTTTCAGGGAGATCAGCGATCAGAGTGCTGTAGTCGCCGCTGTTCGTTCCCACGAGGATGTCAGGACGATAGTAGAGAGAACGTACAGTTCCGAGTTCAGGAACTACTTCTGTATCTACAGCTGTAGGGTTTGCGCTCATGCCGCCGAGCGTGTGCTTTTCAGCGAGTGTACCGCCATGAGCCTTAGCATAGCTGTTGTAAGCCCAGTTGTAAAGATAAGGGTTAGGGTTTGAATTGATGTCAGTACCAAACGTACCTATAAGGACCGAGCTCTTAGCGAAATCCTCGCTGTAATCGGCCGGAACTTCTCTCTTTCTGTCAGTTGTGTTTGTTATGCCGAGCACTTCAGGCGTTGCATCTGCCTGCGCGTGCGCTGCGCAAGTGATGAGACTTTCGTCTACTGTCATCGGTGACGTAGGAAGATCGTACGTGATCGATGCAGCTGAAGCGCCGAATCCCATTGTCGCAAATGTTGCGATCGAGAGTCCGACAGCTGTTACTCTCTTCAGCATGTTCTTTTTCATTAAAAAGAAACCTCCTAAAAATAAAAACAAATAGCCGGCATGTGCGTTGTTGCAATGCCTTTTATGTCAGCGCGTCCGCTCCGCGGACACGAATGACTTCAGTAAAATCCAGCCTCCGGACAGGACCGAAAATTTTTATGCGGATAATGAGCTTCCGCTACTGCCGCATACCGTTTAACATATCTTCACCACAGACGGCATCTGCGTGCATATGACTTTCTGAGTTGAGACATCGTCTGCTGAAATCATAGCAATCAGCCAGTATAAATTTTTTTATACTGAATTCAGCTTTTTCAGAATATTGCAAATATTTATAATGAATACAGTTTAATATTTATTAACTTATTAATATTAATATCAAACTGATAATAAATAATTTAAATCATTTTTAAAAGAATTTGATATCTCAAATCATAAAATAATGAAGTGCATATCTGAAGCGGCCGAGTTTTTTCTTCATATTCCCGCGAAACGCTTCGTAGACTTTCCAGAAACGGCCGAATTCAACATCGTCGAGCTTTCTGCAGCCGTATATTATCTCCTGATATGAGCGTGTCAGCGCATACATGTCGGCGGAGCCGACGGCAAAGCTCTTCATCGCCCTGCGCTGGCTCTTCATGTATTTGTTGAGCGTCACATCGGGCGGCCTTGTAAATCCGGCATAGCGCAGCTTTTTTGTGAGCCATTCATATACCATGACCGCACCTGCTGTCGGCCCAGCCTGATGAACCTTGTTCTCCCAGCGTTTGTGCATGAGATGACGTATAACGAACGGAGCAGCGCATGCGAGCGCTATAAGCACGGCTATGAGAATGTATAGCCATGTGCGGTCCTGATGATAGTTGACTGCCTGGCCTTTTTCTGTCTGAGTCTGCTGATCTATATCGCCCTGCTGGTTTTCATCCTTCTGCTGCTGAGCTGATTTATTCTGGTCCTCATCCTGTTTCTGATTTGTATTCTGAGTCTGATCGTTCTCGTTCTTCGTCTGATTCTGCTGCTGAGGAACTTCGGTACGCTTCGAGACTCCGACCTTCTGAAGGATTTCGAGCGACTCGAGCTTTGTTATGAGCTTCAGTTCGTGAGTCGGCGGATCAAGCGGCCTGATGATGCCGTAATATATCCCGCCGGCAGCGAGAGCCACCACGAGCAGCATCGCGATGGACTGCATCGAAAATCTGCCGAATCTGACGCTTCCCGTATAAGCGTTCAGTGCCGAATTTTCGTAAACTCTTAGCATGAACATGACGATTACCGCGGCAAAGAACACGAGATAGCCGCGCAGATTCACAGGATATTCGAGAAATCCGAACGCCGCGGTCATAAAACAGCCGCCGACGAAGAGAATTATCGTACTTATGCGCCACCGCGTCATCACGTAACATACTGCTGACACTGCTATAGTAACTATCCAAAACAGCATCGGATTCTTGTCTATTTTGCCGCCGTTTGATGCATGAAAGCTTCTGACAACGACGACTGCTGCCACTATCAGGACGACTGCCGCTATGATCCCCGCTATCGTCGACACTCTGTTGTATCCGGCGATAAAAAGCAGAACGATGCACACAGCGCACACCGCTGTTATCGCGGCAGCGCTCGTCGTCCTGGGATCGCTGCTGTCGTATCCGGCAAACACGTTCAGCGCCAGTCCGGCGCTGAGCAGCAGGCAGCATATCATGTCCCATATGTGGTTTTTAAAATATGCTGTCATTTCATGCCTCCGGTGCATCAGCTTCAAAAATATTCAGTGAAATGTCATATTCATTCAGTGCGCCAAGCCCCGACAATGTCTCCTCGCGCTCCCTGCTGTCGAGCCCGTGCGGCACTACATAGACAACGTGTACGTGTCGTCCGAACTGTCTCGCAGATATGAGCTCTTCAGTCATTTCTTCGCTGAGATCTGCAGTGACGACGATCATGTTCGAGCTTCCGCCTGACACAAGCGCCTCTTCTCTGACTATCGAAGCACCGTCGACTTCATCGCCGCTGCCGGCAGGCGATATGACGGCGGAGTTTCTCACGAAGAGTTTCTCATCCTCTGCGGATTTCGGTACAACGCTCTGAACTGTGCCGTCTTTGCCTTTAAAGAAAACCTGGTAGTCAGCCTCACTGTGCTCCGAAGCGTGGACAGCTGAAAGCACAGTCTCCATAACTGCGTCGTAAAGACACGCGAGTGTCTCTCTGTCTGTTATCGGCGCAGCAGGATCCATGATGATCGCCAGATCATTTCTCATGCTCGTCTCAGTGAGCTTCGTCATGTAGTGAGGTGAGTGGGCTGATATCTTCCAGTGAATTCTCTTCATTGAATCGCCCATAGCGTACTCTCTGACGCCCGAATAATCGAATCCGTCGCTCACGACTGCCTTGCTTTGATCCATGCTGTCGGAAATCGACTGTTCCTGCAGCTCGAATTCCATATCCTCGCGCTTTCTCGGCATAACAGCGACTGAGAGCTCCTCGCTTATGCCGAGCGGGAATCTGAATATCCCGAGAAAGTCATACAGCTCTACTGAACTGATCCCTGCCTTGTACTCGCCGATATGGTCCATGCGTATGTCAAACGAAAAATCCGATACGCCGCGGGCAGCCATCGTGAACGCAGCCGGTGTCACGCTGTCTGTCCCTCCGAGCACGTCCGTGATATATATGAACGCAACTGCCCTCGGGCAGATGAACCAGTTGTCGTTGACAATATTCATGCTGAACGGCACGCTCCGTCCTCTTTCGCATTCAGTGTCGGTGTAATCTGACTGAAATCTGATGCGCCTTTTCACCACCAGTGTCAGCAGCACAGAACCCGCTGTCAGTATAAGAACCGCAAAGAACGGAAAATACGCGTAGATCCTGCTGCTGTAATATGCAGGAAAAATGAGAATCACGAGTACAGCCGCCAGAGCCACACCTCTTATGATGTTGTCCGCAGCAGCGCTCCGCTTCATTTATAACGCCCCCGCTTCAATCGTCTCCGGCCTCGAAGGCACAACTACGTTCTTTACTATTTCATTGACTATATCCACGCCTGTCTTCTTCTCTGTCTTCGCCTTGTGAGTCAGGATCACTCTGTGGCCGAGAACATACGGTGCGAGGAACTTGATATCATCAGGAATCACGTAATTTCTGCCCTGATAGAGGGCATATGATCTTGAGAGTTCATAAAGCGCGATGCTTCCACGAGGCGACGAACCTAGACGTATGTCCTCGTTATTTCTCGTGGCCGTGATAATGCTGACGATATAGTCAGACATCTCGCGGCTGACGATTACGCGGCGGCAGTCGTTAGTGAGTTCAACGACTTCTTCCTTTGATATGCACGGGCTTATCTCCTGCTTAGACTTCTCTCCGGTCATGATGACTCTGACCTCATCCTGGAATGAAGGATATCCGATCGAGAACTTAATCATGAAACGGTCTATCTGAGCCTCAGGCAGTTGATATGTGCCAAGCTGCTCTATAGGGTTCTGAGTGGCGAGAACCATGTACGGCCTGTCCATCACATATGTATTTGAATCTACCGTGACCTGTTTTTCCTCCATGATCTCGAGCATGGCCGACTGCGTCTTTGCACTCGCTCTGTTGATCTCATCTGCAAGAACGATGTTGCTCATCGCTGCTCCGTGTCTGAACTCAAACTCGCCTGTCTTCTGGTTGTAGATAGAAAATCCCGTAACATCCGAAGGCATTACATCCGGCGTGAACTGAATTCTGCTGTAATCGCAGCTTATTGATTTAGCGAGCGAAGAAACGAGGCTCGTCTTTCCTGTTCCCGGAACGTCCTCGATCAGGACGTGGCCTCCGGCCACCAGGGCAAGCACCGTCAGAACGACAACGCGCCGCTTGCCGGCGATGACAGTCTCCATATTATCTGCAATCGATTTCATTTTTCTGCTGCACTCTGCAGCCTGCTCCTCTGTTATAGGAATATACGCAAGTCCTTCGATACGGCTGCTGTCTAATTCACTCATTGAAATGGCTTCCTTTCTTTATCTCATTCTGTTCTGTACAACTTCATCTTTATTATGCAGCATCGGTATGCAGACTCTTACGGGATGACCCGTATCATCTACGATCTCAACGACTCTGATATCCGCTTTGTATGCCATTTTAAGATTCTTTTCTGTCACGACCTTTGCAGAATCGCCGAAAACAACTTCTTCTCCGGGAATAATGACTGCTGTCTTCGCATCGAGCAGAAGGGCCTGCTCAGGATCGTGCGTCGTGAATATCGTGCATATGCCTCTGCCGGCCATGCTCTTTACAGTGTCGAGTACAACGACTTTGTTGCCGTAGTCCAGGTTCGCCGTCGGTTCGTCGAGCACGAGGATTTTCGGCTCCTGTGCAAGCGCTCTGGCTATCATGACCATCTGGCGCTCGCCGCCTGAAACCTCCGTGTAAGGTTTTCCTCTCAGGTAATCGATGCCGAGCTCTTCTATGAGTTCGTCAACGATTTTTTCGTCCTTTTTACCTGGCTTTCCGAAGACACCGATGTGGCTCATGCGCCCCATCATCACCATTTCCTCGACGAGATACGGGAAAGGAGGCGTATGACTCTGTGCCACATATGCAACGCTTCCTGCCAGCTTCTCAGGACTCCATTTTGCAGTGTCCTCGCCGTCTATCAGTATTCGTCCCGAAAGCGGTTCGAGCAGACCGAGTATCGTCTTGAACATCGTCGATTTGCCGACGCCGTTCCGCCCCAGGATACAGCATATGTCTCCGCTTCCGAGCGTAAAATTCACATCGCGCACCAGCGGCTTTCCTTTTTCGTATCCGCAGGCAAGATTACTTATCTCCAGCTTCATGCGTACACACCCCTTTGCTTCGACAAAGCTATTACAAACATCGGCAGTACAATGAGACTGACCGCGAAATTGATCGGAAGCGCCATACCTGCCACATATATCATCGAGCATATGCTCCTGGCCAGAAGCATGATAGTTCCGCCTGCGCACATGCTCACAAACATTACTTTTCTGAAATCGGCTCCTCTGCTCAGATATCTGACTACAGGAGGAATCGCCATCGACATGATTCCCATGTCGCCGCACTCGACGAGAGCAGTAACGGCCATCACGGCTCCGCAGACCATTCCGACAGCTCTCAGTCTGTCAGGACGCACGCCCATGCTCCTCGCTTCAGAATCGTCAAGTACAGAGGCGTTCATCCTGTACCTTATCAGGTACATGGGCAGAATGCTTGCCGCCATGCTTATCAGGAAAATAAGTATGCTCTTGAGATCTGTGAGCACGTAGATGCCCATGGAAAGTTCTTGATATGATGTCAGGAGATTCGCATCGATATCCTCGAGCTTGAACTGAAAATACATGACGATCACATTTCCGAACTGGCTGATGATCGCGCCCACGACGAGCATGTCCTGCACTGAAAATCTGCCCAGTCTTCTGCCGGCGATTTTGCCCGACAGCATCGTTATGCCGACAAGCACAGCCGCACTGATATAGCAGTATATGTATCTGCGCGTGAGCATTCCCATCGCGGTCGTCGGAAACAGATACAGGAACATTATCGTGCCGAGATTTACTCCCGCAGATATGCCGAGTATATTAGGTGAAGCGAGCGGATTTCTGAACATAGTCTGAAATGCAGCTCCGCCTGCGCAGACTGCCATGCCTGCTATGCACGTCACGATCGATTCCTTAAGCCTCGATATCGTTTCATAGTAAAAGTCGTGATCGCGTATTATATCGAACTTGTCGAGAGCCAGTGGCTGATTGAACAGCTCTGCGAGTCCTATTCTAAGCCCTGCCCACAGATTTGATGCAGACCGTACAGGCTCGAATCCCGGCTCAGATGTCCTGAAGCACAGACTTATCAGGAACATCACAATCAGAATCAGCGCGCACACAAAATACAGGTGTCTGCCTTTTTTCTTATTGAGACCATCATCAGTCCGCACGTGCCGCACCTCCTCCCTTTATATATGCAATTATCATGACTATGCTCCCTATACCGCTCGTCATGACATTAAGATAACCTGTCATATTGGTCAGAACCGCAATATCGTAAATGACGAGCAGCGTTACGGCTCCGAGCAGCATTGACGCCGGTATGAGACGTCTGAACCCCGGACCTACAATCCTGCGCGCCGCGAGCGGCATTATGAAGCCGATGAAACCTATCTGTCCGCAGAATGCGATTACGACAGCTGTCATTACGGTATTGACGCCGATAGCCGCAATTTGGGCGCGTCTGACATTTATGCCCATCGTGCGCGCCTGTTCGTCGCCAAGCACCAGAGCATCAAGGCGCCCTGACATCATCATGAGTATCGCGCTGCACGGCACGAGGAATGCTGCCATGATGAGCACCTGATCGAGCTTATATGAATTCACGAATCCGCCCATAGTCAGATTCCTGATGATATCAACTCTCGGATCCTCCGGATTGCTCTCTATCAGGTAATATTGGACCATGCTGCTGAACATTCCGATAAGCGACGAGAAGATTATTCCGGTGAGTATCAGATAATCAGACCTGAATTTTCCTCTGCCTATCAGCAGCGTTATTCCGACTACAACTCCTACAGCCGCGAAACATCCGATCAGAACCATGAACGACTGCAAATTGCGCATCAACAGATTCTGTGAATTGAACACGTCAGCTGCATCGCTCGCTTTAACGGTTCCGGTCGCAGTAACCGCGAAAAGCAAAGCATAAATGATGTTTCCCAAACTGCCGCCGGACATGACACCGAGAGTTGAAGGGGAGGCCAGAACGTTTTTGAACGTTCCCTGATATATCGCGCCGCTCGCCGCGAGGCATGCCCCGGCCATCACGACCATGATGTTTCTGTATGTCATGAACTGTATTCCGCCCTCTGCTCCGGCTCCGGTGACAAAATTGAAAAATCTCATTGCCTGCGTTCGTGAAAGCTCGAGCAGATACGATATGTACATATGCTCCTGACTTACCGTGACGAAAAACGCTGACGAAAACAGAAATACGAGCACGAGCATAACCGCAAGAACAACCATCGCCTTGTTTCCGCGCTTGAACTTCCTCGTTCTCTCTTTCTGGGCTCTGAGCGCTTCGACATCTCCTGCAGATGAAGATGATTTCATCGTGATTCTTCCGGTGCCATTCCGGCGCCGCCTGCGGTCTCGTTCATTCGCTGCTTTTGCAGCCTTTTTTTCCTTTTTATCAGCCCTGCGGCTCTCTGAAGTACGGGGAGTTATCCGGCTGCTTCCTGTGCCGGAGGAAGGCTTCATCTGAATTCTTCCTCCGCCTTTCTGTTTATCTGCCAAACCGTTCCTCCTTAATTGCCTGCCATTATGCTGCTTATCTGACTGTCAGACACGCTTATTCCGAATATATTTGTGTATAAATCCTTGAGCTGTGATGCAATATCGCTGTCGCTGACAGTTCCTGCGAACTTGCCGCACGCCCACATCGCCGTGAGCACACCTTCCGGAGTGCCGAGCGCCCAGCTGCCGCCGACTCCTGACGGAAGAGTATATATGTCATAATCTCCGTGAATAGTCGTAGATACTATCGATGATCCATATGGGAAGCCGTAGCCCGTAGCATTTCCGTTTGAAGTCTGACCCCAGTTTTTCCAGAGCATTCCACTGCTCTTTTCTCTGTTCAGCTGCTGCGCCACATAGCTGCCTGCCGCTATGACAGCAGGATAACCGCTTTCGCCAAGGTATGACGTAGTCGTTGAACTGTCGCTGCTGTCAATAACTGACGTAAGCTTGTTCATCGCATCCTCTTTAAGTATTTCGGCAAGAGTTCCGTTGAGAGTTACCTGAGCTACTCCTGTGCCGATCAGCGGATTGACATACCAGTATCTGGCCTGGCCAAGTTCGCCGGCAACCTTTGTGTCAGCGTTTACGACGCCGCCGGCGCTCAGATATTCATTAAGCAGACGGACGTGCTTTTGAGAAGGAGCTATTGCGAGACCTGTCCCGCTCTGCCCTGCTACAGTCCATCCGGCGCCCGCATCCCATCCCTGTACGAACAGCGAATAAACAGGAGTTCCAGCCTTTGACTTAGCAATGCTCAGCACATTGTCATACCATGAAATGTACTGGTCAGCTTTTTTCTCTGCATCTCCTCCGAGCATCTGCCCTATAGCTTTTATCTGTTCCTTGTATGTCTCAGACGCATTCGACGTGTCGGGAGTAAGATTTATCGGATACGTGTCTATGTTTGCCGCCTGAAGTGCATAAATCTGGGCGTCGGAAAGCTCTCCGGCCCTGTAAAGCACGGCGCCCTTTCCCTGGCTGTCCGAAGCGACAGCTGTAAGAAGCTGCGAAAAATTAGCGTCGCTGATTCCCGAGCTGCCGTTTCCGTCCCAGAGTGTCTGAACTTGAGAAGCATCATAGAACAAAGACGAAGCATTGCTCTGAGAAAATCTCTCTGACGAAGCCCTGAGTTTACCCGTACCTCCTAGCATTTCAACAACAGCTGCCACAGCCGGATCAGCTGCAGCGATTCTGTTATGCGTATCGCTTATTTGTATCGTCTTTCCGCTGTCGTTTATAACCTGCTGCCTGCCGTCTGTGCCTGGCGTAACGCCGGTCGTGCTGTTAACGCCCTGCGACTTTGTATCTGTTCCGGTCTGGCTGCCGTTTCCGGAATTTTTAGCAGTTCCGTTAGCCGAAGCCGACGAACTGTACTGTGATTTCGCAGTCGAGCTGCTGTTATCCTGATCGCCCTTTACAGCTTTTGTATCCTGCTGATTTCTCTCCTTATCGGCGTCGTCCGTCTCCTTTTTCGATGCAATCTGCTGATCCTGGTCGTTGTTGTTCTGATCGTTATTCTTCATCTTCGTCTGATTGTCCTTATCCGGATCCTTGTTCTCCGTATATATTTTCTGCTCGAGGACCTTGCTTTCTCTGCAGCCGGTGAGCACTGCCGAACATACGAGAATCAGAGCAAGGACAAGGCAGATCTTTGCTGCCGTACTGCGTTTCATATGCGCCTTTCATCCTCTCCATTCGTTCAGAATGCCGAAACAAACAGATTCATTCCGGCATATTGCGAAACTGTAATCAAAATACCTGTATTGTTTATATTCATAAATTAAAAGTTATTGTTGTTTATTGTTTGTTCGATTGGCTATTTTAACATTTGTATCTATTTAATACAATTAAATTGTATAATTTTTTATAATTTCTATATATATTATTTTTATTATAAATAATATATATATATTATTTTTATTATATATATACTTATAAAAATAATATATATATTATTATTACTAATAAAATACAATTAAAAACGCATTATATTTCACGACCGCTCCACGGACAGAGAAAATAATGCAGCCGGATGGCAGAGAATAAAAAAGCAGACCGTCTCCGGTCTGCACGAATTTTTTAATTATATATAATATTTTTTCATCAGATGTTCTGTCTGCCGTCAAAAGAATCAGCCTTAAAACCGAAACATTCCCGGTTTTATGATTCTGCAAGCTAACATCCGCCACTATAGTTGTGAGAGATTCCCATCAGAGTACTGTGTTTTTTTCTGCGCGCAGCAGCCATATCAGGCCATATGCGCGCATCTGCCGCCGATCAGGCCACATAGACATAAAACCTGTTGAATGAGGAATACTGTCAGAACCGTCCTCTGCCAGATCATTGCCGGACGCCGGCCTGCTTTAATCCGTCATAGATATATGACAGGCTGTGCGGCTCATCGCCTTACTATATGCGTCAGAAGCTTCGCAATAAGTTCTCCTGCCGCGCTGACAGCAGCTTCCCGCCCTATTAAAAATCTTTTTCCGCTCCGTTCCTCGTCGAGCCTTCTCAATGTTTCAGCCTGTATTACCTGAGCAGCTCTCAGACTGTCTGTCAGATTTCTCATCCCTGATGACAGTTCTTTTATGCATTCGGTCGATCTGCCAAGCGATGTCAGCAGACTCCTGCGCTGCTCAGTGAGTTCTTCTATGCGCCTGTCTTTTGCTGATGATTCCAGCCCCGCAGCTTCAAGCTTTTTCTCGAGTTCAGCTATTTTTTTGCGCAGATCCTCATCTTCTGATGTCTTTCCGTCTGTCTGACTTTCATCCGTAATATCACCGCTTTCAGCCAAAAAAGCTCTTTTCATCTTTGCGACTTCATCCCCTGAAAAATACATTGTTTTTCCGGAGCCAACATAATGATATTTCGGACGGCTGGTTCTTATATATCTGTAAATTCTCTGACGGCTGACTCCAAGCTCATCTGAGATCTGTCTCACTGTCATATCCATGGCTTTTCCCCCGGTGCTGCGGCACCAAATGTAAATTTACAAATAAATTTTAGCATAACATGAAAATTCATTCAAACAGAGCGTGCTTATGTTCCGCACGATGATAATATCAGACGGCCGTCTGATGTGCCGGCTCTTCAGCATGCCTCCCTGCTGCTCCCCCCAGAAAAAACATATAGCTGTGATCAGAAACACAGGCTTTCAGCGCCTACATTAAGAAAGCTGCCCGGCGTTCTTCTGATTTAATTCCGTATCCCTGAGTATATACGGCAGTTTGTCTTAGTCCATTTAAAGCATACAGACTGCAAATGCATCTGATTCTCGCATTTTCATATCCGGTTTTGTTATATTAATATCAATTATTTAAAATATTATCATCTATATAGGTTACTTATTTTGATATATGATATATTCATATTCTTCAGCCTATAATATCAATAAACTAAATATAATTAAATTAAATTATATTTAGTTTATATGTTGCATAATATTTAAAATTAAATTATTATTTATTAAATAAAAAACTACTAATCTGCAGTTTTACCTGCAATATTTCAGAAAAGCTGCGGTATTTATTTTAAATATCTTTAACGAAAGGCTATGCAATGAATAACAGGCATATGAAGATTTTCATCCACGTATATGAAAAACTGAATATGACTATGGCCGCCGAAGCTTTATTCATAAGCCAGCCCTCGGTCAGCCAGGCCATAAAAGAACTCGAGGAGTATTATGGAGTGCGCCTTTTCGAGCGCTATCCGAAGAAACTTTATCCTACTCCCGAGGGCGATCTGCTCTACAGCTACTGCAAACAGATACTCGGATTATATAATGAAGCTAAAAAGGACATCCTCGCTCTCAGCGGAAAAGCCGCAATAAAAGTGGGAGCTAATATTTCCGTAGGAACAGTGCTTATAAGAGAATATATCGATAAGCTCCACGCAAAATACCCTGACATCAAGGTATATGTCCGTGTAGCAGGCTCAAAGAAATTAATCGATATGCTTCAGCGTCATGAACTCGATTTCGCGCTCATGGAAGATCTGATATTCGATTCATCTCTTATACAGGAGCCGTTTTACAACGACAAGATCGTCTTTATCTGCTCACCTGACCATCCGCGCGCCGGGCAGACAGACATCAGATTTGAAGATCTTGTCAACGAGGATTTTCTGCTGAGAAATTCCGGCGTAGGTGTCAGGGACAAATTCGACTATCTCATGAAGCTGCATGATATCAATGTCGAACCTCTGTGGGAATCCACAAACACTCGCGCCCTGATAAACGCTGCCGAAGCCGGCTACGGGATTGCTGTCCTTCCCTATCTTCTCGTAAAAAAAGAGATAGAAAACGGCGACGTCATACAGATGGACGTCGAAAGCGACGCTCTGATGAGAAAGCTTAATATCACATATCATAAGGACAAGCTCTTTAACAAATGGAGCCTCGAATTCATCAACATCATAAAATCGTCGAATCAGGAATAGCAGATCACTATACGCTTAAAAAGCCTTTCCTTTTTTCAATAATAGTTACACATAAGAAAAGACCCGCATCAAAATCATGCGGGTCTTTTCTTATACGTTAATTAACGGACGTTTATGCATTATTTGTATAGCGATGTTGTGCATCGAATATTTTTTCAGTCCTGCCGGTTACTGAGCCGATGAAGACTGCGAAGAACCTGCCGAGCCGGATGATGACGCTGATGAAGCTGTCATCTCATCTCTGGCATCTCTTGCGACCTGTCTTGCAGTCGCCGCTGCAGTCGCACGCCTGAGCGTGTTTTTCTGAACCTGTGAGACAGTATTGGCGAAATCCGAGAAATCATTGTCACTGACATATGTCGTTATGAACGATATTGAATTCGTTATCGACGAGAAATCAGACGCATATCTTACCTTTACGGCATATTCTGAGAACAGCGTCTGCTTGAATCCGAGCAGATTTTTTGTAAGTATGTCGGTAACCTGCTGGTCGATGTTGAGCCCGTTTTCAGATGCGCCCTGAACAGCTGACTGCAGACTGGCGAGCGAATCGTCATACTGACCGTTCTGAGCCTGATCCGACGCTTGATTTACAGTAGCGTATACGTTCTCAATCGCATTTATCGCATCGATATTCTGCTGGATATGAGCGTTGAACAATCCGGCAGATGCACTGTCGTACTGGTTGAGCTGCGAGATTGCGTCATTTGCGTTCACCTTGCCGTTTTTGTATTGAGACAGAGTCTTGTCGGAAGCTGACACTACAGTATCTCCAATCTTGTCGGAGAACCTCTTGCTATCCTTGTTGTTGTCGGCGAATTCCTGAGCTGTCGTGTAATTGCCGTTACTGAACGCACGGATATATCTCGCATCCTGTGTAAAATAATGGCTGTACACATACCACGCAGCTACGCATATCGCAACTATTATGACTATCGCGATTATGAGATTCCGGCGCGCTCTAGCTTTCTGAGGTTTGCTGCCTATGCTTTCGACTGCGGGCGCAGGCTTTTGTTTTTTCTTTGAAGCCCCGCTTGACTTGTAATCAGGCATAAACTGAACTGTATTGTAATCGTCTTTTTTTATTCGAAACATCGATCTGTCTGCTCCTTTGGGCCAGCTGATAATTATTCTTTAAATTTCGCAGTATATTGATATTATATCGTAAAAAACAATGTATATACGCATGAAAATAAAATTAAGAATATTTTTGTATGCGCCTGTGTACAATCGTCCTCATCGATCTGTCGAAAAAACTATGAGAAAATGCGGACTCTGTAATTTACGCCCAGTTCCTCAGCAATCCTTCTGCACTCTTTTATCTCAGTGTCAGGAATGATGTCGACAACCGTAACTGTAATCTCAGGTATGTGCCCCTTGCATTCCTTCACAAAATCTAGCATCGCCTGATAAGCTCCTTCAAAACCGGGTCTGCATCTGTAATTGTATGATTCTTCGTTTGAAGCGTTGAGGCTTATGGAAATGCTGTCGAGGAATGGTTCTATAAGAGGAACGATTTTCTTTTTGTTGATTATATCGCCGAGACCGTTCGTATTGAGCCTCGTCTTTATATTATAATGCTCTTTAACATAATTTCCGAGTTTTATCATATTGCCGAGCGCAAATGTAGGTTCACCGTATCCGCAGAATACCAGCTCGCTGTAGTTTTCAAGATGGAAATCATTCAGTGCCTTGATGATTTCATCGAAGTCAGGATCACCGCCGCTGTACCACAGAGTGTCGGCGGAGCCGACGGAATCTCCCTGATTTCTTATGCAGAATGCGCATTTCAGGCAGCATTTGTTTGTGAGGTTCACATATGCTTTTCCGCCGTATTCGTAAAAAATATCTGTCATTATATATCTTCCTTTCAATTATTCTTCTTTTTGCAATTGAGATATATTATATTATATATATTCAAATAAAACAACGAAAGAAAGGACTGACGAACCCTCGCGGGTTCAAGGTGAAAACTGTCATGAAGAATATTCTTATTATGGTGGACGTCCAGAACGGATTTGTAAAGACTCCATACGCTGAACACACGCTTGTCAGGATCGAAGATCTCCTCCAGCGCAATCTGTTCGATGAGATCATTATGACAAAATACTGGAATGAAAAGGGAAGTCTCATCAGCAGATTCATGGGCTGGAACGACATGTGCAGCGAACATGAGCAGGAGATCAGACCGGAGGTTGCGAAGTTCATTCATCATGAAATAACAAAGGACATCTATTCCTCGATGACTGACGAGATGTATACGATGCTGTCTGATCTCAACGGAGGCACACTGCCGGAGTACTGCTTCATTCTCGGATACGATACGGAATGCTGTGTCGCCATGACCGCGACTGAAATGTTCGAGTCAGGAATCAGGCCGCTCGTGCTGACAAACTACTGCGGCTCACACGACGGCGAAAAATACCATAACGCCGGCATCGTCAGCATGGAGCATCTTATCGGTCCCGATTTCCTGATCGATGACACTCTCCACACTAAAAAAGATCTTCAGAATGTGATCGACAGAGTCATGGAGACTCAGAAAGAATATGATGTTAAAGCCGGCATCGTAAAATAAAAAACGATGGAGCGATGAAATGAATTACACACATGAAGAAGCTGCGAAGCTGCTGAAACAGTACATAGAGCGAAAAGACGAGCTGAACGGGAAAGCGGGCGCAGAGATATTCGACATTCAATATGTTGATTACGATGACAACGACGTCTTTGTAGTCAGATGCAATATTTATGACTGGCAGAGAAATCCGTTCGGCAATCTTCAGGGCGGCATGATATGCTACTATATCGACGCAATAGCCGGAACTCTCTCATGGGTCAGCGTCGGGTGCGATCCTGTAGGAACTATAGATCTGAACGTAAATTACATAAGAGCTGTTACGCAGGATACTGATTACATAATTGTCAAAGCCAAGGTTATCAGCATAGGCAGGCGCGTCGTCGTCGCAGAGGCACGCGTCTATGACCCCGACGGATGGCTCATGGCGACTGCAACGACAAATACCACGAGGCTTCTGCCTCCCGATCCGAATCCAACTATAGTTAAAATATGACATCACAAATATATTTTAACATCAGATGCCGACATGGAAACGATTCACATCGGCCGGTGCCTGAATCATTGTCAATCAGTACGATATAAAACGAGACGAGACCTGCTCCATCAGACAAAGTACATGTCTGACTGAGCAGGTCTCGTCTTTTGCTTATGTTATGATGCTTGTCAAAAGAATGCTTCGGTATCATTTTGAAGGATTCTTCTATGTATAAAGTCCGCAAGCACAAGTATTTCGATAACGGTCATTAAATGAGAACCGGCAGAAACAGCTTCGCGAGTCCGAGAAAGATGAAGAACCCCAGGACGTCTGTAGCTGTCGTTACAAATATTGATGATGCGACCGCCGGATCGGCTTTCAGCCTGTGGAGTATAATCGGAACGAGAAATCCGAATATCCCTGATACGATCATATTTCCTATCATAGCTGCCAGCGTTATGATCCCGAGATAAAAGTTATGATACATGAACACTACGATAACGCCTGTCACGAATCCGTTTACGCTGCCGTTTATGATGCTGAGCTCCATTTCCTTTCTGAACGCTTTAAGTCCGCGCTTCAGCGTGATCTCGCCCTGAGCGAGCTGGCGTACAAGTATAGACATCGTCTGAGAACCTGCATTTCCGCCCATGCCCGATATGATCGTCATGATCGCCGACAGTGCGACGACCTGTTCTATCGTGCTCTGAAACATCTTTACGACAAACGAAGCCAGGAATGCCGTCGCAAGATTTACCAACAGCCATGGGAGTCTGAACCTTATGGATTCTCCCAGAGTAGTATCAAGGCTTTCTTCTCCGCTTACACCGGCCATCTGCAGCATATCGGCGTCATACTCATCGACGATTACGTCGATTATATCGTCGACCGTTATTATGCCGAGTATCTGATTGGTCCTGCTGACTACCGGCAGTGACATAAGGTCGTATTTCGATACGATCTGCGCTGTCTCTTCCTGATCAGTCTCAGGATAAACAGTAATCGGATTTTCTTCCATTATATTGCCGAGCAGCGTATCTTTAGGTTCTGACAGCAGGACCCTAAGATCAACGCATCCGACGAGTCTTCTCCTGTCGTCTATTACGTATATCGTCTCTATTACTTCTGTTCTCGGTCCGATTTCCTGTATTTTTTTCAGCGCCTTTTCTATGCTGAGTGTTTCTTTGAGCGCTATATATTCGGTCGTCATAAGACCGCCGGCTGAATCCTCCGGATAATCGAGCAGTTTCTGTATGACGCGCCTGTCATCAGCCTTCATAAGATTTATGACTTTTTTGCGTCTGCCGATAGGGAAATCTCCGAGCATATCGACGATATCGTCTTTCTGCATGTATTCGAAGGCAACCAGAAGCCGCCGGTCATTGAGAAGACGCGCGATGCGGAGTCTCATCCTGTCTTCTGACTCTTCCATGAGCGAGGCGAGCTCATCGTCGTCCAGAATCGAGAGCAGATGTCGCAGCTCGTCTTCATCCTCTATAAGACTGACTGTCTGTGCAAAATCTACAGGTTCCTGATTATCAAAATATTCTGAAAGCCTTTTACTATCGGATGCATCTATTATCTCACGGAGTTCTTCTTCCTGCATCTTTTCTCTTTCTTCGTCCATAAGTCCCTCCGTCAAGCCCGCCGGACACGCAGCTGCAAATGCCTGTCCGGTTAAATGTTATTGAATATTCTATCACAATGGGCTGTGATGCTGCGATATGTTATCTGCAGTTTACAATAAATTTACATGGACACTAACAGTACTCCAACATTGTATACAACAAATGATACTATCCAGGCTATACCGAACTGCCAGAACGCAACTCCTGCAGCTGTTTTTCCGCCGAGCTCCTTTCTGATTGAAGCAATCGCGGCCACGCATGGAGTGTAAAGCAGACAGAACACAAGCAGCGAAACAGTGCTGAGCGGCGTAAGTACGCTGAAAAGCTCAGTTCTGGACGGTATCAGCACGTTAAGTGTCGATACGACACTTTCTTTCGCCATCATTCCTGTCAGCAGAGCTGTCGAAATTCTCCAGTCACTGAAGCCAAGCGGCATGAATATCGGCATGATGACCCCCGCGATCATGGCGAGTATGCTTTCCTTAGAATCTGAAACGACGTTGAAATGCAGATCAAAAGTCTGCAGAAACCATACTACTATAGTCGCCACGAATATGATAGTAAATGCTCTTTCGATATAATCCTTGGCCTTGTCCCATGCCAGCCTTCCTACATTCTTGAGTCCCGGCATCCTGTAATTCGGAAGTTCCATTACAAACGGCACAGCCTCACCCTTAAACGCTGTTTTTTTCATGACCAGAGCCGCAATTATTCCCACGACTATTCCGGTGAAATATAAGATTACCATGACTATTGCGCCATGTCCCGGGAAGAACGCAGCTGTAAAAAATCCGTATATCGGCAGCTTTGCCGAGCAGCTCATAAACGGCGTCAGGAGAACAGTCATCTTTCTGTCGCGTTCAGAAGGAAGCGTTCTGCTCGCCATCACGCCCGGCACTGTACAGCCGAAACCTATGAGCATCGGTACTATGCTCCTGCCTGAAAGACCGATTTTCCTAAGGAGCTTGTCCATGACGAATGCCACACGCGCCATGTAACCGCTGTCTTCAAGCATTGACAGGAAAAAGAACAGTGTGACTATTATCGGCAGAAAACTCAGCACCGTTCCTACTCCCTTGAAAATTCCATCTGCGACAAGCGAATGAATCACGGGATTCGCATGTGCGGCCGTCAGGCCCGCATCTGCGAGACCGGCAAGAGCCTGAATCCCCTTATCGAGCAGATTTGACAACCATGCTCCGATGACATTGAACGTCAGCCAGAATACGAGAGCCATGATACCGATGAATGCAGGAATCGCTGTGTATTTGCCAGTCAGAATCCTGTCAGCCCTCCTGCTGCGCTCGTGTTCTCTGCTCTCCTTCGGCTTTATAACAGTGGCATCGCACAGGTTCTGTATAAATCTGAACCTCATATCGGCTATAGCGGCTGCCCTGTCGAGTCCCCTCTCTTTTTCCATCTGAAGAACTATGTGCTCTATCATCTCTTTTTCATTCTCATCAAGATGCAGGACGTCTATGATACGCTGATCTCCCTCGGCTATCTTGGAGGCTGCGAACCGCACCGGAACTCCGGCCTTTTCTGCGTGATCGCTGATGAGATGCATGATTCCGTGTATGCACCTGTGGACAGCGCCCTCCGGCGTGTCGTCGTCAGGACAGAAGTCGAGCCTGCCCGGGCGCTCCTGATATTTAGCGACGTGAACGCAGTGATCTATGAGTTCCTCTATGCCTTCATTTTTTGCGGCCGAGATCGGAACAACAGGCACGCCGAGCATCTCCTCCATCTCGTTTATCCTGATGGAGCCGCCGTTTTCGCGCACTTCGTCCATCATATTCAGAGCGACAACCATCGGAATGTTGAGTTCGAGAAGCTGCAGAGTCAGGTAAAGGTTGCGCTCTATATTCGACGCATCGAGTATGTTTATGATGCCCTTAGGCTTTTCATTCAGTATGAACCTTCTTGTTACAAGCTCCTCGCTGCTGTACGGCGACATGGAGTAAATGCCCGGCAGGTCCGTGACAAGCGTCTCTGGATGTCCCTTTATGACGCCGTCTTTTCTGTCAACCGTCACGCCCGGAAAATTTCCGACATGCTGGTTGGCTCCCGTGAGTGCGTTGAACAGCGTCGTCTTTCCGCAGTTCTGGTTTCCGGCCAGCGCGAACGTCAGTGTCTCGCCCTCAGGAACAGGATGCTCATCTGCCTTGACGTGATATTTTCCTCCCTCGCCCAGTCCCGGGTGAGGAATGCTGTCCGTCTTCTCCTGCCTGCTGTGCTCTTTCTCTGTTCCCATGTTTATCTTTTCGACTTCAATCTTTGCCGCGTCATCAAGGCGAAGCGTCAGCTCATAGCTGTGAAGTCTGACCTCCATGGGATCGCCCATAGGCGCGTACTTTATTAGTGTTACCCGTATTCCAGGTATCAAACCCATGTCAAGAAAATGCTGCCGCAGAGCGCCCTCTCCTCCGACAGCCCTGATGATGGCTGAGTCGCCGATTTCAAGATCTCTTAATGTCATAGAATCCCCCATAATATCTCAAAAAGCAGGTACTGAAGCGATCAGCACCTGCTCTGTTATACTGACATCGATATCTGAAACTTTATCTGATTAATTATTTAATTGACTAAAAAATGTCGTCAGGACTCTTGCAGTCCATGGACGTGTGAAAGTCGAACCTCGCAACGCCTATCTGAACGCCCGGAGCCGCTTTCTTTACACGGTAAACTCCCTCTATTCCGAATCCGGGACAGAGCTCGATTGCGTCAGCGCCTGCATCGGCCAGCTTTTTCGCAGCTTCCTCCGCCTCAGCGTAGCTGCTCACTCCGATGACCTGCATCGCGACTCCACAGTCCGAAGGGATGTAGACGTGATCTGTCGACGGATCACATGAATCTGTAATATATATAAAACCGCAGTTGAACATGACTCACATTCCTCCGTTTCTACTGAAATACATCGTCGCCGGAACATCCTAGTCCCGGATGATAGTCGAATTTCGTCGTCGCGACAGGAATTCCCGGAACTGCCGCTTTTACCATAGCCGTTCCTCTGTACCCGAAGCCCGCACAGAGGACTATGGATTCTGTGCCTGTATTGACGAGTGCTTTTGCGACATCACAAGCCTGTTCGTAACTCGATACACCGAATATTCTCATCTCGAATCCCGGTGAATTTATCACTCCGTGCTGCTTCTCAGGCGAAAGCCCTTCCGCCAGATATATGAATGCTGCTGCAGACATATCCTTCCTCCGTCAAGTTAATCAGTAATAACCAATAATCTTTATTATTATACCGCGCCATATTTTTTACGGGGATAAAAACATATTATTTTTATTACAAATTCCTGAAAATATGGATATTAAAAAAGCGCTGCCTCATGAAATGAAGCAGCGCCATATGTCCGGCTTATTGATTTATCGTATCGATAAATAATAATTTATTTCAGAAATTATTCAGCGTTATAAGCTGCCATGAATGTAGCTTCAACGTCTTCAACTGCAGGCTGGATAGCGTTTGCAGCCATGCATGCATCGTGCATTGCGTTTGCTGCAAGAGTAGGAACATCCTTAGGATCGAACTTGGAATCCTTGAGAGCAGGGATGTTGATTCTCTTTGAAATATCTACGATCCACTTGATAGTAGCATCAGCAGCCTGATCGATAGTCATTGCGTCTATAGGGATGCCGAGAGCCTTGCCGACGTCAGCATATCTCTTCTTGTTGATGGACTTGTTGTATTCCATAACGTGAGGGAGAAGCATAGCGTTGCACTGTCCGTGAGGCATGTTGTAGAAGCCGCCGAGCTGGTGAGCCATAGCGTGAACCATACCGAGACCTGCGTTCGAGAATGCTACGCCTGCCATGTACTGAGCCCAGCACATGTTCTCTCTTGCGATCATGTCTCTGCCGTTTACAACAGCTCTCTCGAGGAATCTTGCGATCAGCTTTATAGCTTCGAGAGCGAGTCCGTCGCAGAACGGATAATGACCATTAGCTGTGTATGCTTCGATAGCGTGAGTAAGAGCGTCCATACCAGTAGCAGCTGTCAGTGAAGGAGGCATGCCTGCCATAACTTCAGGGTCATCTACTGCTGCGTAAGCGAGACAGTGAGGGTCTACCATTGCCATCTTTACTTTACGCTCTTCATCAGTGATGATGTAGAACAGTGTAACTTCGGAACCAGTACCAGCCGTAGTGTTGATAGCGATCATAGGAGCGCCCTTTACCTTTGACTTGTTGACGCCCTCATAATCCTTTACATCTCCGCCGTTTGTAGCCATGATGGATACTGCCTTTGAGCAGTCCATAGCTGAGCCGCCGCCTAAAGCGATCAGGTAATCACAGCCGCCTTCAGTGAACTTCTTGTAAGCGGCTCTTACCATAGCGCATGTAGGGTTAGGTCTTACCTCAGCGTAAGTCTCATAAGGAACGCCTTCTTTGTCAAGAACGTCTGTAACCATCTTGAGAGTGCCGATCTTTTTGAGACCTTCGTCTGTGACTACCAGTGCCTTTTTGCAGTCGATTCTCTTTGCGAGACCTGGGATCTCAGCGAGGGAACCTGAACCGATGACAGTATGTAAAGGCTGGTATATTTCCTGATAAGCCATTGATTTTTTACCTCCAACTTCCATTAATCCGACCATATTATTTAATTTAACCAAACCGACCTTGCTATTGATAAACTATCATAAATTATGGATAAAGTCAATTTAATTGGACTTCTTAATTGCTCCGCCGTAAAAAGTATTTTTTTAACAATTATAACAGGATAATTTTCATGTCATCATCGTTATATTTCAGATTCTGGCATTATTATCACGGATTTTCGCCGATGGTAAAGCAAATAATCATGCCTCCGAGAGCATCCGCTCACATCAGGCCGAAAGTTGCTCCCACTACGGCCACTCAATGTGCCGGTCAGCACACCAGCGCTCATCGGGCAGTAAGTGCTCCCGCTGCTTCCACTCGATGCACCCGTCAGCACACCAACGCTCATCAGGCAGGTCTGCGTCCTTCTCCCGTGAATTTGAATTCAGTCCGCTCTTGAATAACACTGCGCGGAGCGCTGCGCAGAAGCGGTATTTTCCCGGAATTTCAATCCGTCGCTCACTTTTTTCAGCATAATTCAGGCACTGGCTCAGAATGAAAGAATTTTATCCGCCGAAATTAATGTATAATATTATTATAGAAAGCAGTGGACAGTTCGGCATATTTTGTTCACTGTATATTAATACTATCTATATAGGAAAGAAAATGATATAAACTCTGCGCAGTCAGGCGGAGCCACGGCCAGCAGATCAGCGGCAGTGTCCTCTGTTTTACGCAGATTTTACCGGTATCCTATCTTTTCTTCATATTTCATCTATATCATTTAACGGATCATAGAAACAGCGCGTGATCTAAGTTTCTAATCCAGTGCGGAAGGGTGCTTCAAGCTTATGTCAGATTTATATGGTGTCATCGACATCGGATCGAACACGATCCGTCTCGTAATCTACAGTGTAAACGATAACAATATCCAGGCTGTCCTGAAAAATAAATACATGGCCGGACTCGCAGGCTACATAAACAGCAGCGGCCGCATGACAAAGGAAGGCATACGTGAGGCGACGAGCATACTCAGCGAACTCAGGACGATAACAGATCAGATTACGCTCAAGGAAATACTCCCGTTCGGCACAGCTCCGCTGAGAAATATCACAAACAGCGACGAGGTGCTCAGCATCCTCAGGAAAAAGACCGGGTTCGACATCCAAGTGCTCACGGGACGCGAAGAAGCGATGTTCGACTACTACGGTGCTCTCAGAAGCACTTCGATGAAGACCGGCCTCATAACAGACGTCGGCGGAGGCAGCACCGAGCTCGTGTACTTTAAAAACAGAGAACCGGTAAATTCTGTGTCTCTGCCGATAGGATCGCTCAATATGTACACCAAATATGTGGACGGGATTCTGCCGAGCAGGCCCGAAATACGGCGCATCCGTTCAAACGTGGACGAATGTCTCGATGATCTCGGCTTTTCTCCTGATGACATAAATACAGACACGATGTGCGCCATCGGCGGAACCGCCCGCACCGCACACCAGATCGCATCGTATTTTACGGGAAGCTCCAAGAAGTATCAGCCGGACTTCTTCGACGACTATCTTTCGCAGATCTGCAACGGTCCCGGAAGGATCACCAACAGGCTTCTCAGAATAGCTCCTGATCGTATTCACACCATAACACCTGGTATCACGATCATGTCCGAGATCTGTTCTATGTTTAAAATAAAGAACATCGTTACAAGTCCTTATGGAGTCAGAGAGGGCTATCTATATTATCATCTGAAAGAGAAAGGATTAATCAATGACTGATCAAGCAGGCGAAATACAGTTTACCCAGAACAGAGAACTGTCCTGGCTCAAGTTCAACGACCGTGTTCTCGACGAAGCTGCCGATGAAACAGTTCCTCTTTTCGAGCGGCTTAAATTTATCAGCATTTTTTCCAGCAATCTCGATGAATTTTTCATGGTCAGAGTCGGTAGTCTCGAAACGCTGCATCTCTCCGGCAACAACGAGCGTGAGAACAAGGGCCACATGACTACGGACGAGCAGATTAAAGCCGTGTTCAAAGCGTGCATTCCGCTGGTATCAAAGAGAGATATGCTCTATCACGCAGTCTCCGCCAGACTGCGTATGCACGACATCTGCCAGCTTGAGCCGGATGAACTGAATGACATCGAAAAAGAATATCTCGACACCTGGTTTTCTGATATGCTTGAACCCGTTCTGTCTCCTCAAATAATAGATTCACATCATCCGTTCCCGCACCTGCTTAACAAGGTCATTCACATAGGCGCAAAGCTTAAATTCGACGGAAATACATCATTCGGAATCATTCCTGTACCTGCTAGCGTCCCTGACATAGTAATGCTGCCAGGCAATGATATTCGTTTTGTGTTTACGGAAGATCTCATACTGACACATATCGAAGAAATATTCACTGGCTGCAAAATACTCGAAACTACAGCATTCTGCATAACCAGAAGCGCCGATATAGACCCTGATGAAGCTGATTTCGAACTCGCCTCAGACGACTTCAGAGAAAATATGAAAAAAGCTCTTTTCAAGCGCAAGCGTCTGGAACCGGTACGCCTTGAATACAAATCCGACATGAGCAGCAGCATGCTGGATTATCTCTGCAAACGATTCGTTCTAAACCGCAAACAAACATATAAAATTAACGGACCGCTTAAAATGGGTTACGTGTTCGGGCTTGAGGACAAAATCCCGGAAAACAAGAAAATACAGCTCCTTTATAAGCCTTTCAAGCCGCAGCCTTCTCCGATGATAAAACCAAGGGAAAAAATAGCCGACCGCGTCAAGCGCGGTGACATAATACTCTCATACCCGTTCGAAAGCATGGATCCATTCCTTAGAATGCTCAGAGAAGCAGCCGAGGATCCTGACACAGTATCCATAAAGATAACGATCTACAGACTTGCAAGGCGCCCGCGCATAGCCGAATACCTGTGCATGGCAGCTGAAAACGGCAAAGATGTAACGGCTGTAATAGAGCTGCGCGCGAGATTTGACGAGCAGGAAAACATAGACTGGTCCGAGAGGATGGAATATTCCGGCTGCCAGGTTATTTACGGCCTTCCGGGCTACAAAGTTCACAGCAAAGTCTGTCTCATCACACGCAGAAACCGTGATGGAATAGAATACATAACACAGATAGGTACTGGAAACTATAACGAAAAAACGGCAAAGCAGTACACGGATCTGGCTCTGATCACAAGTGACGAAGAGATCGGACGCGACGCAGTTGAATTTTTCAAAAATCTCGCGATCGGCAATATACACGGAATATATAAAGATCTGCTCGTCTCTCCTGTTTCACTTAAAAGCACAGTTCTCAGAGAAATAGACAAAGAGATCGCAAAAGGTTCAGATGGAAGAATCACGATCAAGATCAATTCATTTACAGATCTTGATATCATCAGAAGGCTGAAAGACGCATCATGCGCCGACGTGCATGTGGACATGATCATCAGAGGAATATGCTGCATACTGCCTGGAATTCCCGGCGCCACAGAAAATATCCATATAAGATCCATCGTAGGACGATATCTTGAGCATTCCAGAATCTACTGCTTCGGCACCGGCGAAAACGAACGCATGTACATAGCATCAGCCGATTTCATGACGAGAAATACGGAACGCCGCGTCGAAGTAGCATGCCCTGTCTACGATACCGACGTACAGTCGAGAATACGCGATATACTCAATGCGTGTCTCAGAGACAACACAAAAGCAAGAACTATAAAGAGCGACGGTTCGCTTGAAAAGATCGAAGACGGAAAACCTCCATTCAGCGAACAGCAGTACCTGATCGATGAAGCAATGCGCAGCGCTGCCGAAGCCGCTTCTGAAGCCGCTGCAGAAAAGGAAAGAGCCGCTGCACCGCCGCAGCATGATGAAACTAAAGGATTCATCGCAAGGCTCAAAGATCTCTTCAGCCGGAAATAAATACTATCTTGATATAGTCCCGACGATTGACAAATTTTCTGTCAATCCTCAACGGTATGTCAGGATATTCAATACAACATTGTTTTTCAACATATCTTTATCTGAAAAATAACAGTGCTGTATGTACCTGATTTTATGAGATATTGTTCAGACGGCATGACGGCTGAATAATAAAAAACGCTGATCAGCATAATTCCGGATTCGGTTCAAGCCTGATCAGCGTTTTTATGTTCCTTATTACAGGAAAATGATTGTTAAGTTGTTATATGAATTGACAGATTAAGCCTTCTTGAAGCCTACTGCTTTAAATTCCTTCATAGCTGTATCAGTCTGGAGGAAGTCGAGAAATGCCTTTGCTGCCTCCTGATTCTGAGCGTTCTGCATTACAGCTGCAGGATAAGTTATAGGACCTCCCGTGAGCTTGCTGTCAGCAGTAGCTACAGGATCCATGCCTGCTGAATAAGCATCTGTGCTGTAGATTATTCCGCAGTCAGCAGCGCCGCTCTGTACCTGTGAAGTTACTTCTTTTACGTTTGAGCCATAAGTAACGACACCCTTGCTAACAAGGTCAGATTCATTTACGCCGAGGTTGGACAGAATCTTCGAAGTATACTGACCTACAGGAACATCTGAGTTGCCCATGCAGAAGATGAGGTCGTCACTGCTCTTAGCGTTCTTGATTGCATTTGCAAAGTCATCCCAGTTTTTGATATTCTTATCGCTGTCAGGAGCAACTACGAGTACACATGTGTTTTCGAGAAGATCAACACGTGTTCCGTCAAGGACATAGTTAGTACCTTCGTAATCACTGCTGTTGCTGCTGCCGTCGAGCTGATTCATCTGCTTCTGGGCTGCAGAAATGAATACGTCGCATGGTGATCCCTGCTGAATCTGAGTTTTTAATGTACCTGATGAATCATATGTAGCTGTAACATGGCAGTCAGGATTCTGCTTTTCGAATTCCGCTATAACCTTGTCGAGTGATTCAGTCATTGAAGCTGCAGCTGAAACGTAAAGGTCGCCTGATACCTGCTCTGCAGTTGTGCTGCTTGCAGAGGATGAATCTGATGCTGACGAGGAGCTGCTCGAGCCTGTCGAAGAGCTTCCGCATGCTGTCATTGCCACCGCCATAACCGCAGCAAGACCGATTGCAAATAACTTCTTTTTCATTTCACAATTCTCCTTTTCAGAATGATTGTTACTAAAACAACAAAATATTTATCTGAAAAAAGCTTCGCCCGGAAACGCATGCCTTTTCATTCATCATGAATTTCCATTTATCACCAGAATATTACTTTCGTCGATCAATAAGTTTACGTACTCATCTCCCTCGAACGGCCTGTAATCCTGCTTGAGAACGCTGACAGTAAGCCACGAAAAGTCGTCAGCGTCGGCTACATCCGATTTGTTGTCAGGCGTTGTAAGGACAAGGATAACATCATCGAAATTATCTATGGCTTTTGCCACTCTGAATGTGGCTGTATTTTCTCCCTTTCCTGCAGCAAGCTTCAGAGGCTGCGGCCTGAGCGCAATCATACCGATGTTCTTATCAGCCTCATGATACAGCACAGCGTTCCATTCCTCTGCTTTGATGTGATGCTCATCGATATATGTGGCATGCGAAAAATTCTTGAAGCCTGTAAGGACCGCACTCTGATATGTCGGAGGATTCTCAAACAGACTTTCCTTGTCGCCGAAGCAGTCCTTTCTGCCGTCGGACATGACCGCTATATGATCACTTATCCTATAGACTTCATCTCTGTTGTGTGAGACTATGATCGATGTTCCGCCGTAATTGTCAAGGACTCTGAGCAGTTCTTGCTCAAGCTCCCATCTCAGGAAACTGTCGAGTGCTGAAAATGGTTCGTCGAGCATCAGAATCTCCGGATTTGAAACCATGATCCTCGCAAGAGCCACTCTCTGCTGCTGTCCGCCTGAAAGCTGAGCCGGCTTGTGTTTTCCGAGTCCTTCGAGATAAAATGTCTTTATCATCTGATCTACACGCTCTTTTTTCTCTCTTTTGCTGATATTAAAGCCGTTCATTCCGGCCATTATATTCTGTTCAACAGTCATATTAGGAAAAAGCGCGTAATTTTGAAACAGCAGTCCCACATGACGCTCCTGAGGAGAAAGATTTATACCTTTTTCGCTGTCGAAAAGAGTCTTGCCGTTAACGATTATGTGACCTTCATCGGGCGTGACTATACCTGAAATGCATCTCAGCGTCATGCTCTTGCCGCATCCTGATGCGCCCAGAAGAGCGAGCACTTCGTTGCCGGCCTGCACTTCCAGATCAAGTTTAAAGCCGCCTAAATCCTTTCTTATTTTTAAATCAAGAGACATTTCTTTACTCCAGATATCAAAGACTTCACGATAATTAGTTTTCAGCAGATGTACTTCGCCTGCCGTATACATCCGTTCTTTCAAAGAAGTTTACGGCGAGAAGCACAACCGTTGATATTACAAGGTTGATCATGACCCATTTAAATGCGCCTGCATTGTCATTTGTGCGCCACAGCTGATATACAGTCGTCGAAATAGTCGCGGTCTTTCCAGGAATATATCCGGCAACCATCGCTGTCGCACCATATTCGCCGAGCGCTCTCGCGAACGAAAGTACCGTGCCGGCGATTATTCCCTGACGGCAGTACGGCATCGTGATCCGCCAGAATATGTATGTGTTTGAAAGGCCGAGCGTCTGTGCCGAATATTTAAGAGTCATGTCAAAGCTCTCAAACGCACCTCTGGCCGTTCTGTACATCAGCGGAAACGCCACTACCGATGATGCAATGACAGCAGCATACCACGTCATGATAATCCTCGTGTTGAACATGTCCATCATCCATCCTCCGAGTACTGATCTCGGCGAAAGGAACACGAGTATGAAATAACCTACTACAGTAGGAGGCAGTACAAGCGGAAGCGTGAGTATTACGTCGAGAATGCCCTTTATAAGTCTGGGGAGTTTTGCTACGTAATAAGCACAGAAAATGCCGAGAAAAAACACAATTACTGCAGACAGTATAGCAATTCTCAGCGAATTATATAGTGGAAAAAAATCCATCATGACCTCCAATCAGAGTCGATCACTCCCGCTAAGGGAATTACCTGATTGTGTTAAGTATGCAATATTTATTTAGAGTATATCAAAGTCTATTAGTGTTTTCAATCGTGTAGTGAGTTTTAATTTGATCTATATTCTAAATTATAAATAGATTCAGGTACAGTAAAGCGTGAATATTTACTTTATAATCCAGATGGCTCTTGAAAAATCAAGTGCAATCCAGTAAAACAGATAATTTGATGTAAAACTTAATGATTTTCCATCAATGTCAAAATTCGTCGTTTTTTCTTGAAAATCTTGCATTTTTCTGATTAAATGCACCGTACATTTCCGGCCTGTGCTATCAGTAAAACAAGTCTCCATCGGCATCATGCATCTGAATTACACGCTGCTCTAAACGGCTTCACATTTCGATACGTATATTGAGTTTCCATTTTACAGTGCATTCATCAACTCCACGTGATATACTGCTTTCTGGCAGAAAAAATACTCACACAAACGGCACCGCAGACAAGGGCACTGACCAGACTGCATGTCTTAATTCTGTACGCGGCCTCAGGCCGCACATAATTAATTTACAAATCAAAAACTTCAATAATATGAATGCACATAACGAGACTAACAAAGACATATATAAAGAAACGACAGATGAATCACCGGACGGATTCTTTGACAAATTCACACGGTTTATAAAGAACGAATTTACTGCTGAAGGTTCCGGAACCGATACGCCGTTCATGAAAAACGTGCGCCGGATTTCATTCAGGGCGATCGTACGCAGCCGCCATGCGTGGCACCACATGCTGATTTTCATCAAGTGGATCATCATCGCCGTCATGATGGGACTCGTCTGCGGAACTGTAGGCGCAGCCTTCAGAAAGTGTCTCGACTTCGCCGCTCAGTACGCAGGCTCCAACACATGGACAATATATCTGCTGCCTGCAGCAGGGCTGCTTATCGTTTTTTCATACCGGATCATGGGAATAAAAAAAGACGAAGGCACAAACTCGATACTGCGGACAGCGCGCGCCGAGGATACATCTTCCCTGAGAGTTGCACCGCTAATATTCTTTGCAACATTTCTGACGCACATATGTCAGGGATCTGCCGGGCGCGAGGGCGCCGCGCTTCAGATCGGCGGCAGCATAGGATCCTTCATAGGAAGAAAACTGCATTTTTCAAAGTACGAGCATCAGATGGCAGTGCTCTGCGGCATGAGCGCGTCGTTTTGCGCGCTGCTCGGAACACCTCTCACGGCAGCTGTTTTTTCTATAGAAGTAGCTGGAGTCGGAACAGTTTTTTACGCCGGTCTCGTCCCGTCAGTAATCGCATCCATGACCGCAATGATGACAGCGAAGCAGTTCGGTGTCACACCGATGGTGTTCGCTGCTGCCGATATGCAGAAACAGAATCCGGTAATGTTTGGAAAAGTAATGATCCTCGGCATAATAATGGCCCTGATAAGCATACTCTACTGCTTTTCAATGCACGCTTCGAGACGTATATATGCAAATATATTCAAGAATCCGTATATCCGTGCAGTCGCCGGAGGCGTCGTGGTTATACTTCTCACTCTTCTTTTCGGCAGCAGGATATACAACGGAGCCGGAATGCCTGTGATTTCTGCTGCTCTGCGCGGCGAAGCCCGCACCCAGGATTTCATTCTGAAGCTGATACTGACGGCCGCTACGCTCGGAGCCGGGTACAAGGGAGGCGAGATCATACCGACATTTTTCATGGGCGCCTCACTCGGCTGTGTGCTCGCGCCTGTTCTCGGGCTCGACCCTGTATTTGCAGCTGAAATCGGACTCATAGCACTTTTCTGCGGTTCGGTAAACTGTCCGCTTTCGAGCATACTGATGAGCGTTGAGCTTTTCGGCGGATCTAATTTTGTGTTTTTCGGGACTGCAGCCGCGGTCAGCTATATGCTGAGCGGATACTATAGCCTTTACAGCGGTCAGAAATTCATGAATTCAAAACTCATACCGATTCCATTTGAGAGAACTGCAAAATAGTTGACAAGTCAAAGGGGGCTTTTTACATGGCATTTATAAAGGGCGCTGACGATCACAGCGGATATGGCATAGCTTCAGACGGGACTTCAGCTACCCTCACCTCCGCATCTGAGGACGGAGCGGTTGAGATAACGATCCCGGAGATGTGGGACGGCGTTCCGCTGAGAAAGATCTCATTCGGAGCGTTCCGAGGCAACTCAGACCTCGTGAAGATCACTCTTCCTGACACAGTCACGACTATAGACAGCAATGCATTCAGGGCATGCCCGCATCTTGAGACAGTTGTTCTCTCAAGAGGACTGAAGAACCTCGCACCCCATGCATTTTCAAACAATAAAAATCTGAAGAGCGTTACGATTCCCAGCACTGTGATGTCATTCAATGCGATGGCATTCGAAAAATGTCCGCACCTGACTGAATTCAAAGTCTACGACATGAATACAAAAGAAAAGATGCCTAAGCGTTTTGTCGTCGCTGCCATCAATGAAAGCAGGCGCATCAGCTATATGAACGCATCAATGATATACTTCGATTCCTATAACATGAGGAAATATGATGAAGGATACAGCGTGCTCGCCGAATACGAAGACAGATTCAACATCGCCGTGTTCAGACTCAGCAATCCGGAACAACTCGACGATTTTATGAGACGAGAATACGAAAATGAAATATATCAGTCAATACCGAGAATAATCAAAAACGATCAGATCGACAAGTTGACCGCGGCTGGTGAACTCGGCATCATTCACGAAGATAAATTTCAGGAATACTTCGACCTGGCCGGAGAGATTCAGGGCGACTGCATGGCATATCTGCTGCAGTACCGGGAAAATCATTTTGCCGCGCATTCGCTCGACTTCGACCTTTAGCGCAGTTCAGCCGTAAATGCGGCTGAAAAGTGCGCCGGGCGATTTGCGGATCATACAATGATTCTCAGACGACGCAGTGAATTACTCAGCACGCTGACCGCATATCGCAGAACTGACATCATGGTTTAATTAACAGAAAAGGGATTGTGAAAAAACACTTTTTTCACAATCCCTTTTCTGTGCTTCATGTATTCAGATAATCTCTCAATATCGTATCCTCGACCAGTGTTATTATCACTGCTGATTCAGCTCTCGTAAATGTAGCTTTCGGATCGAACGTTCCGTCTCCTCTGCCCGACAGGAAGCCCCATCTCTTCAGATCGGAAATATCGCTGCGCGCCCATAATGCCGCCTCGTCAATATCAGTAAAATCTCCTGAAACCGCCGATATCGGATTTATCCCCTCGATCTCAAGGAAATTGTGCAGCATGACTGCCATCTGCTCTCGCGTTATAAGCGCCGACGGATCATATCCGACTATTCCCTTTGTCAGACCTGCGCTTTCTGCCCACTCATCGAAAGAATCGTACCAGTTTCCTGTGGAAGACGGCTTTATGTTCTCTCCTGCCGCGTAAGACAGAATCGTTATGAACATCGCCTGTGTCGTCGTGCCGGACGGAACAAACGTCCCGTCGCCGTTGCCGTGCATGATATCATTGTTGACCGCAAACCTGATGTACTTGTATGACCAGCTGTCTTTATCGAGATCGGCGAATGTCAGTTTTATATAATTTGTGCTGAAATCATCGGCTCTCAGCTGTAGATGTCCATACGCGAAAAACTGAGGCGTATTATCGAAGTAAACATTTTCAGGTGTTCCACTTATGCCGCTTTTTTTGTAGTATACATTCCTTGAATTCCATGTCGCATCTATCTCAATCCACCGTCCCTTGAGATACGCTTCAGTCCATGCGTGGTTTTCGCCTGCTGAACCTGACGCCTTGTACTGAGACCATTCATCATCAGAATCGATCAGCCCGTAGCCGACACATGTCCTCGCCGGAATTCCGGACGCTCTCAGCAGAGCTGTCGTCAGGTTGGCATAACCTTCACATACCGCATGTCCGCTCCTGAGAGTTCCAAGTGCGTCTGCGCTTACGCTGGTGCTCATCGAGTTGTCCGCTGCAGCGTCAAGATCGTAATATATATTTGACGAAACCCAGTTCGCTACAGCCTCTGCTTTTTCATATGCCCCGCTTATGCCCGATGTTATCTCCGCGGCTTTATTCACTATCTCGCCGGCGCCACTTTGGACTCTGAACGACGGCTGCAGATAATAATAAAGTGCTTCAGCCGATACGTCTTTTTGTACGTAGTATTCCATGTACTGGTATAGCACAGGTGACTGCCTGACTTCAGGCTTTCCATCTGAGATCCTTATAATAAATCCCGATTTTCCTGTGATCAGGCTTGTATAAGCCCGTCCGTTTTGTGATCTTGAGATCTGCAGATAATATGTTCCGTCATCAAGACCTGCTGTGCTCACCTCTGCCATGCCGTGAGAAACATAACTGCTCGTCACGCTGTCAAGCTGCCCGGATGAATCCATGAATGCCGTTCTTATATAACGGAAATCATCGTTTGCAGGCAGATCGAGATCTATGCTGCTTCCACTGCCTTCGCTCACAGTTATATCGTCAGATGTCTTATATGAAGAACTGACTTCTGCTGCGAATGACTGCCATGCTGCAGCAGGAAAGATCTGCATAATCATCACGGCTGTCAGAACAGCGCAGACCGCTGTGTGTTTCAGAGGCCGCACGACTTTATGCCCGCGGAGCGGGCGCAAGTCGGCTGCCTTTCCTTCATTCAGCTTTCGGCTGTTATTTCTCCTTCGGAAAATCAAAACACATAACCTCCGGGAAACATGAAACATTGTACTGTTCGCATTCAGCGCATTCGAAAAATTCGGGCGCTTTATCCCTGGGAACTGTCACAAAACCGTTTGCTCTGAAAAACTCAGGTGCTCTGGCTACCAGAAATACACGATCAGCTCCTCTGTTCTTCGCTTCGTCAAGAGCGGTTTTCAGTAGTCCGGTGCCGAGTCTTCCATTCCTGTGGTCTTTGTCGACCGCGATACCGTCTATGATGAAATCTCCCTGTCTGTACGCGAGCGTTGTCGCTCCCGCGAATTCCCCGCCGTCATAAAGAAGCCAGCTCTTCAGTGCCGACGTGTCTGTAGGATCGTCATCAGTGACTTCAAGACCGTTATCAGCGTAAAATCCGTTAAGTGATTCGTGATCGTCAGTTGGTACTATTCTGATCATAAACTGTCCTCCCTGTGAACGCGTCATCGTTCAGCGCACCTGCCGGCTGAGCTATATATCGACGTCAGACCAGCCTGTTGCCGTGTCAGACGCTCAATCGTCATTTTTCTCAGTCTTTTTTATTCTGTTCCTGTTCGGATTCCGCTGTATCAGACGAAGCGAGAAGCAGCTGTTCCTTAGCGCTGACATTTACAAGCAGCTTGTGCGGAACAATCTGAATATCAAGCGGGAAAGGCTCTCCCAGCTCTCCGTCGACATCCGTGCTGATAGACTCGTCAGATTCGATTCTGATATGAGATGTCTGGAAATAGATCACGTTGCTGTTATCAGGATGGCGCCCGTTCAGCACATCGAGTGCGAGTATAGGAAGCTCGGAAAATCTCGCCTCCTTGAATATGATGACATCAAACAATCCATCGTTTATTGACGATTCAGCTCCAAGCTTTCTGAAGCCGCCTGCTGAATTGCCGTTAAGCACGACCATGAAAAATATGTTTTCGGTTAACTTCATTTCATCTGTTGTGATCGTGACTTTCACAGGCTTGAGGGTACGAAGCTCAGACAGCCCCTTGAGATAATATGCCATGATGCCGAGCGCATTCTTCATAGACTTGTCTGTCTTCTGGCTGACATCGATTACGGATCCAATCGCTGCTACGTTAACGAAATATTTCTCGTTGCATTTTCCTATGTCGGCGCTGACATATTTGTTTCCGCATGCGATGTCGAGCATTCCATCTATCGTCGTGGGAATGTTAAAATAATGCGCATAATCATTTGCCGTGCCCGCAGGGAATACCGCGATCGGCAGATTGCATCCAGTTTTCATCATCGCATTGACTACAACATTTATTGTTCCGTCGCCGCCGGCTGCGATAATCTTTGTGTATTCATCAGTATTTATTTCATTGAGCATGTCCTCTATGCTGATATTTCCGTCGGCTCTCACCGGAATCACAACCTGGTTCACCGCCTGAAATTTCTCGATGATTTTGTCGAGATTGGTCTTGAACATGCCATTGCCTGCACCCGGATTATAAAACAGCAGCACTTTGCTGCGCTTTTTCTTATCGCTGCCTTTTACAGTCGAATTAGAATCCATGTGATTATTGACCTCCTTCTGTAAAGAGAGTTCTTATCGGACCCATGAGATACAGCGATCCCGCCCAGACGATTGCGTCATATGCTCCTGCCGCTCTGACAGAAGCATCAAAGGCGTCGAGATAATTGTCGTATATTCCGATCACAAATCCTCCGACTCTGCCGAACGCATCCGCCAGATTAAATGCTGGCATTCCTCGCTCTGATGGAACTGAAGTGCATATGATATCGCAGTGCAGCTTGTTCAGCACCTGCGCCATTTTCTGATATTCCTTGTCTTCGAGGATTCCTATGCAGAGAAGTATGTTTCTTCCGTCGAGCACTTCATGAAGTGTATACGCGAGCGCCTTTGCGCCTGCATAGTTATGCGCGCCATCGAGAATTATATAAGGATCTGTATAGAGGACCTCAAATCTGGCGGGCTGAACTGATTTTGCGAATCCGCTCCTGAGAGCTTCGTCCGATATATCGACGCCTTCCCCACGAAGTATATCGACAGCGTAAAGTGCGCAAAGCGCATTTTCAACCTGATGCATTCCGGCCATAGCAAGCCTGATGTCTTTGTATGAATGATGAACTCCGTTTATATCATAATCAGCGCTGAATGAATATCCTTCTATATCCTTGACAACATCTGAAACAGATGCTCCGTTTATATCGTAAAACGGTGCTCCGAGCTCTGCAGCCCTGTCAGACGCGACAGCTCTCGCTTCCTCGTCCTTTATGAACGCCGCCGCAGGCACGCCTTTCTTGAAGATTCCGGCCTTGTTGGCAGCGATCTCCGGAAGCGTGTTCCCCAGCACAGCCATGTGATCGTAATCGACCGACGTTATGATCGTGACAAGCGGCTTTTCTATCACGTTAGTAGAATCACCTGTTCCTCCTAGTCCGGTTTCCAGAACTACAAAATCTGTATTCTGATCGGCGAAATACATGAATCCGATCGCAGTAACGATTTCGAACTCCGTCGGAGACTCTTCGCCGGAGTTCACCATTTCCTGAGCCTTATCGTTTACTGTTTCCGTATATCTGGTGAGATCTTCCTCTGATATCTGTTCGCCGGCGCACTCTATTCTTTCCGTGAATTTTTCTATATATGGAGAAAAATACGCGCCTGCACGGTATCCTGCCTCATTTAAAATAGTATATATGTAGCGGCATACAGAGCCCTTGCCGTTTGTACCTGCGATATGTATAACTTTGAGATCCTTTTCGGGGTGTCCCAGTCTGTCGAGGAGCCCGTTCATCCTTGACAATCCGAGCTTTGACCCGAATCTGAGATACGAGTGTATCGTTTCTAATGCTTCATCGTAATTCATACTATTTTATCTTTTCTTCTACAACAGCCAGTCTCTCTGTCACTTTAGCCAGCATTTCAGTATATTTTGCCTGCTTGTCTCTCTCAGTCTGAATGACATTTTCCGGAGCCTTGCTGACAAATCCCTCGTTCGACAGCTTCTTTGCTGCGCGTGCAACTTCACCCTCGAGCTTCGTCTTTTCCTTCAGGAGACGCTCGTACTCAGCATTGTAATCGAGAAGTTCGTCTGCATTTATGAATATCTCTGCACCACTTATAACACCAGACATGACATCGCCGGTGAGTTCCTCTCTGCTGTTTATGAATGAAATCTCTCTCACTCCTGCCTGAGTCATGATGTATCTTTCGCCTGCGTGCAGTCTGTCAGCAGTCTCACCCTCGGCAAGTATCACAGCTGCCACCTTCTTTGAAGGCGCTGTTTCTGCTTCAGATCTGATATTTCTTATAGTCCTTATCGCCTCCATGGCTGTCTCGATCTCAGCCTCTTCTGCAGGGAACGATCTTGATTCACTGTATTCAGGCCAGTTCTGTCTGATGAGGAATCCATTCTTGTTTTTCTCATTTACTTCGTTTCCCGTTCTCGGAAGCGCTGACCATATCTCCTCTGTGATAAACGGCATGAAAGGATGCAGGAGCTTGAGGAGTTCCTTGAGTTCGGCCGTCAAAACGATTCTGGCAGTTCTCTTGTCCTGTTCGTCATCGCCGTATAATCTGCTCTTGACGAATTCAATATACCAGTCGCAGAAATTGTTCCAGATTAGGTCATAGATCTTCTGTGACGCAAGGGCGAGTTCGAATTTCTCCATGTTGCCAGTGATCTCCGACAGAGCAGAGTTGATTGTCGAAATGATCCACTTGTCTTCGTCTTTGAGGTCAAGACCTGAAAGGTCGACTGCTCCGCAGACATCCGGCAGGAGATTTCCATCTTCGTCAGTTATGTTCATGAGAACGAATCTGGAAGCATTCCAGAGCTTATTGGCGAAATTTCTTGCAGATATGAGCTTTTCCTCGATAAATCTCATGTCGTTGCCAGGAGTTATTCCGTTCATAAGCATAAAACGCAGCGCATCAGCACCGTACTGATTTATGATATCAAGCGGATCGATGCCGTTTCCGAGCGATTTGCTCATCTTGCGGCCCTGAGCATCGCGCACGAGGCCGTGAACATATACATACTTGAACGGTATCTCTCCCATAGTCTCTATTCCGGAGAATACCATCCTGATAACCCAGAAGAATATGATGTCATATCCTGTAACGAGCACATCTGTAGGATAGAAATAGTCGAGGTCTTCATTTTTTTCAGGCCAGCCGAGCGTCGAAAACGGCCAGAGTGCCGAACTGAACCATGTATCGAGTACATCTTCGTCCTGATGCAGATGTGTGCTTCCGCAATCAGGGCACTTGTCAGGAGCTGTCTCTGACACGATGATCCTGCCGCAGTCGTTACAGTAATATGCCGGGATTCTGTGTCCCCACCAGAGCTGTCTCGAAATACACCAGTCATGGATGTCATCAAGCCAGTGCATGTAGATCTTGCTGAACCTCTCAGGCACGAGTTTGAGTTCACCTTTTCTGACAACATCTGCTGCCGGCTTTGCGAGCTCATCCATCTTCACAAACCACTGATCAGAAATCATAGGCTCAACGGCCGAGTGGCATCTGTAGCATTCGCCCACAGGTATGACCTTGTTCTCTGTCTTTACAAGATATCCTGCTTTTTCTATGTCACTTATGAGCGCTTTTCTGCACTCGTAGCGGTCCATGCCCTCATACTCTCCGGCGAGACTGTTCATCGTCGCGTCTTCATTAAGGCATGACCACTTCGGCAGGTTGTGCCGCTCGCCGACTGCAAAGTCATTAGGGTCGTGCGCTGGCGTGATCTTTACGGCGCCTGTTCCTTTTTCAGGATCAGGATAAGGATCGCCGATTATCTCTATCTCTCTGTTTACAACCGGAACTATGACCTTCTTGCCGATCATGTCCCTGTAACGCGGATCGTCAGGTCTGACAGCTACGGCACAGTCGCCGAACATAGTCTCCGGCCGCGATGTGGCAACCACGATGCCTTCACCTCCGTCAGCGCCAGGGTATTTTATATAGTAATATTTTGCATCTACGTCCCTGTGCTCCACTTCTGCATCAGATAATGATGTTCCGCATGTAGGGCACCAGTTTATGAGTCTGTTGCCCCGATAGATAAGGCCCTTGTTATAGAGATTCACAAACTGTTTAACTACTGCTCTGCTGCAGCCCTCATCCATCGTGAATCTCTCGCGGCTCCAGTCGCACGACGCTCCGAGCTTTCTGACCTGCTTCGTTATCGTGCTGCCGTATTCATCCTTCCATTCCCAGACGCGCTTCAGAAATTCATCACGTCCGAGTTCTTCTTTTGTCTTACCCTCTTCTTCTTTTATCTTGTTTACAACTTTGACTTCCGTCGCAATGCTCGCGTGGTCGCTGCCCGGTATCCACAGTGCGTTGTACCCCTGCATCCTGCGCCATCTGATGAGAACATCCTGAAGAGTCTGGTCCAGTGCGTGGCCCATATGAAGTTTGCCCGTGATATTAGGGGGCGGCATGACTATAGTAAACGGCTTTTTGCTCCGGTCGCTGTCGGCCTCAAAAGAGCCGTTCTTTTCCCACTCGTCATAAATCCGCTGTTCGAATTCCTGTGGATCGTATGTTTTGGAAATCGTCTTTGACATCTTTAAGCTTTCTCCTAACTGGATTGTTTTATTTAATAATTATTAAAAAAATTTTTGCTTTAATTATTTGATTGTACTCCTATTCACAACTGCCGTCAAAGCATTTGCCTGTATGATCGGATCAGCAGCTGCCGTAATTATTGATGACCTATATGAAAGTGAGTAAGAAAAGATAGATCTTCTGCGCGCATCCGCGCGCGGCAACACTTGAAAAAAACGTAAAATGACAAAATCCGCTCCGACCCTGATATAGAAAGGGCGGAACGGATCTTAAAAATCTGGAGCTCCTGAACGGACTCGAACCGTTGACCTGCTCGTTACGAATGAGCTGCTCTACCAACTGAGCCACAGAAGCATACCGCGCATATTTGCAGAAGTCATTTTAACATCAGTCGAGGTCAATGTCAACATATGATAATCAAGGAGTTTCAGAATTCGTCATCATTAGCGAAAATCACCCTTGAGACCGTGTCAAGACACTCTTTTTTTATATTTGCAGCTTCCTGCGGGATCGCAGTGTCCCTCAAACAGCATTATGATATGCAGCGTCTGCAGTCTACCGGCCTTTTATGCTCCTGTTTTCAAAATATTTCACGAGAAATGATCTTCTGTGAATCGGGCACGGGCCTTTCTCATCAAGACCTTCATAGTGCGCTTTTGTGCCATATCCTTTGTTTTTTTCAAACGCGTACCACGGGTATTTTTCAGCGTATTCAATCATCATGCGGTCACGCGTGACTTTCGCGATTATCGATGCCGCCGCGATCGAAACGCTCTTGGAATCACCCTTGATAATTCCAATCTGCGGGATGTCCGTCCCTTCTATTTCGAGCGCATCTATCAGCACGATGTCGGGACGAGTCTTTAGTCCGTTCACGGCGTCAGCCATCGCTTCCTTCGTCGCGTTCAATATATTGATCCTGTCTATAATCACGCTGTCTCTCATGCCGATGCTGACTTCGAGGGCGCAGTCCATTATCTCAAAATACATCTCCTCACGCCGCTTTTCTGTCAGCTTTTTCGAATCATTTACGCCGAGCAGGCTGAAATCGCGCGGCAGCACGACTGCGGCCGTCACGACCGGCCCCGCGAGCGGACCTCTTCCGACCTCATCCATGCCAGCTATAATATCAACTTTTCTTCCCTGAAATCCGTCCCTGTATAGCGTTTTTTCGATCTCTGTCATCCTGACGAGGTCCGCTTTCATCTTCTCAAGTCTTTCCTGTTTTGTCATGCGTCTGCACGCTCCAGAGTTATCCTGCCGATCGTGCCGGCTCTGAATTCATCGAGAACTGTGTTTGCAGTGCGCTCATAATCTATCCTGTTTCCGGAAAATATGAATCCCCTCTTTCTCGCTATCTGCTCCATCGCTTCGAGTCCGTCCTCGCTGATTTCATCGATCTTATACCTCGCAGAGAGCAGTTTCCTGTAATCTTTCAGCAGAACTTTAATGAGCTCGAGCGCCAGTGTCTCTACGTCCATTATCTCGTCCTTTATAGATCCGCAGAATGCGAGATCGAGTCCTGTCTGTCTGTCCTCGAACTTCGGCCATAGTATGCCCGGCGTATCCAGCAGCTGCATGCCGTTTTTAAGCGTGAGCCACTGCTTTCCGCGCGTGACGCCGGGCCTGTTACCTACCTGAGCGCTCTTTTTACCTGTGAGGCGGTTTATCAGAGACGATTTGCCTGCATTAGGAACTCCTACTATCATAAGCCGCACCGGACGCTTTCTGGCCGTCTCGGCATCTCTTTTATCCTGAAGATTCTGGAGCGCTCTGAATATCCTGTCAATGCCTTTTCCTGTCCTGCAGTCAGCTGCTATTACATCGAGTCCCTCTTTTTCCAGTCTTTCAGCCCATACTTTATTCTGAACAGGATCAGCAAGATCAGCCTTGCTGAGAATCAGTATCCGGGGTTTCCTCTCTGTGAGCTCTGCCAGTATCGGATTTCTGCTCGAAACAGGTATTCTCGCATCCGCAACTTCTATCACGGCGTCCACCATCTTGAGATTCGACGCTATCAGTTCGCGCGTCTTTTTCATATGGCCCGGATACCAATTTATGTTTCCAGGCTGTTCTTTTTTTTCACTTTTCATCTTGTTTTTCCTGCTGTTCCTAAAAACTTTCTCTTTCTTTAAATATATTATCTGTCAATCCGAACATCATGCTTTTGCAGAGAAGCAGCGAAGCTGTTTACAATCATACAGCTTCTGTCCGTGCCGTATTCTCCTGTCCATGATGATGAAACGCACCGCTCATAATGCCTGCCTTTATTCGTTTTTCAAACCGGTTGCACCATATTTTCCAGTAATTTTTTTACTGCTAAAGCTGCAAATATCAGCTCGCATACCATAAATGTTCGTGCGCTGTACGTCTGCGTCCGCCATTATCGCGGACATGCGGCTGCTTCTGCGCTCACGCAGAAGGCTCCGTTCCCCGCCGCAGCGGTCCGCACCCGTGCAGATGCCCTGCCGGCTTTTTCAGGGCAAACAGCTTGTCCAGCTGATTAATCTTTATCCGTTCATGTCCGTGATGCTGCCGCTGTGCAGCATATATTTATTTCGAAAAATCATACCATAATTCGTGTCCGCCGGCAAACAGCGTGATCTGCTGCCCTGCAGAAAAATAACCGTATTTCTGCAGGATACATGAAATTGAGACATTATTCACAATTCAAGCTCTCAGATTTTCGGATCAGCCGGAATAACGCCAAGGCAATGAGACATTTCAAGTTATCATTTTGCGCTTAACTGCCTGGTAATTAAATGACCGGATATCGAAAAACAACGCAGTGTTGGTAAAGGCAGCCCGATTTTATCCTTTGATATTGTCATTCAAGTAACGCTTGACTGATTTTCTGTGTAATATTAAACTTTAAAGTAGAAGTATTTCATGATGAAGAAAGAGCATTCTGACTCTTTCAACCGATCACACGAGAAAGGAAACGGAAATGTCTCAGAGATTTTTCAAGTGCAACAAATGCGGTAATATCTATGCAGTCGTAGAGGACAGCGGATGTCGAGTTTCATGCTGCGGAAGTCCTATGGATGAGATCATTCCGGGAGCAGTAGATGCCTCAGAAGAAAAACACGTTCCTGTAATCGAACAGGATGGCCAGAAGGTCACTGTAAAAGTAGGTTCTGCTGTTCACCCTATGACTAGTGAACATTATATCCAGTGGATCTCTATCGAGACAAAGGAAGGCAACCAGAGAAAAGTTCTCGAGCCTGAATCAGCTCCTGAGGCTTCATTCGTGCTCACTGATGACGACGAACTCCTCGCAGCATACGCTTATTGCAATCTCCACGGACTTTGGAAAAAAGAGATCTAAAACATCAACGGCAGTTTTTATTCTCCGGACCGCGGGCGTTTTATGTCCGCGGTTTTTTATGCCATATCTTGTCCGCTCCGCTGCGTCATCTATGATATAATTCTTGTATTATCGAATAAATAATCATGCGGATTTCGACCTCGGCTCTTTCCGATGCCGTAATGCAGAAATATACCGCAGTGTCATAGACTCCACTCATCTGGACATGTCTGTCTAAAGTCTTGAGAAAAACCGTAATCTTCGCTGAAGGCAGACGCGTGCAGCAGCGAAAGGACGTGAAACTATATGAGATCAGACGATATTACTTCCGGAAAACTGAAAAAAGCACTCGAAAACAGACTTCCGCGAAAGGACACCTCGTCTTCTGTCCTCGTACCTCTCGTGCAAAAGGAATCGGGCTGGGAGGTTCTGTTCGAAGTCCGTTCCGAAACAGTAAGCCAGCCTGGAGAAGTATCTTTTCCCGGCGGCCATCTTGAAAACGGCGAACGTTCCATAGACGCCGTGCTTCGCGAAACATGCGAGGAAATAGGTGTGGCTCCCGGAGATGTTGAAATTCTCGGTGAACTGCCGCGCGAACGCATACAGGGATGGCGTCTCGTAAAACCGTTCGTGGGATCCATAAAAAAAGAAGCATACGAAAACATCAGAACGAGCAGCGAGGTGCAGCAGGTCTTTACTGTTCCTATGTCCTTCCTCATGAATTCCGAACCGAAAAGCTACACTTACAGAATGTCGATCGAAAAAGATTCGACACTTCCACCTGTGCTCCAGCGCCATCTCGGAGTTGAATCTCCATATGGAGTCACGCTGTACTGGGAATACAACGGATTCGGTATCTGGGGACTAACCGCCAGAATCCTCAGAAATCTCATACTGCTGACTCAAATGTATCAGGAGTAAAATGATAACAGCATAATATTTATATCGATTGTAATCATAAAAAACGCCGTCTCCGGCGTTTTTCTTTTTACTGACCTGTTATACGATTTTTTCCGCTGCTTTACTCCTTTATACTTCTGAACTTCCGAAACGTTCCATAAGCTCAGCATATTTCGACCCGAGCTTATCGGCCATCGTTGCAGTCCCGATCTCAACATCAGACCTCAGAACGCCTGTGACATTTTTCATTTTGTCTTTGTACTCTCCCGTCAGAACCATATGAACGAGTTCAGCCGTCTTCTGCGCATCGTAAAGTGCTCTGTGCGCTGACTCATCATCAAAATCTATGCCGCCGAGCTCAGCTGCGTATTCCAGAGACATCTGCCGCTTTATCTGAAGCCCTGTCTCTCTCGGAAACATCACCTGAAAATCAACCCAGTCCGACATGTTTTCCGGGAACTCCACATCCTTGAACTCGCACTCACAGCGTATCTGATTCGAATCTGAATTGCTCCAGCTGTATATTCTGGCGTGTTCTTTGCTGCCTATCCAGTCCGAGAATTCTCTCATCGCCTCGCTGTAGCCGACAGCATCCTGCACATCTTCAGTACATATCCCGGTGAGCTTCTGAATTTTCGGTTCTATGGAGTCATTGTACTCAGGCTTCACGAGTATACTGAACTCATCTGTTTTAACGCAGCCTGGATCCTCAAGCTTCACAGCACCTATCTCTATTATTTCACTCTGAAGATTTCTGCCGTGGCGGCTGTATTTTTTTTCCCGGTTCTGTTCCTTTATTTCCCTTGAAACAGGATTCATTTCAAAATCCAGTACAACGTGAACCGTATTCATCATCTCCTTTCTCGTATTTTTCTGTAACTGTCATTAAGTTTATCACGGACATCAGCCCTTAGCATCACTAACTTTAATGATCCGTGAAAGCGGACCCCGATATGAATCCCATACGCCTTAGTATAAGCGCTCCTGCAGTGCCAAGCAGCACGCCGGTAACTGTACCGGATATCATGAGCACAGGCAGATATAGATATATTTTCGGAGTCTCCGTCACGAGCGCAGCCACAGTAAGCTGCCCCAAGTTGTGTGAAACGCCGCCCGCTGTGCTAACACCGATCGGACTGAAAATATCCGTCTTTTTCAAAAGATACATTACTGCAAAGCTCAGAAGTCCTCCGGCCAGACTGTAAAGCATGGCTGACACTCCGCCGAACAAGAATCCTGACAGGATTATCCGCGTTATATTGACAGCAAACGCATATCCGGCGCCTATGCTGTAGAGAGCTGTCAGCACTACGAGATTCGATAGCCCGAGCTTGACTCCAGGTATCCCAAAATTGAACGGCAGCACTGCTTCCACGTACGAAAAAATCATCGCGAGCGCAGCGAACACAGCAGACAGGGCTACACGGTATGCTGTAGAATTTTTAACTGGACCTCTGCTGACCATATTTGTTCTCCTCTGCACCTTAACAGGCTCCAGACAGAGCCTTATCAGACTCGGCTGCGTATTATTCATACTATGACCCGCCTGAACTGTCTCCAGAATTTCCGGCCGCCGGCGATCCCGAGACAGCATCAGGCACTGTTTCGCCGCTGTCGGTGCCGCCTCCCTCAACCGATACGATAACTTTATTAGGAAGGCATATGATAGTCTCATTTGAACTGTCTATTCCGCCCTCTGACTTGTGCTGTCTCATGCAGTACCCGTCAGGGCAGCTCGCCTCCGTCATCATAGCTTTCCCGCCCTTGATGGTAAGCTGATTGTGGCCGAGATCGGTATCTATGTCAATAACCTGATCCTCGCTGAGACTATATATGCCATATGTTCTGCCATCGGCCTGTACCCTGACAGTCTTACCGCTGCTTCCGGCATTCCACGAAAGCCATACAGTAAATGCGCTGATTAAAGCAAGAACGGCTATCAGTATGATGTCCGATTTTCTCAGAATCCTCTTCAAATCATCTCTTCTCCCTTACCGTCCCGTGATTCCGATACCGCAGATGCTCTTGTATCCACAGAATCGGCAGGCGTCAAAGTTTCCTGAGACCTTCGGGTCCGCGTCGACGGAGCCGTCGGTGATCTCGGAAGCAGCATGGTTCAGAATTCCATCGATTTCATCGATAAGCCTGTCGAAATCCTCGGATGTAATAACTCGTCCTCTGCCGCTGCGCGACGCGCCGTATGTTTCACGCCCGTCCTTGTCTCTGCCCCGCTTCACCGGGACTACCAGTGAATCCTCACCAACATCGAGACTGCTGTCCATACCCTTTATTACGCCGTGACTGCCATTTATGATTCCGTCGAGTCCTGACTCCTTCATAAAAGCGCTGTCAAGCTCATCTGCAGTTATATCCGGCTTGTCCGTAATGTCTACCATATGCTCGTGCGCCGGAAAATAGAACACACCGGCTGGTCTTGCATTTTTAATTCCGCCCATCGCGCCTTTAAGGTAGATCATCAGCTGCAGCATGACTCCGTCCTCGACCTGACTGAGGCTGAATTTGTCTCCGCCCGTCTTGTAGTCGACGATGCGGACATAATTATGAGCAGCATCATCCTCGGCATCGATTATGTCTATCCTGTCTATCTTACCCTCGAGGCAAACAGACCTGCCATTTTCGAGTGTCAGAACTACAGGAGGAAAAGCATGCCTCATGCCGCGCCTGAACTCTTTTTCGAAATAAATACCTCTGACCGCGCCGCGCCTGACCTGCATCACCATGATCCAGACATTAGTGAAAATGACTTCCTTAAGACGTTCCTTCATGTAAAGACCGTAGCCGGAATACCCGAAAACGCCCTCTCTGTACGTCTCAGCATATTCGTCGATATACATTCCGACCGCTCCGCGGACATCCTCTTCACTGACTTTAAGCCACAGCGAGTCATCGGGAGCTTCCCCTGGCATGCCGTTGGCGGACAATTCCTTTACTGTTCGCATGAAACAATAGTGGAATATGTCTCCTATAGACCTGCTGTCCACATCGAAATCTCTGTTTTCAGCAGGCTTCAGACCATACTTCACGAAGAACGAAAACGGACATCTCGCGAAGCTCTCTATCCTCGAAGCCGAAAGAGTAACAGCGTTGTCAGGACCTTTACCGTACAGCCGCTCCACAGTCCTGCGCGTCAGCCGTTCCGACCTTCTGCTGTAGAATATGCCGTCTTTGACAGCCTGATATGTCTGCGTGCCAGTGAGCACGAGCGCTGCGGCCTTCCAGACATCATCAGGTTCTGTTCCATCGTCTGCGGCCTTCCTTAATGCCGCGGACAGGTGCGAAGCGGTCCCTCCGGCCGTCTGAATGAGCCTGAGCGGATATCTGGCGGCCCCTGTGCAGTAGTCTGTATGCACAATACTGCTGCCGTATTCTTCTATTTTATCTGTAACGAAAGATGACGGCCTCAGTTCACTGCCATTAAGATCCTGTGACGCATACGAGATCACGAGCCATCCGCCCGCCCTCGATGTATTTTTGTATATATCGAGATCCTCTTCCATGCTGCGTACAGCATCTGTGCGTCCTACAGGCATGAATTTCTCTTCGATTGCGCGTTTTTCCAGATTGGAGAATATGCCGTCTCCGCCGCCTTCATCCGGCAGAATACCGTCGTTCGCCCCCATAACAAACAGGGCTCTGACATCGCCTGTCCTCGTTCTCTGCATATTTCCGAAAAGCACATTGTCACCTGTCGCAGGTATGAGCCCTATCTCTACCTGACTCAATCCCTCGCGGAACATCTCACTGTATTCACCCGAATCTGTCTCTTCATCGCCTGCAATCTCCACCATCTGATCCATGATGCCTATTATGATCTTCCACATCTGCGACGCTGCCTCGGAACTCTCGTGAAGTCCTCTCTTCTCGAGATCATCTGAAGCATCCTGTATCTTTGCGTACATGCCGGCTGTATCTCTAAGGAAAACGTACAGCGCTTCAGTCTTTTCTCTTACCGTCTTTCTGTCTGTGAACAGGTTTTCAAATGCAGAGATAAAATCAGATACGGCCGCACGCATTTGGTTAATTTCAGCTAACCCGTCTTCACCCTCCTCTTTGATGCCATATTTGAACGGCACATTCCATCTGCCACTTTTTATGTGGTATCTGCGGCAGTACATCTCGAGCCTGTCACACTCCCTGTCACCAATAGGCCCGAATCCCGTCCTGAGCATTCTGAACACATCGTCGAACTGTCTGCCATCCGCTGCGCAGTCTATGAGCGCACATATGAACTCTGCTGCAGGCTCCTGCATTACAGATCTCTTGCTGTCGAAAAAGAGCGGTATGTTGTACTGTCCGAAAATCCTCGCTGCGATCGTTCCTCTCACATCCAGGTCGTTGCAGATGACCGCTATATCTCTGTATCTCAGACCTCTGTCACGCACGAGCTCGGCTATGCAGGCCGCAACAGTCTCTGCCTCAGAATAGAAATCGCTCGCCGCTACGACGCTTACACGCGGTTTTCTGACATCCATGAACTCGTCAGGCACATGCTGTTCGCTGTAATCCGTTCTGTGCCTTGCGCACATTGTCCGCAGAGCGGACGTCATGCGGGCGAACATGTCATATTCGCTCTTTTCTTCGAATTCGCCCGTGAACACGATATTCACTTCAGGAGCACTTTCGGCAGCTGAAACTATGAGTTCCATGAGCGCGGGCGCCATGTACTCGAATCCGTATACCCAGAGCACTGTATTTCTGATGCGCGCGAAATGCGGCATCTGCTCTGCAGCCGCCCGCTGGAGATCGTCGCTGTCATTAAAGCTCCCCGCCGTCTTTTTCTGATATTCATCATATATATCGGCCGTCTGGCTCAGTTTCATGCCCAGCACGCTGTCTTCGAAGCCGACGGCCATGAGTTTAAGTTCATCCGGTGTTATGCCGAACTGCTTGAGCTCTGCAATCTCGTCGTTAAGCATCTCGGAGAAAGACGTCCTCATCGCACGGCTTCCTCTCATGTATTCGGAAAATATGCCGTCGTTCGATGATTTCCTGATTATGCCGGCGAGAAGCATATATCGTCCGTATTTTGTAACGGGGATTCCGGCGGGACGTTCTGTGCTGTCCAGTATTTTCCGCGTAAAGCCGGATCTGCTCATTACCTCGAGATTGAGCAGTGTATCTGCTCTCATTATGTCGAGCGCATCGCGTTCAGCCTGAAGCGTAAACTGGTCCGGAACCATGACTATGACAGGCTCCGGCATTCGTTCCGCCGCACGCTCAAACATGAATCTTTCGAGGTCGTAGTCAGCAGAGCCGAAATAAACATTAAGCATCAGTTAATACCCTGCTTCGCGGATAGCCTTTGAAAGCTGGTCTCCGCAGGATGTCTGCTTGAATCCGCATCTGAGGCCTCCGAGCAGATCGGCTACTTCCGATGCATTCTTCCCCTCTGCGAGCAGTCCGATTGCTTTGAGATTGCCGTCACATCCTCCGAGATATCTGATGTTGTGGAGACATCCTTCGTCGTCAATATCAAATTCTATTTGTACAGAACACGTACCACTTGTATTAAAAACTCTGTGCATGAAAATCAGCCTCCCCCAGATCTATGCCATTTTTTGTTATCTTTACCATATCGCCCGAAAAGACGGCAGAAGCGCATAAAAGCGTCAGAGATCGCGCCTTCCGTCCATAGCTTTTGAAAGCGTCACTTCATCAGTATATTCGAGATCTCCGCCCACAGGGATGCCGTGAGCGATCCTCGTCACCCTTATTCCAGACGGCTTTATGAGTCTGGCTGCATACATTGCAGTGGCCTCGCCCTCTATCGTCGGATTTGTCGCCAGTATGACCTCTTTGACATCGCTGTTCTGAAGCCTTATGATCAGCTGCTTCAGGTTGATGTCGTCGGGCCCGATCCCGTCCATCGGAGAGATCGCACCGTGCAGGACGTGATAAAGACCATTGTACTCTCTCGTCCGCTCAAGCGCGGCGACATCTCTGGCCTGTTCGACGACGCATATTGTCGTCCTGTCTCTCGATTCATCTGAACATATGCTGCACGGATCGCTCTCAGTCAGATTTCCGCACACAGAACAATATTTCATCTTAGACTTTGCGTCCGTTATGGCTCCTGCGAGCTGCGACGCTTTGTCATCAGGCATCGAGAGTATATAGAAGGCAAGACGCTGAGCCGTCTTTCCTCCTATACCCGGCAGTCCTGAAAGCTGTTTTACCAGGTTCTCAAATGGACCCGGAAATCTGTAGCTCATAGCACGCTCCCGTTAAAGGCCGGGAATATTAATACCGCCCGTAACCTTTGACATTTCTGTTTCGCTGTATTCGGCAACCTGTCTGATTGCTTCATTTACAGCAGTCATGATGAGGTCCTCGAGCATCTCCACATCGTCAGGATCTACTGCCTCAGGCTGGAGACTGACATCAAGCAGTTCTCTCTTTCCGTTCATCTTCACTGTTACGGCACCGCCGCCCGAAGATACCTCGAACTCTTTCTGCTCGATCTCTTCCTGAGTCTTTTCCATCATCGCCTGCATTGCCTGCATCTGCTGCAGCTGCGCCTGCATGTTTCCCTGTCTCTGACGAGGACGCTTGCCTGCTTTCATTCCTTTGCCCATTATGTTCTCCTTGTTTCATTCAATTAAATAAACTGATGTTGTTTAAATCATTATCTGAAAGTCACATCGTGTCCGAAGAATTCCTCAAGCGCTCTTCTCTCGGAATCCGCGGCTCCGGTGTCACGGCTGTTTTTTTTTACAATATTTATCGAAAACCGTCTGCCAGTCTGCTGTTCTATTATGCGTTCAAGCTCAGGCCGCGCCGACAGCAGCGCTCTTTCTGTATTCGGATTATCCGAACTTATGCTGATCATGCCGTCAGCTGCTCCTTCGAAAAATGTCCCGTTTATCAACCTGCTGTACATGCCATGCCTGCCGGCTGCGTCTTCGACGGCGCGGCTCCAGTCCTGCTCACAGAATATCCCGTCAGAGCGGTCCTCTGCAGATGAGTGTTTATCGTCTAACGACAATTGACCATGTAAGCTTTCACCGCTGTCCTCATGAGACGGCGCCTCGCTCTGAAGACATTCATGATCTTCATTACTGGTTCGCGTCTGATCAGGAACTTCTGCCGGCTGTGTATCGTTATATTGCAGATTCAGCTCCTCCCACGGAGGAATGTCGTCATATGATGCATCCTGAAGTCCCTTATCATATGGCATCTCTGCCATCGTGCCGATGTCGGATGTACGCTTGTTCAGCTTACCGCTTTTAACGCCATCATACCGGCTGCTGACGTCACGATCAGGCACATGCTGCTGGACTGTCCTCCGGCTTTCAGGCGCCGCTGCTGCACCTCCCTGAGCTCCAGTCCTGTGCATATGACCGCGAGACCGCATATATGGCCCTCCATCACTTGTGTCTGCAGTGCCTGCGCAGCGCAGCGCCTCCGGTTCATTCGGCTGGCAGAGTTTCACTATGCTCATCTCCAGCATGACTCTCGGCCGCGGTGACCACTTCGTCTGTGAAATTGTACCTGTAAGCTCATTTACGGCTCTGTCGAGAAAGCCCTGAGTGATGCGGCCGGCCTGATCTATCAGGCGCGCCGCATTTTCATCAGACATATTCAGCATGTCGCCGGGCCTGTCGACATAGCGCGCGAGAAGCAGGTTTCTGAAATGCTCAAGCCATTCTTTCATGAATGCTCTGACATCTGCTCCAGCGTTGATTATATCATTCAGCAGCAGAAGAGCACCCGATGTATCACCGTTTATCACTAGATCTGTGAGCTGAAGCAGAGATTCCTCACCGGCCGTTCCGAGCACCGCCGCCGCATCATCACGCCTCAGTTTCTCCCCGGGGACTATGCACTGCTCAAGTATGCTAAGGCTGTCTCTCACGGAGCCGTCGGCGTTCACAGCTATGAGCGCGAGCGCTGCGTCCTCTGCTTCTATGCCCTTTGCGCTGCATATACGCTTCATATTCTCGACAAGAGCTTTCTCCGACACCCTCCTGAAGTCCAGTCTCATGCACCGCGAAAGTATCGTAGCCGGCACCTTCTGCGGCTCTGTCGTCGCTAAAATGAACACGACATATTCCGGCGGTTCTTCGAGCGTTTTGAGCAGAGCGTTGAACGCTCCCGCCGACAGCATGTGCACCTCGTCGATGATATATACTTTGTATCTTCCGACCGTAGGCGCGTACATAACGCTGTCGGTCAGATCCCTTATATTGTCGACACCGTTGTTCGAAGCGGCATCTATTTCGATTACATCTATGAACGATCCGTCTGCGATGGCACGGCAGATGCTGCAAACACCGCACGGTTTCTCTCCCTCGCCGGTGCAGTTTAGCGCCTTTGCCAGTATCCTGGCCGTTGTCGTCTTTCCCGTGCCCCGCGTACCGCTGAAAATATAGGCGTGGCTCGTATTGCCCGATGCTATCTGGCTTTTTAGTATTCTGACTATGTGCTCCTGGCCTATCAGCTCATCGAACGAGGTCGGTCTGAATTCTCTGTATAAAGCTTGATGCATGACTAACGCTGCGCCTCCACTCGCATTGTGCGGATCAGTTCCGGCTTAAACCGGACGTAATAAAAAATTGTCCTTTAAAGGCTCTACCGGAAAGGCATCAGACTGATCTGCGGCACATAAGAGACACTGCTTATCGCTGCTTCCTTCCGGACCTGACGAGGTTCGCAGGCTCTTATTGCGCAGGACCCGACGCCAGACCGATAAAGCCATCAAAGGACAACTGCAAAGCATATTATATAAAATGCATATCTCCGCGTCAACTCATTTTTGCACACGCGGAGTACTTACCGCGTGCTGATTCCTCTGCCGCGCAATTTTACTCATAAAGAGCTTTCATAAGTTCGTCACTGCCAGGCGGATCTATGTGAACGCCCTTATCCTTTTCAACTATACGCCCTATAACCGTATAATCTATGCCGCCTTCTGAAAATGCCTTTTCAAGACCGTCCATTATGCCCGGTCTCGCGATTATGAGCATGCATCCGCTCGATATCAGCCTGTACGGATCCAAACCATAATGATCACATATCTTCGCCGTGACGTTTCTTACAGGTACTTTTTCGAAGTCGACATCTGCACCGACGTCCCCTTTGCGCATAATCTCCCACAGAGCTCCTGCAATTCCGCCCTCAGTCACGTCATGCATCGGACCTGCGCCGGCTCCACCGGCAATGACGCCTTCGCGCACAACACTTGTCTCTTCGAGGTATGACTGCGCTTCGGCGATCTCTTCTTCGCTCAGGAACTTCCTGCATTCATCAGCTCTGTCAGACGCGATGATCCCGCTCCCCTCAAGACCGACGGCCTTTGTCATTACAATCCAGTCTCCCGGTTTGGCAGTTCTGTAAACGCCCTCCGAGACGAGCTGACGTCCGACGGCCGTCGCTGAAATCACCGGTGCTTTTACTACTGGTGTGACCTCTGTGTGACCGCCTATGATCTGGACTCCGCGGTTCGCTGCCTCATCAGATGCATCCTTCATGATGCGCTCCATCTCTTGTTCTGTTATCTCCGGCGGCAGCATGACGGTCAGCATGATTCCAAGCGGCTGGCATCCATTTGACGCGATGTCGTTGCACGATATATTTATCGCCAGACGTCCGATGTCGTTTACAGCTGCCGTTATAGGGTCTGTCGACATGATGCAGTTATATTCCCCGAAATCTATGACCGCGCAGTCCTCTCCCACAGCCGGGCTCACCTTAACCTCATCTCTCTTGTATTTGATTTTGTTTAAAACAAGTCTTTCAAGTGTATCGTTGTCAAGCTTTCCGATTTTCATTTCAGTTCTTCTTTTCAATAAGTAAGTTCAAAAGTTTGTAATCTCAGTCCGCGCCGGTCACAGTCTCAATTGGAAAAGGAACTTCCTGCGCGG
>CADBRA010000089.1 GCA_902796965.1 uncultured Eubacteriales bacterium | reverse complement strand
TAACGGCCGTCTTTTTTATTTGGCAACGCGTGCCTTAAACGCGGTCAACCTTAACATGGAGGCATAAACATGGGAGAAATTAACACAGATACAAACCTTACTGGTGGGAATGACCAGGGCACAAACGGAGCAGACTCCGGACGCACTTTCTCGCAGGAAGAACTCGACGCGGCAATCGAGAAGAGACTCGCGCGTGAAAAGGCAAAATACGCGGATTATAAAAAATACAGCCCATCCCTCCTGTTAAGGGGAATGGGCTGTAGAGCGTATTATGATTCGTGCTTTTCGAGGTAGTCGTCAATGTACCGGTTAATCAGGCCGTAGACTGATTCGCCGTTTTCTTTTACGGCTGCCTTGAATCTTTCGTACTTGTCGGCGTCAACCCATACGCTCATCTTCTTGCGCGTTGCGAGATATTTTTTCTGGGCGGCGTACTTGTCTTTTTCAGGCATTACTTTCTCCTTGAGACTGTCACAAGAGCCGCAATGCTCACGCAAAGGGCTGCAATGCTGGCGATTAGTGAAATAATCTGCATAAACTTTTGAATGATTGATATAATATAAGTGCCCTCGGGCGAGGGGGAGGAACGGGATTGTTCCTCCGGTTTTATTAGACGGACTGAAGAGTTACCGTCTTGACTTGTAAGCGGCTATCAGGGCGATGATGGCCGCCGCAAGATTAATAAATGAAGTTATTAGCTCAATAATTCTTTTACCTCCTTTCTGATATTATAATAACATATAGCCGGCTATATGTTATTATAAAATTAGAAAAAAGAGGTAATTTTTTTATAATTTTGACCGCATCCGCGGTCTTTTTTATTTTTTGAAAGCAGGTGATGATATGAAGAAATCAGCATCTAAGGCTTGGTGGACTGCCGCGACGGTCCGCGCGATAAAGACAGCCGCGCAGGCCTTCATCGGCGCATGCGGTATTACCGCCGTAATATATCAGCTGGACTGGCGTGTAGTCGCTGGTACTACTATCATGGCCGCTGTGCTGTCTTATGCAACATCTCTTGCCGGTCTGCCGGAGGTCAACTGATGAAGCCGATTGACTATATGCAGACAGATCTGCGCTGGGCATCTGTCCCATATCAGGCGCCGGGGGAGAGCTCCGCGCTGATATCAAACATATTTTAGACGACATCAAAGCGATGTCGGAGAAGTTAGACAAGCTTGAAATGGATCGTGCCGAGCAGGATCGTCGGGTGAGAGAGAAATCACAGATCTTGACCAGCGTGTGACGAAACTGGAAACAAGAATAATATAGAAATGTCACACAGAATGTCATGCTTATGCGGCACCATGGTGATACCATACACACTAAATGTTGAAATTCCAACAAACAGACTAAGTCAGAGGTTCAAATCCTCTCTCCGCAACCACTTTTTAAAGAACCGCTTAAACATTGAAAAATCAAGTGCTTGAGCGGTTCTTTTCTGTTTTTTGAACTTGCTCAGATTATAGAAAATCTATACAAAACTCGAAGAATGACCGCAACCTGAGGGCTTTTCTTAATGGCGGAAAGAAGTGTTTTACGAAAGAGGTTAGAAGTTTATAATAAAAGGAAAGGTTGAACGCGATGGCGTATATTACATTCTGATGGAGGAAGCGTAGAATTTGGATAGGAATAAATACAATGATGTAAAGCCTCATGGCTATGTTCCATTGAGATAGCGCTGGAGGCATAATATTCCTTACGCAAGGACGACGGGCCATATTTGAGTTGTCCAAAGAAGAAAAAGAGGTAGTCAGAAAAGACCTGGAGCATTTTATGGAACTTGAAAAACAGGGCAAACCGTTTAACGATGATGATTAATCCGATTCAGTAAGTCTGATTTTTTACTTAGGAGGGGGCTTTCAAATGGCTCTGATCAGAATCACAGATGCCATCTTATAACATTTCGGAGGAAATACTTATGACATATGAAGAACTTCTCAAATCGGCGCGGGGCAGAGTTGGCCCTTACTGCAAGGCATGTACTGTCTGCGATGGCAGAGCGTGCACCAACAAGGTTCCCGGACCGGGAGCGAAGGGAACAGGAGATACTGCGATCCGAAATTACGCTGCATGGCAGAAGATCAGGATAAACATGAACACAATTTCTGAAAACATAACACCTGACACATCGTTTTCTTTTTTCGGTCTCAGTATGAAATATCCTGTGTTTGCCGGCCCGGTCGGTGCTGTAAATATGCACTACGGCGATGAACTCGACGATATTGCATATAACGATATTCTTGTGCGCGGCTGCAGAGATGCCGGGATCTGTGCATTCACCGGAGACGGTACGAATCCAGACGTTATGAAGGCTGCATCAGAGGCTATTGCAGCATGCGGCGGAACAGGTATTCCGACAGTAAAACCATGGGATGCAGAAACATTAAAGAAAAAGTTTGAACTTGTAAAAGCCTCGGATTCGTTCGGCGCAGCGATGGACATAGATGCGGCAGGCCTGCCGTTTCTCCAGGGACTTGAGCCTCCGGCAGGCAGCAAGACTGCAGAAGAACTGGGAGAGATAATAAAATCAGCAGGAAAACCGTTTATCGTAAAAGGCATAATGACGGTGAAAGGTGCTCTCGATGCAAAAAAAGCAGGTGCGTCGGCGATCGTCGTTTCAAATCACGGCGGGCGTGTGCTTGACGGAGCACCTTCGACGGCGGAAGTTCTCGAGAGAATAGCCGAAGCCGTGAACGGAGATATGCTCGTGCTCGTTGACGGCGGAATCCGAAGCGGACTCGATGTATTCCGTGCGCTTGCACTCGGAGCAGACGCTGTGCTTATAGCCAGGCCGTTCGTAACAGCAGTTTACGGCGGTGGAGAAGAAGGCGTTAAGTTATATACAGAAAAAATCGGAAAAGAGTTCGCGGATACGATGAAGATGTGCGGTGTCGCGAGCCTCAGCGGGATCAATAAGGGATGCCTGTTCAAACCGGATTCAAAGTACACTGCGTTTTAGCAGCTTCGTGCGACGGCTGTATTTGGATATGTGTGCAGCCGCACGAGCATCTGTATATACTTTATTCATTTGGAGAATCAGATACGGTTGTGTCAGACGGCACAAAAGTCGGGAAGGACATTGAATCGTGAGGAATATGATGAATCATTTCAATATACGCAAAAAGAACGGATGCGTGATCCCATGTATCTCAGTGATACCGGACGGATGCAGAAAAATCGTGATCATGATACACGGTATGTGCAGCAGCAAAGAGAGCGACAGTGTATCGTTCATCATGAAATACATGCCGCCTCGGGGAATAGGGGTTGTGGCATATGATCAGCCGGGGCACGGACTGGCTGAAGCGCGCTGTGAAGAGCTTCGCGTCGGAAACTGTCTCGACAGCCTCGGGAACGTGGAAAAATATGTCCGTGAACATTATCCATATGCAGAAATCTGCTACTTCGGATCGAGCTTTGGAGGTTACATACTGGGCCTTTATTTGAAAACGCGTCCGCACTCCGGCCGCAGAGCGTTCATGCGATGTTCCGCAGTGATATTTCCGCAGATGATTCTCGGAGAACCGGACAGTGAACCAGATCCGCACAGTCTTCACGAACTTAGCGAGAAAGGCTGCATAACGGTTGATCTCGGAATTGGCGAGACGGCTGTTTTTACGCGCGGATTTCTCGACGACCTGAGGCAAAACGATCTTGTTAAAATGTACGGCGAGTCGCTGCCTGACGCTGATATACGTTTCGCGCACGGTGAGAATGATCCTGTCGTCCCTGTACATGCAGTAAAATCATTCGCGGACAGATTCGGCTATCAGATCACCGTTGTTCCTGAAGAAGGTCACACTATCAGCGACCATACCGGTTCGCCCGGACTTGTCGCAGAAAAAGCGTATGAGCTTTTTACGGGACATGGAAATGCCGGCTTTTGACCGCTCCGCGGACACAGAAAGCACAGGCGAAAAGCTGATGCTGCGGGGCAGCTTATGCCGGAAGTTTTTTCTTTATACTGCGTGCGGCTGCTCAAAGCATCGAGGTACAGCCAATATGCTGTCAGCCGCGCGCCGCACCGTCATGCGCAGTATCGTACATTACAATTCTTTGATTTTGTAAACCATATTTAAGTCTGTAATATCGTTAAGAAAAATAGCCATGTGGTATAATAAAGTTACTGTATCAAGATGCCGTAATTCGGCGGAATTGCCGGTATGCAGCATATGTGACGTTCACTTCGGTTCAGCACCGAGTACGAATAGTGATAAAAAATCCGGAAATATTATTATCACCGCAGAGCACTGGGCGGAAATCCCGTTCTCACGGCATATTCAACCGGTTAGACAGGAGGAAAAAACATGAACGGTGAAGCTACAGATAAAAGTCTTAAAACCGTACTTCAGATGGTCCTCATGATCGTCGAAAGCAGCGAGACAAAGGAAGAAGCAGTTGAAAAGATAAAGAGCCTTGAGCTTTTGAGAGACGACGGCGAAGCTGACGGCAGTAAGAATGGCGGGCGCGGCAAGGATGAACCGAGAGAACTGAGCGGATCAAGCGTGATATCTCAGCCGGGCAGAGTTGGAGCACAGAAAAAACTTCCGCCAGATACCCGCGAAGGCAGAATAGCTCAGGCCACAGCGCGCAGTGAAAAGAAAAACAGTGCCGGGAATAAGCCAGATGTAATAGAACAGCCGGGCAGAGTTGGAGCGCAGAAGAAGCTTCCTGACCGCGGCACGGACAGCATGCAGACACTCGGAGAATTTCTGAGAAGCGCGGCTGATGCTGCCAGAGAAGCAGAAAAAAAAGCTGCAGAAGCCGGATCGAATTATTCTGGGGATGCGAAAAAGCTGGCCGAAGCTAAAAAAGCAGCTGCAAGATCAGAAAAGCCTGACGCAGCTAAAAAACATGATGGCGCTGCCCAAATCAAAGAGCAGCAGAAGTCAGAAGCTCTGCGCAGAATGAAAGCGCTTAATCTGCTCCCGTCAATCGTCGAGGACTTCCGCAAGAATGGAACGATTTACATGTCGGGCGAAGAAGGAATGCTTTACTTCCCGGATCAGGAACAGCTTGATCTCGTGCGCCGCTTCGAGAAGAGAAACAACGTGCTCGTCTATCATATCATAAACGAAGTTAAATCATATGGCGAGTGCTGCACGATGCTGTACATTCCGGCTGATCCGTCAGGCTGGAAGTCGTTTGACAAAAATATACGGGACGGCCTTGTCGACGCATATGTATACAACATGACGAAACCGGATATGTCAGAAGCCGGCCTTATTCAGGTAAAATCTGTAAATGGAGGCCTGCAGCGCTTCGACGTCATGGATTTCCTGTTTCATTAGAGCCGTAAATTTTATGTCTGCAAATGCGGAGCAGATGACCGCTAAAACATAGTAAAGGGAGCATCCCGTGTCCGCTCCGCGGACAAAGTGCCCGGAGGGCACGCAAAGCGCCGGTTTCAGGAAGCAGACAGATTTATACCGCCTGAGACTGTATGTGAGGCCAGGCAGCAGACATATATGACGAGTAACGTATGGGCCGCCTTGTATAAGGGCTTTATGCGGTGCGCCGGCGGTAAGCAATTTTCGTTTGAATCAGGAGAATTATATACATGAAATGCATAAAATGCGGAAAAGAGATAAAAGATAAATCGGCCGTGTGCCCGTACTGCAAAGCTGAGCAGCACGCCGAGAGAGAGGATCAGGGGGGCGGTGAAATAATGTCCGACGGAGCTGGACAGAGCGGTGATAATGAGGTGCATATGCCGGAAGGCAGCGGAGCAGAAGATAAAATTGCCGTCAGCGCCGGAGATGACAGCGAAAAAGCGGGAGCGGTTGACATAACATCTGAATTCGACGTTGACCGGTACGATTATGAAAATGCCGACGAAGCAACGCCTTACAAATACGATATGGATGGTCTCGAACCTGATAAGGGATCCACGGTTCGTTTTTTTATTGCGCTCGTTCTTGTGCTCGCAATTGCGGTATTTTTTGTTTGGTATGCTATCCATCTCTCGAAGGAGCAGAACAAAGTACCTGAGCTCGGCAATATATCGTACACGGATTTCATCAGCAGCTATGATCTCGTTTCAACTCCCGACAGCGCAATAGAAAAAGCGTATCTCGACAAGGTGGAGATCAGGTTCGGCAGTGCTGAGAGACTGCCTGGAGCATCTCCGTTTGGAGCTGACAAGAAGTATTCGTTTAAAGCCGAGATCTACGCGCCTGATCTGGATACTATCTACAGCGAAAACAACGATGAAAGCAGCATAGAGAATGCTATAAAGAATACGTCTGACGGCAGTCTGAAAAAGCAGGACAAAGTCAAGGTTGAAACCGATAATCAAGGTACAATAAAGGATGATGATGCTGATGAGCTGCAGAAGGCAGTCGAGAACAGTTTCACAGAGCCGGACAGTGAGTCAGGAAGCTGACAGCGTGCACGGACGGTATTATGGCTGCCGGATCCCAGCAGATCTCTGATCCGGCAGTCTGCTTGTGTTCTGAATATGAAATAATATACGGCACATACTCTTATGCCTTGTTATGATGGAACTGCATGGCTTTATAAAAGATGTCTCGGATCGCTGACTATCAACGTTTATATATGCAATGATTCATGCCGGATAATTTTCTCGATTGATATTGAAAGAAATAGATAAGTGCAGCATTCAGCCCTGAGAGGATCGGCTTTTTATTAAACGGAGCCGTAAGGCTCTCAGAAGCCACCTACCTTTAGGTGGGTGGTAGTTCACAATTATATATGCTATGCGCTCATTATTGACATTGGAATATAAAGAAAATAAAAATCCTTTACATCAACTGAATAAAAAACGCGGAGAACAACTGATATCGTTGATCTCCGCGTTTCTGTATTTCCTGATGGTGGAGCATAGGGGATTTGAACCTATGCTCTAAAACTGTTGGTATTACTTGATTCTTTGCAAAAGTATGGCTAATCTGTGGCATACCTTAGCTATCTATGTAATCAATAAAGCGATCAAGGGCATGCTTTTTATCCTGCTGATACACGTGGTTATAAACATCGATTGTAGTTTTTACGTCGGTGTGTCCAAGACGATCCTGCACTTCAGGAATTGAAACACCGGCGCTGAAAAGTATGCTGCAGTGCGTATGCCTGAATCCGTGCGGACTGATATATTTTAGATCTGTGCCATCAACGACGGCGTGAATCTTTCTGACAGGTTGGGACAAAGCGCAGAAACTTCCTTTTGTATTTGGAAAGATGAATTCGCTGGTTCGATCCAAAGACTGGATCAGCTCCATAGTCTCCCGATCTATCAAGATAGTACGATTAGATTTTTCCGTTTTTGGCGTTTCTGAAAGGTATGGTCCAGATTGACCTTGTGAAATCGTTTTAGAGACGCGAATCGTCATATCATCAACATTTATATCATCCCACGTTAAAGCAAGCGCCTCGCCTCGCCTCATGCCCGTATAGGCTAATACTCTAAAAAACACATACCATTTCAGCGATAATTTTTCTTTTGCCATAGATAAAAACCTATTCAGTTCGTCTTTCGTATAAAAATTTACTTCTCTACGCTTTTTCGTGTCCGCATTTCTACGCCGTGGACGGTCAACCATTAAAGCCGGATTCTTTTCAATCATGCCTTGCTTTAATGCAAAGTCAAAAATTCGCGCCACTTTTACGAACCGTTCCTGTGGTGAGGCGCATATCTCAAGTTGATGATTATAGAACCTCTGTAGCATGAGAGGCGTAATATCTTTAATCTTCATATCTCCGAATTCCGGCAATATGTGATACTGAAAAATCTGATCTGAATGCCTCAGCGTGCTATCTTTTACTGTCAGCCGATATGTTTCACGCCATAGCTTATATACGCCGCCAAAAGTGCTGTTATCAGCTTTCACGGGGTTTTCATTTGCTACCAGTTCCGCAAATGCCAGTTGCGCCTCTCGTTTTGTGTCAAAGCCTGATTTTTTGATCCTGACAGCTTTTCCCGTCGCCGGATCGATCCCGATATAAGCGCGGAATCGGTATTTCGTCACACCCCGCACTTTATAATTCTCGATTTTCATTGTACCCTACGCCTTTCCGGCACACAGTCCACCACAGTCTTACAACAATCTATTTTGTAGTTTTTAGGCATTGTGATTCTCCTTTTAATCGCTTAATTGATCTTACAGAGGCGGTCTCCCTTTCTAAGTTTAAAAAATCAAAAAAATTAAACTTAGAAGTTGAAGTTTATTTCTAAGATCACGATATTAAATTTAGAAATATGTTTGGTCTGCCAATAAAAAGCAAAAGCTGGGACTAATTTTTAAGCAGCTCATACCAGTTTTCCGGAAACGAAATATGCTTCAAGTCTATGCTGTCGTGATAATCATCAAACAGTTTTCGAAGTGCAGGGAGAATGTCAGTGTTCCAATTCTTATTGCTGGGGTATAGCTCCTTTACAACAAGCATTTGAGCCCATAAGCTGCGATTATCCTCTACGTCTATCCCAGCCGGAATCGATGTGAATTTTCTGTAATAGAGACGGTTGTAGTGAGCACACATGTTTCTTAGGTCTGTGCAGCAATGTAACCAGCTGCGAACCTTTTTGTATTTCTTGCCAAATAAAGCTTTCTGATCTTCGGTCTTCATATCAGAATAAAAATAAGAAAGCATTCCGAACGTGAATAATTCCATAACGGCCCATAATGGAAATTTGCAATTATATTTTTCGATATGGTGTTTTACGAAGGGTTGATTTCGATTACTTTTTATTTCTCGCTCTACGTTTTCTTTGAATCTCTTTGGATTATGATTGTGGTTAAAGTTCTGTTTGTCATAGTATCCAAGCGGTCCATATTTGAGAGAATAATGATAGGAAATAATGGATCTTAAATTAATTTCAATCGATTCGATCGCGCTGAATAAAATACGTCTGAGCCTACTGTCGAATTCGTAAATATGATAAATGCGTTCGAGGGTAGTTCCCGGCATATATGCATCATCAGCTTTTTTAAAAGGGAGAAAATAGGCGGATAATCGATAATAGCCAACAGATGATAGAAAATCTATACTTTTTGATTCATCAGAAATAATGCAGCCTCTGGATTTGAGTTTTTCAACTTGCTGCGTATACGTAGTTGGTTCCTTTACTTTGTCCATAAAAAACGTCTCCCCCTGGGACACATCGTTGAGAGGTGCGGGGGAGTCCTGTCATATTTATTATACCCGCACCTAAATTATTTTCAACTCTAACCTTATTCCTTATGTGTTTTTTTTTTTTTTTTTGTGTGTGCTCGCGCCTCAAAGGCCTACTTTTTCTTTAAGAGCCTCTTGCAGAACCTTGGAAAGGCTCAGGCCTTTTTTTTCTGCCGCCGTATTAAGATATGCAGGAATAGTAACGTTTTTTCTGACTGCGTTTTTTCCGTATTTTTCTGCGTATCCGTCTATATCAAGTACAATGAGACTGACAATGCCATCATCCTCGATTTCAAGATCTTTGGGATTGCTCGCTTTTGGAGGAGTATGACCGTCTTCCAATTCATCAAGTATCCATCCACTAGCTGCGTCTATACTCATATTGATGGCGTCAGCGATGTCATCGCCTTCGGTTACGCAGCCGGGCAGGTCAGGCACTTCCACGGTGTATCCTTCTCTTTCTTCGCAAGGATAAAATATTGCGGGGTATACAAGTTTCATATTATTTCCTCCATTCTATGTATACTGTACAAGCGGATCATAAGAGACCCGCCTGCTTTAGTATGCTTCTCACTGTTCTTTTATCGAGGTCGCCGCGATGATTTGGTATCGTAACTTTACCCGGTTTTGCGGGGTGTATATATTGATCGTGAGAGCCTTTGGAATTTTTGTACACCCATCCGTCCTCTTTGATGATTTTCTCAATTTCTCTCGCTCTCATGTTTCCTCCTTATGATTATATTATACACACTATACACACAATGTCAATATAATAATACACATTATGCGTATTTAAAACTTTCCCCGCAGCTCGACGACGTCCTGATCGCCGTCGAAGTCGTCGCCATAGATATGCTCCAGCTCGTGCTTGTAGGCTTTTACCAGTTCACGCGCCGGCGGATTTCACGGACTATGCCGACGATGACCACCGGATTGTATTCGTCGCCGTAGTCGTAAAAGCGGGGTTCATATTTCGGATTAAGCGGCTGAAGGAGGATGCCGAATTGCTGTTTGAATACTCTTTTCAGTGTGGCTTCATAACCGTTAACGTAAACGACTGCGTCCTGTCCGGATTCGCAGTCGGGTTGTTTGAGCACTATGATAATGTCGCCGGCGCGGTATTCTGGCTCCATGCTGTCGCCCTGAACCCGCAGCCCAAAAAACTGGCGGTCACCGTACAGCCATTCTTCGGGGATATCCTCCCATCCGATGATGTCCTCATTTGCTTCCAACGGAATGCCGGCCGGTACGCTGCCGTATACTTTGATACGATTCGGTTTGTTTGCGTATGGGTCGCCGGCGGCAGTCGTGCCATACTTGCGCGCTCTTTCCCCCATAATATTATTGTTTAGTGCTTTACTTTTTTCTCCATATATGAGTTTATATTCATTTGTATCGTCATTATAAAAATCCTCAATCCCCTCATCGTAGAGCTGTCTGGCATATTCTTCATCGCCGTCTGCTTTTTCAAGGCAAATCTCCCAAAATGGCATATTTTCATGATAGTGTGGCCATAAGTTCATTGGATCCGCATCCCAATCATAAGGGTCATCAGTCCAACCCATCAAATAATCAGGAGTAGTGTCAAGGGCATCAGCAAACACTTTTATTTTAGCCGTTCTTATCCCTTGTTTCCCCATTTCGATTTTATTGATTGAAGTTTTTGATTGATAGCCGGTTAAATCTGCTAATTGCGCTTGAGTAAGACTGCGTTCAAGTCGGCGCTTTCTTATGCGCTTGCCAATTTCTCTATTGTCTTCCTCCATTATTTTTCTCCATTAAATACCATGTACTCATAATTTCATAGTTTCATAGTTTCATAGTTTTATAGTTTTATACATTATATCGAATAATAGCTAATACATCAACTTTCGGATGAATATTTAAAAAAAGATATTGACTTTTTATCTACAAGAGATTATATTGAAAAAGTAGATAAAATATCTACGAAAATAATGAGAAAGGTGGTGATATGGGGTGGTTAACTCGAAACGACTCAAGCAGAAGATCCGCGATTCCGGATACAGGGTGGACTATGTAGCAAAAGTTTGTGGGCTTTCCTATTATGGTTTTCTGCAGAAAATGAGCGGAAAACACGAGTTCAAGGCATCGGAGATCAAGGCCGTGGCAAAGCTGCTCCGGCTTACAGATCAGGAAATACGAGAAATTTTTTTTAATGATTGAGTAGATAAAACATCTACCCAAAAGGGAAGTGTGTAAAAAAATGAATTCATTACAGATTTTCAAGAATCAGGACTTCGGCGAAATTCGCGGGACTGAGATTAACGGCGAACCTTGGCTCGTGGGAAAGGATATCGCTCATGCTCTCGCTTATAAGAGAACAGCTGATGCGATAAGAGAACACGTTGATGAAAGTGACAAAGGGGTCGGTGAAATGGAGACCCCTGGCGGAAAACAGAAAATGACCATCATCAACGAATCCGGTTTCTACTCGCTGGTCTTCAGCAGCAAGATGCCGCGGGCGAAGGAGTTCAAGCACTGGGTTACTTCCGAGGTGCTGCCGGCGATTCGCAAGCATGGTGCATACGCTACACCAACTACAATAGAGAACATTATAGCGAATCCAAGCAACGCCATAAAACTTTTACAGGCTCTTGCAGAGGAACAGAACAAGAACAATGAACTTAAAGTAGAGAACAGTCAGTTGCGTGTAGACAAACAGATCATGCAACCGAAAGCTGATTACTTTGATGAATTGGTAGATCGCAACTTACTTGTCAGTTTTACCGAAGCATCAAAGCAGCTCGGAGTTAAGAGAAAAGATGTAATTAATTTCTGCTTAGATCATGGCTATTTATACCGTGACAAAAAGAACAAGCTGTTACCGAGAGCTAACAAGAAAGCCAGAGATTTGTTTCAGGTAGTGCAGTGTTATAACGAAAAAACAAAATGGGCGGGAAGTCAAACACTGCTTACACCTAAAGGAATAGAAACGTTAAGGCTTTTAATGCTTGACGCATAAGAGAGGAGGCTGAGGAAGTATGAGCGACGAAAAGACGAACAAAGAAGAGGTGCTTACGACAGTCAGTGAAATGAAGCTTGAGACCGATTCAAAGAAGATAGGCGACATATTCGCGACAGTATACAAGCAATTGAGAGACAAGGGACTATCTGAGAAAGTTGCCATTTCCATTATGACGGCCATCATTGGTGTAATGTAC
>CADBRA010000088.1 GCA_902796965.1 uncultured Eubacteriales bacterium | reverse complement strand
TGGTTTGAGAATGAAATGAAAGACAGCACACCGGACGGGTTTGAGATGACCTTTATGCCTGTGCCGGCTCAGGATAGTGATGGGAATAATTATGTCTGCCAGTTCGGATACAAATATTTTGTTCCTGCAAAAGCGCAGAATATTGAAGCAATCAAGGCATTTATCGGAGTGCTTTATTCTAAAGAAGGACAGAAGATCGTTGCCAAGTATGGAAATATGCCTGTTACGAACAATATTACATCGGATGATATTGCGGAATATCTTACTCCGTGCATGAAGACCGTACAGGATGGTGTGAATGCAGGGAATATTAAAATGGTTTCTAATGATTGGCAGGAATTGTATCCGACAATGAGAGCTCAGCTGCAGGATGATACAACAAACCTCCTTCTGCTTGAGATGACTCCTGAGGAATTTTGCGCAGATATGAAACAGTTCTGTCAGACAATGCTGGATGATGATTCTGTAACGAAATATAACTGACAGATCCCATTTATAGTGCCCGCATGCGGGGCATTGTATACAATATGTTCGATTAACCTGCAGAATACACATTTCACCTGCAAAAGGACAAATGGCGGCCGGTAATGATCCGGCAGCCATTAGCCCTTTCTGAAAACGAGAGGATGGATCTCCATGCTTCAGGCAAAGAAGAAAAAAGTAAGATTGTTTTTTTTGATGGTTATTCCGCCTTTAGCGGTTTATATATTTTTTGAAGTCATACCATTTCTTCAGACCTTTTACTACGCCTTTACAGATTGGAATGGAATTTCAGATACCTATAATTTTATCGGCTTCAAAAATTTTATTAAACTGGGTTCCGATTCTACGTTCTGGACATCATTCTGGCACAATATGAAATTCTGCATCTACGGGGGAATCGGGACCTTTGTCATTGCCCTGTTGAATTCAGCCCTGCTCAGCCATTCAAAGGTCAAGGGGAAAAATTTCTTTCGGGCTGTTTTCTTTATTCCGAATATTCTTTCCATTACCGTTGTTTCCATGCTCTGGCTGCTGATCTATAACCCGAATTTCGGACTGCTGAATTCCTTTCTGAATCTGTTTACTCACACGCCGATAACAAAGGCGTGGCTGGGAACAAAGTCCACAGCCCTGATTTGTCTGATTATTCCCTGGGTATGGATGTCAGTCGGGTTTTACATGGTTCTGTTTAACTCAGCTATTGAAGGAATGCCGGACAGCTACTTTGAAGCTGCAGAGATTGATGGAGCGTCTAAGTGGCAGACATTCTGGTATATCACAATGCCGCTGTTAAAGGAAACCATTCGGACGGCACTGGTGTTCTTCTTTATCAATGCATTTAGCGGAGTGTTTACACTCGTAAATGTTATGACGGATGGAGCTCCTGCGAAATCTACTGAGGTTATGACGAATTATATGTACCGGATCGCTTTTCAGCAGAGCAATATGGGCTATGCGACTGCGATAGGAGTTGTCGTCTTCTTATTTGTACTGTTCCTTACGGGAATCATGCTCCTTCTCACAAGGAGCAAGGATGTGCTGGAATACTAGGAGGTATAAGATGAAAAAATCTAACAAAGCAGGAATAAATTTCATCCTTTATTTTTACCTCGCGATTTTTGCCGCATCCATTATTTTTCCCTTATTATGGACAGTGCTTACTTCTGTCAAATCCAACCAGGAATTCTTTGCAAACCCTTGGGCACTTACGGGAAAACCTGTGTTTGGCAATTATATCAGAGCATGGGAAACAGCAAATATCGGACCGTATTTTTTAAATAGCCTCTATATCACAGTTATTGTGGTAGCGGTAGAAATTATTATCGGATCTATGACTTCCTATGCCCTGACCAGATTGAAGGTAAAAGGAAGCCCGTTCGTTACGTTTTTGTATATGTCAGGCATTTTTATTCCGACGATTCTTTGTGTTGTTCCCATGTTCCTGCAGCTTCGCAGAGTTCATTTGCTGGACAGCCATTTAGGGTTGATCCTTCTTTATATAGCCACGAATCTGCCGTTTACCGTATATGTCCTGAATGGTACATTCCGTACTCTTCCCCATGAACTGGAAGAGGCTGCCATTATAGATGGCTGCGGTTACTTTCGGGTATATTGGAATGTTATGCTTCCACTGGCTAAGCCGGGTATTGCGACGGTTACCATTTTTGATTTCCTGAGTGTGTGGAATGAGTATGTAATTGCAAGATCTGTAATTTTGACCCCAAATAAGCAGACGCTGGCGGTGGGAATGGTTTCCCTGATGCAGGCAACAAATCATCAGGCAGACTGGACTGCTCTATTTGCCGGTATGGTGATTGTTATGGTTCCAACCATGATCATTTATCTGCTTTTCCAGAAATATATTACGAGTGGAATGACAACGGGAGCGATAAAAGGATAAGCCGGCCGGGAGAAAATATGGAACAGAATTATGATTTCCGAAAGAGGCTTTGGCAGGTTCATAAACCGTTTCGACGGGATAGAAATAGAAAATGCCAATGCTATGAAATCGAAATTGATGATAAGTGGAAAATCGGTGGCGTCGATGGAAGGGTCATTCAGAACGCGATTTCCGATTTTCAGGATTATCTCTGGGTCAGCATGGGGGTTTCTGCAGGCAGAACATTAACAGAGGAAGATTATGTCATCTGGCTGTCTCTGGATTCTTCTCTTGGCCATAGTATGGAGATCATTGTTGAAGAAAAAAATATACGGATCAG
>CADBRA010000087.1 GCA_902796965.1 uncultured Eubacteriales bacterium | reverse complement strand
TCTTGCCTGTTCCTCCAGAGCCTTCAGCTTCTGTTCAGTCTCAACGATCTCACGCTGCAGGCCATCATACTGATCCTGCGTGATCATTCCATCCTTCAGTGCCTGTTCAGCCTGCTACGCTGCCGTCTTCAAGGTCTCCAGCTTTTCCTTTGTTTCCTTGACGGCATCGCCAAGAAGCCTGTGCTTCTGAGCAAGGAGTTCCGTATTACCCGGATCCAGTTTCAGGAGCTTATCGACATCTTTCAGCTGGCTCTGAGTGTTTCTGATCTCTGTATTTACGCCTTTTAAGGCAGTCTGTAGTTTGGTAGTATCGCCGCCGATCTCAACGGTAATACCCTGGATTCTGCCAGCCATCCGATCCCCTCCTCTCCGTTTCACTTCGGTCGGCGCAAAGCCGATGTCCACAGGACATCGTGCGCCCTATTTTTGGGTAAAAGAAAAGAACCGGTCTCCCGATTCTTCTCTGTGCTATTTTCATTTTTTATTTCAACCTTGTTTTTACCAGATGCTTATATACTGCTTTTTGCAGTAGTTTATTGATTGGCGGAGACAAGACTATCGCCAAAACTATGTAAATCCACAAATACTTTATGCTAATGATGCGGAAAAGAATATTCGCTAAAAGTATGGTTACAATACTGTACCAGACCTGCAACCCGACATTTGCTTTACTCAGATCTCTTATGATATCTACACCATTAGATGAATGTGGAGCATTTTCTATAAAATCCGCTGCTCCTTTTACTCCTGGACAGTTCCTGAAATCATCACAGCAATCACGGGCAGAATCCTTATAGGATGCTGTACTCAGAATTTCCTGTACCGTATTCTTTATCCCTGCGACCGAATCATCCTTCAAATCAATTCCCGCACCAATTTCATGGACTCTTCTTGCAACCGCTTCCTGCTCATTTGTCTGGGCATATAAAACCATCGGCGTTGCCATATAGAGGCTTTCCGATACACTGTTCATTCCGCAGTGTGTAATAAACACATCTGCTCTTGAAAGAACATCCAACTGATCAACATAAGGTTCGACTTTTATATTTTCCTGCAGTTTTCCAAAACTTGCGATATCTACTGATTTTCCGCAAGAAATAATTACATCAATGTTTTCATCCTTAAATGCCTCAATACATTTGCTATAAAAATCAGGCCGATCATTGATGACCGTACCAAGCGATATATACACAAGTGGTCGTACATGTCTCTTATCCGGTTCTTTATCCGTCAGCAAAGAAGGTCCCACAAAAATATAATGATCAGAGAAGCTTTCAGCATATGGTTGAAACTTCTTTGAAGTATAAACAACCGAATCCGTTTTATTGTCACTCTGTATCAGGGAAAACAATCCCTTTGCTTTATAGCCATAAGCCTTCAGCTTGTTGAGTTCTCTTGAAACCCTCGGCAGGCCAAAGATCAGTCCGGCCATCTCCCCCGGCGTGTTTTTCATGTATGCGGAGGACATCTGATTAAACGCAAATGTGCTCGTGGATACCACCATCGGAACATCATATTTCCAGGCATTCAGTTTTCCCCAGAAACACACGGAATCAGTATAGACAATATCCGGTTTGAAGGAAGTGAACTCTCCATGTAGGAATTCATCCATTGATGCCGTAATTCTGATATCCTGAATTGTCATTTCCGTAGTGGAAACTTTTTTCAGATTTTCCTCTTCCTTTGCACTTAACTCCGGAAGATATTTATCACAACATACGAATGTTGCGCCTGTTCGTTCTATCTTTTCCTGAAACTCACTGAAGGAATAAAAGCGAACTTCATCACCGCGTAAGCTAAGTTCCCTAACTACAGGCAGCATGGGATTTGTATGTCCATGTGCAGGAATGCAGAATACAGCAACTTTTTTCATCCATCAGTCCTCGCTTTTCTCAGAAAAAGCCAAGTTGAACAATTCAGCGAAAGCACCTTTGGGTGGAATTGCTATACCCTGTTTTTCATCACCAAGCAGAAGCAGGGTGTCACCCGGTTTAATTCCAAATATTTCCCTCGCCTGCTTAGGAATGACAATCTGTCCCTTTTCTCCTACTGTCGCTGTCCATGCATATTTTCCTTCCGGTCCGTTCATTTCCTTGAT
>CADBRA010000086.1 GCA_902796965.1 uncultured Eubacteriales bacterium | reverse complement strand
GCTGAGGGCTTCAGATATGTGAAAATCCCGCACACTTTTTAAGTGCGCGGGATTTTCTGCTTTGTAAGAATATTGGAAGAGACGGAGTTTTTCTCTGTTTATCCTTTTTATCAGATTAATTATGATTATCGGCTATTTGCTGCCTGATGAAGACTTGGCTGATTTGCTGCTGTCAGACGAAGCTTCATCTGTCTTGTATATGAACTTGACGCTTGCGGTCTGTCCGTCGAGGACTCCGCCATAAACTTCAGCTGAGTTTGCGTAATCTTTGACTGCATTGAGTCTGTCGAATACGCCTGACAGATTGCCATTTACTGCTTTCGTGAGCTTCTGGATGCCGTTCTGATCGAACTCAGCCATGCCGTTTGCGAGCTGCTGTGCTCCAGACTGAAGAGCAGTCATGCCGTTTGCGAGAGTTACAGCACCTGAATCGAGCTTGTTGGCTCCGGAAGCGAGTGAGGATGTTCCGGATTTAAGCTGTGCGGCGCCTGCATTAAGATCGAGAGCGCCCTGTGTGAACTGGCTCATGCTTGATGCGAGAGTTACAGCGCCTTTCTGAAGCTGATCGACTCCTGAAGTGAGCTGCCCCGACGAAGACGAGAGTCTGCTGACTCCGCTTATGATAGCTCCGAGGTTGTCGTCTGATGTTATCGTCTCGGCGCCTGATGCCATACGGCCTGCTGTCGTCGCTATAGTCTGTGCCCCGTTTGCAGCTGACTGTGCGCCGCTTGCGAGCTGCGATGCTCCGCTCGAGAGCTGTGATGCGCCGCTTGAGAGCTGTGATGCGCCGGAAGCGAGCTGCTTTGATGATGAGACAGCTGTATCGAGTCCGTTCGATACAGCGCTTGCGCCGGCTGCAGTCTGCTGTGCATAACTTTTTGCTGCCTCAAGTGCCTGCTTTGCAGATGCGTATCCTTCTGCTTCAGGATTGAGTACAGATTCTGCAGTATTTATCGCCTGTACTGTTCCCTGGGCTCCCGCGGCCACCTTACTTGCTCCAGACTGAGCGCTTGAAAGTCCTGATGAGAGCGCTGAAGCTCCGCTCGAGATTTTTTCAGCATTTGAAGCGAGCGATTTACCGCCTGACGATATCTCATCAGCTCCTGAAACAAGTCTTCCGTTAAGTGAAGAATAAAGTTTTTCAGCACCTGCCTGTATGCCTGTTGCACCGGCATACAGCGATGTGTCGCTGCCTTTTATCGCTGAGCTTATCTGCTGGAGGCCGGTGAGCATTTTAGCTGTATTTCCTTCCAGATCAGCGGAATCAAGGCTGCTCTTTACGGTCGTGAGGCCGTTGGCAAGCTGATCTGCGCCGTTCTGTAGCTGAGATGCGCCGCTTGCGAGCTGTGAAGTGCCGTTTGCTAGTGATCCGGCTCCGTTGTCGAGCGAATATGCTCCGTTTGCCAGAGTATTTATGCCGTTGACGAGCTGGTTTGTGCCGTTCGATGCGGAGACCGTTCCATTAGCGAGCTCTTTGCTGCCGCTGACAAGCTTTGTGCTCGCACTCTGGAGTTCGTCCATTTTCTTTGAGAGCTCGTCTACGCTTGATATGTCGTTTAGGTCGAGCTTTTTGAGCGCATCTGAAGTGCCCAGCGTGAGAGTGCCCATGAGATCGAAATCTTTGACATCGCCTTCAATTGTGATGCTTTCAGGAAGGTCAGCGCTTTCGATATCGAGGCTCTGTGCAAGGCCTGGAAGAGCCAGACCTACGGCGATCGAACGAGTTCCGTCATTTATGATCTTGCCGTTCTTTATTTTGAGGTTTTTGACGTTGCTGTTTTCGAACACTGTGCCTGAAATCATCGCGTAAGGCTGATAGATCGTGGCCGACTTGCCGTTTATTTTCTCGGTCTTGCCGGTGTTGTTCTTATATGTGAAGCTTATTTTGAGATGGCCTGTGGCATTCTTGATGTCTTTGCCTTCGACTTTTTTGCCGTCAAGTTCGTAGCCGATATTGACGTCTACAGGAAGTTCATCTGAAGAGGTTCCTTCGTAATAGATGTCATTGCCCTTGGCATTCCATGTGATTGTGCCGTCGTTGTTTTCAGTATATTTTTCGTTTCCCTTTGTGTTTTCGATATTGCTCAGATCAGTTTTGTCGTTCAGAGAATCGGCCTCGCCGGGATTCTTTAACCATGAATCGACGATGATGTTCTGCTGCTCGCCGTTTGCATCAGATATTACGTAAACCGTAGTCTCCTTGTTGTCTGAGCTGCTATCGGAAGAATCGCTGCTGTCGGCTGCTTCAGCTATCTTGTCAAAATCTGATGAAGATGAGCTGCTGCCGGAACCAGATGAAGCCGCGAAAGACACGATTCCCGTACTTGTGAAAACAAGGGCTGCGGACAGCGCTATCGAAATTATTTTTCTTTTCATGTTCTGTCACGTCCTTTCTGTCAGTTTGTAAGATGTCTCATGCCGCCGGTAGTCTTGCATATGACTTTGTCGAAGAGCATGAGCAGACTTGGCACGAGTATGAGCACCATAAGCATGCTGATGATAGCTCCTCTTGCCAGAAGTATGCAGATCGAGCTTATCATATCTATGTCTGAATACATGCCGACGCCGAATGTTGCTGCAAAGAATCCGAGTGCACTTGTGATTATCGAATTCATCGATGTCTCCAGTGCGGTCAGCACAGAAGCCGTTTTATCATTTCCGGCCATTCGTTCGACTTTGTACCGCGTCGTCATAAGTATTGCGTAATCGACTGTAGCGCCGAGCTGAATCGTTCCTATTACAATGTTAGTTATAAATGCCAGAGGCGTCTGCGTTATTCCGGAGATTCCGAGGTTGATGTATATAGCCTCCTCTATTGCCAATACGAGCAGTATCGGAAGCGATCCGGATCGCAGCGTCAGCAGTATAATTATGAATATCATAACTATCGACACTGCTGAAACCATCTTGAAGTCATGATTTGTTATATCTATCAGATCTCGCGTTGCGGCGGCTTCTCCGACGAGCAGTCCTCCGGAATCGTAATCCTTGACAACTTTCTCTATCTCGGTGCACTGCTTGTTCGCCTGATTTGTTGCTACCTGATATTCAGAAGATACGATTAGCATCTTCCATTTTCCTGATTCCAGAGTGTCTTTTACTTTTGAAGGAATCATTTCGTCAGGGACAGATGCTCCGACGATCGAATCATATCCGGCGGCGAACTGTACTCCGTCGATGTCGTTCAGTTTATCAGTAAGAGCACGTGTGTCTTTCTTCGACAGATCAGAGTGAACAAGAACCATCTGCATGGATGTCATTCCGTATTCATCCTTTAATTCCTGATTTGCCTTTACCGAAGGCAGCGAGCTCGGAAGACTGTTGTCCAGCTTGTAGTAGACGTTCAGGTTATTGTATAAGAATATCGCGGGGATCCATATGACAAGCATTATGATCGCGATAGACTTGTGATGCTTTACGATAAAATTGGACAGCCTGTTAGACGGTACCTGGATCTTGAAGTGCGATGTCTTTTGTATCGGCTTATCAAACAGCAGCAGGAGCGACGGCAGAACTGTGACGCAGCACAGTACGCCGATGATTACGCCTTTTGCCATTACGAGACCGAGGTTCAGGCCGAGTGTGAACGACATGAAGCACAATGCGATGAATCCGGCGATTGTCGTTAGCGAAGATCCGCTGACTGATATTATCGTGTTTGCGATTGCATGCGCCATTGCCACTTTGCGGTCACTGTAAATTTCACGCTGTTCCTGGAAGTTGCCGTACAAGAATATCGAGTAGTCCATGGTGACGGCCAGCTGCAGTACCGCGGCCAGCGCCATAGTGATAAATGATACGTCACCTATCAGCCGGTTTGTACCGAGGTTATATATTATAGCCAGCCCTATGTCAGCGAGAAACAGCACAGGTACAAGGAACGAGTCCATGAAGAGCATCATGACGGCGAGCGCAAGCACAACCGCAATAAACACGTATGTGCCCTCCTCTTTTTCTGTAAGAGCTCTCGTATCGGCTGATATTGCGGACATGCTCGACAGGAATGCCTGTTTGCCGGCTAATTTCTCTATATGGTCTATGGCGTCCAGTGTCTCCTTCGCTGATGTGGAGCTGTCCATGAACATGAACATCAGCTGACCGCTGCCGTTCTTGGAATAGAATATGTCCTGAACTTCCTGAGGAAGAGCAGAGACCGGTATGTCTGTGTCAGCGAGCGTGAGGACGCTCTTTACGTGGTCAACCTTTTCAATTTTGCTTTTTAGCTTAAGCACGTCTGCGTTTGACATATTGTCGCAGACGAAGATGCCGTAAGCTCCAGTGCCGAATTCATCCATTAATATGTTCTGTCCTTCCATCGAATCGATGGAGTCAGGCAGATATGAAAGAATATCATAGTTGATCTTTGTATTAAAATATCCGATCAGCGATGGTATGAGCAGAAGTATTGCGAGAATTAAAATCGGTATCCGCAGCTTGACGACTCCCTTGCCGAATTTAAGCAAAAGCTTCACCTCCCCTTTTGAATAATGCATATTGACGATTGGTCATTTTTAACACCACAAAGTATAGAATAAATATGACCGTCGGTCAATACTTTGAAAAATAAAAAATGACTTATAGTCATTTTAAGTTGACTGCGGGTATATTTGAGATTACAATAATTACAAATTTATTAGCGGATTGATTGCGCAGATAGCTCAGGTTAATCTCTGCGGAGGTGATAAAAGTTCATGGGGAAAATAGAAGATAAAAAGCTTCATAAGCGACAAAAGCTGCTCGATACAGCTTTCAATCTTTTTACAGAAAAAGGCCTTTCTAAGACTTCCATTTCAGATATAACATCAAACGCAGGCGTTGCGAAAGGCACGTTTTATCTGTATTTCCGAGACAAATATGATCTCAGGCGTAAACTCATCATCAATAAGTCTGTCGAGGTATTCGACCACGCGATAGCAAGGCTCGAAAAGTCAGGAGCTGAAACGTTCGAAGATAAGATGATCGTTATCATAGATGATGTGATCAACCAGCTTGCCGAGGATACAGCCATACTCAAGTTCATTGCTAAGAATTTGAGCACCGGCATACTTGTTTCAGCCCTTCAGCAGGATGCAGAACAGAATAAAAACGATTCGCTGTCATATCTGTCGGAGATGATGCGTGAGAATCATGATGTGGAGTGGGACGCGCCCTATATAATGCTGTTTTCGATCGTGGAACTGGTCGGGAGCACATGCTACAATGTCATACTCAACAGCGATCCTGTCGATCTCGCTCACTTTAAGCCGTATTTGTACAAAGACATAAGGAGCATAATTAAAAACCACCAGATTTCGGTAAAAAATGATGATAACAGAAAAGGGGACAGGAGTTCTGATGATTTGAAACAGGACATGTCTGGCGATCGTTTCAGGAACAGTAAATGCACACTGCCTGATAAACCGGGCCGGCTTATGCACAGACAGATCACTTCCGACGTAAGCACACACATTTCCTGCAGCTTGCACAGCTGACGCCGGGGAAATCGCAATGCACAGGAGAATGGCTGACATAAGGCCGAGCAGAGACTATAAATGACTTATAAATAAAATTTAGAATTTATACATGTGGACATACAATGTTTTAGATATACACAATGCATGGTAATATAGCGGGAATGTGTACAAAATGGTGTAATTGTATACTGCGTGTTAGCTTTGCTTGATTGAACAAGCAATTTATCTATGTTACAATACGCACCAAAGAAAAAGCAGTAAGCTGCAGGGCTTTGTTGATATGGAGGGATAGAGAATGAAAATTCCAGAATCAGTAATGAAATTCGGAATCACACATATGCTTAAATATGTAAAAAAGAATCCGGACAGAAATCTGATAAAGATCATGAACATGATTGACAGATACATGGGCGACAAATTTGTACGTCAGAGAAAAGCAGTCAGAAAGGTAATTGAGAATCCGACTGATCCGTATAATATCTTCATTAAGAAGGTACTTAATGATACAGACTTCGATCAGCTCAGGACATTCGTAGTGAATTTCTTCCTGAATGTCAATAACAAGGGCTGGCCTGTTCAGGATAAACTCAGAGAAAAATACAACTGCAACATTCCGTGGGCTATTCTGCTTGACCCGACTTCAGCATGCAATCTTCACTGCAATGGATGCTGGGCCGGAGAATATGGCAATAAGCTGAATCTTTCGTTCGACGAGATCGACGATATAATCACACAGGGAAAAGAGCTCGGTATATATATGTACATATATACCGGCGGTGAACCTCTCGTAAGAAAGAATGATCTCATGAGGATCTGCAGAAAGCACAGCGACTGTATTTTCCTCAGCTTCACGAACGGTACGCTTATCGATGAAGCGTTTGCGGACGAGATGCTCAAGGTAAAGAACTTTGTTCCGGCGATTTCGCTCGAAGGATTCGAAGAAGCGACAGATTCGCGCAGAGGAAAGGGCACTTACCAGAAGGTCATAAACGCAATAGGAATCCTCAACAGGAAACATCTCATTTACGGAATATCGGCGTGCTACACGAGTGCCAACATGGAGTCAATTTCTTCGGAGGAATTCTACGATAAGCTCATCGAGATGGGTGTTTACTTCATATGGTACTTCCATTACATGCCTGTTGGCGCTGATGCGGTTCCTGATCTGCTCCCGACGCCTGAACAGCGCACGATGATGTATAAGAGACTGAGAGACTACAGATCGCGCAAGCCTCTGTTCGCGATGGACTTCCAGAATGACGGTGAATACGTCGGCGGATGTATTGCGGGCGGCAGGAGATATCTGCACATCAACGCGAACGGTGATGTAGACCCGTGCGTATTCATTCACTATTCGAATGCGAATATCAGAAATATGTCGCTGCTTGACTGCCTGAGAAGTCCTCTTTTCCAGGCTTATCACGACGGGCAACCGTTTAACGACAATATGATGCGTCCGTGCCCTATGCTCGAGAACCCTGAAGTTCTGCCTGAGCTCGTAAAGAAGACGGGTGCTCATCCGACAGATTACACCGCTCAGGAAAGCGCGGAGAACCTCTGTGCTAAGTGCTCTGTATATGCAGAGAAATGGAAGCCTGTAGCAGACGAAATCTGGAAGAAGAGACAAGAAGAGAAGACTGAGAAACTCAGACAGGAGGAAGAGGAAGAAAGATCAAAGTCTGCCGGCAGATAAGCCAGAGACTTGGCTGTCTGAAATATCAGCGTGAGTCTTGCGGGGCTCACGCTTTTTTATTATTACGAACTTTAGAAAATTATGCACGACTGCTGCAAAATGCTGCCTGTCAGAACATCCGCAGCTTGCCGTGAAGAGTAGTCAGCTGCGCTGCCCTGATGGTATAATAAAATTTAAAGAATAAAAAATATGTAAATCCTGGAGGCCGGTAATATGATTGCAGCGGTGCAGGAAGGTCTCCGGCTGACAGACAGGAGCATTTATATGGCATCAGATACTTTGATTGTATACTATTCGTGGAGCGGTAATTCTGAAAAGCTTGCAAAGAACTTAAATGAAGCGATTTTCAGCAGTGACATTTTCAAGATAAGGACAAAGCGCAAATATTCTACGAGCTTCTTTGTTGCGGCTTTTCAGGCCGGACGCGAGAAGCGCAAAAAGACGAGACCCGAAATAATAGAGACTGTATCAGGAAAGAAGCTTTCCAAATACGAGCGGATAATACTCATATATCCGATATGGGACGGATCGTGCCCGATGGCAGTTCTTACATTCCTGGAAAGCATAAAGACAGAGGGACTCGATATTTTTCCGATCTCGACAAGCTCGTCCGTCACACTGGGCTCGAGCCTGAGAGATATCAGAGGATCGGCACCGGAAGCTAATATAGCCGAAGGACTCGCGGTTCCCGGAAAAGTTGCGGATACACAAAAGGCAGTTAACACAGTATTCCATTATCTCGGGCTAAGATAGGAGAGAGGTATGATAATTTTTGCATGTGTAGATGACGGCATGGGCATGATGTTCAACCGACGTCGTCAGAGCAGCGACAGAATACTGCGCCTCAGGATTAGGAGCATCGCGGCAGGTCATGCACTGTGGATGAACAGTTATTCTGCGGAAATGTTCGACGGTGCGGACAGCATAAAAGTCAGTGAAAATCCACTCGACGATGCTGGCGAACATGATTTCTGCTTTGTCGAAAACGAGGATCTGACCGCTCACGCGGACAAGATAAATATTATCTATCTGTACAGGTGGAACAGAGCATATCCGTCCGATTTCAGATTTGAAATCGATCTGTCAGAATATGATCTGAAAAGCACATCTGATTTTGCGGGAAGTTCCCACGAAAAGATCACAGAAGACATATATATAAGGAAAGAACTTTGAAGCCGCAGCTGTGACGGATCAGGTGCAGCTTATGAAGTCGATGGACAGACACTGCGGCGGCCTTTTTGAATGTGCAGATTGCAGGAATGGCAGACGGATTCATACAGTGAAGTGCACATAATTAGAAAACAGACTATGAGACGGGCTGACTTAGGTCAGCCGCATATGCTTGCACATGATATTTTTTATGTTTATCTTATGATAAAACTTTAAGACAAAAACTCTTGACAATTGTAACACTTTAATAGATACTGAATATATACATAGCTGATACAAAGCTATCACAAATAAAGGGTAATATATAGCTGTCAAAAGGAAAAACAATTAATTGACAGCCAGCCTGTTCCCCGCAGGCGGTATTGATTTAGCAAAATACCTATAATCCCTTTGTAGAATAATAGAAAAATTGACAGCGAAGATGCAGAGTTCTCCCCGACTCTGCATTTTCGTTTTTTGTAAAAACACAAAAGCGCTAAAGGTTGCTGAAGGGGCAGAAAAACAGGATATCGGTGCGATGAAATTTTCATGCGATTGACAGCACCGTCCGCCGGTGATACGCTGAATAAAATTTATGAAAATGTGTCAGACAGAGGTAGATAAGTGAAAAAGATACTCATTAGCGGAATATACAGAAACAGCAGCGCGTATGGCGGAAAAGACATTGCAGTCAACGGATGGGTCAGGACTAACAGACCTTCGGGAAAGTTCGGTTTCCTGGAGATAACTGACGGCAGCGGATTCAAGGGTCTTCAGATAGTATATGAACAACAGTTTGTAGAAAATTTCAGCGAGATTTCGTCGCTTACGGCAGGATGCGCTGTCTCTGCGGAAGGGAGACTCGAACTCACGCCTGACGGCAGACAGCCGTTCGAACTCAAAGCTTCTGTTATAAAAATAGAAGCGGAGTCTGACAGTACATATCCGCTCCAGAAAAAGAGGCACAGTATGGAATTCCTGCGTGAAATAGCTCATTTGAGACCGAGAAGCAATACATTCCAGGCTGTTTTCAGAATCAGGTCGCTCGCTGCAGCGGCGCTTCACAGATTTTTTCAGGATAGAGATTTTGTGTATGTCAACACTCCGATAATCACAGGCAGCGATGCAGAAGGTGCCGGCGAGATGTTTCAGGTAACGTCGCTCGATCCACTCGCCGGGGCTGATGATTACAGCGACGATTTCTTCGGTAAAAAGGCATCTCTTTCCGTAAGCGGACAGCTTGAAGCGGAAGCTTATGCGCTGGCGTTCGGCAGAGTTTACACGTTCGGACCTGCATTCAGAGCTGAGGATTCCAATACAGCGCGCCACGCGGCTGAGTTCTGGATGGCGGAGCCTGAGATAGCGTTTGCAGATCTCGATGACGATATTGAACTGGCTGAGTCGATGACGAAGTTTATAATAAAAGATGTGCTTGAAAAAGCTTCGGCAGAATATGAATTCCTCGGCAAACGAATAGAAAAGGGCATAATAAAGCGTCTGACTGATTCTGCTGAAAAGAGCTTCAGCAGAATCTCATATAGCGATGCTGTTGAGCTGCTGCGGAAATCAGGCGAGGACTTTAAATATCCTGTCAGGTGGGGGACAGATCTTCAGACGGAGCACGAGCGTTTCCTGTCGGAAAAATATTTCGGCAATCCTGTTTTTGTGACAGATTATCCGAAGGAAATCAAAGCTTTCTACATGAGACTTAATGATGATGGAAAAACTGTGGCAGCGGCTGACATGCTCGTGCCCGGCATCGGTGAACTCATAGGCGGAAGCCAGAGAGAGGAACGTCTCGACATTCTCACAGCCAGAATGAATGAACTCGGAATGGACATAGAGCCGTATGACTGGTATCTTGACCTCAGAAAATACGGCGGCGTTAAGCATGCGGGCTACGGAATGGGATTCGAGCGTCTCATCATGTATCTGACGGGCATGTCTAATATCAGAGACGTCATACCGTTTCCGAGAACTCCCGGAAACCTTGAATTTTAACTGGACGGCAGCACAATGCAAGAATACACCGCGGATGCGGCCGGAGTGGAGACTGCGCTCAGGGCATAAATCGATTTTCCGTGAATATTATTAAAATTTATTTAGTTTGCAAATAAATTTTGGGTAAATGTGGGAAATTATGATTTTGACGGCATCGGTGTGTATTGCGGAGCACAACTTATATCAAAGGGCATAAAAAGATATTCTGGCGGATTTACAACAGCGGAGCATGAAATAATGACTAAGACAGAAGGCAAGAAGAAAAAAGCGGTGCTTTTCGATTTCGACGGCACTATAATGGACACAAACGATCTCATAAACAAATCATGGAGATACACGTTTGAACAGATAACGGGCAATGTACCGTCTGACGATGTCATTTACAGCACATATGGTGAGATACTGGAAGATACGATGAGAAATTTCTTCGGCGGAACAGATGAAGATGTGCAGAAAAATATCGACATTTACAGGAGCTACCACAAGCGCCATTTTGATGATGAAATACACCTTTTCCCGGATGTAAAGGATATGCTGAGTGACCTCAGGGAAAACGGATACACGCTCGCGCTCGTCACATCGCGTCTGGCGAACACTACGTATAGAGGTCTCGAAGATTTCGGAATAAGAGACATGTTCGATGCGCTCGTGACAGCTGATGACACAGATATACACAAGCCTGAACCCGAGCCGGCGCTCACCGCGCTGAAAAAGATCGGCAGGGAACCGGATGAGGCAGTCATGCTCGGAGATACGTGGCTTGATATGGAGTGTGCCAGGAGAGCCGGCGTGACTCCGGTGCTCGCGGGCTGGAGCGAGGCATATAAATACAGCGGGGAAAAAGAACTCGGCATACCGGATTATACTGTAAAAAGACCGGGTGAATTCCTGCAGCTCCTCAAAAAACTCAACGGCGACAGCGAGGAAAACTGATATGGGCATGGTTTTCATTTCAGAGTTTGCATGTGACAGACTGAAGGAAGATCTCAGAAAAGCGGGACATGAGGTGTTCGAGGTCATGCCGGGAGAGGCTGTTTATGATGCGATTTCAACACACCCTGACATATACATGTGCAGTACAAAGAATGCATTGGTGATAGACGATTCAATTAATACAAGACCAGGGATCAGGGAAATATATGACCGCGAGATGTCGGAAAAGCTGGACGGCAATTCCGGTAATCTGCTGATTCCGGCGATCAGCAGTGACGGAAACAAGGCGATAGTCTTTCAGATGGGAAATATCGGGCCCGAGTATCCGCTTGATGTGCCGTACAACGCGGTATGCACTGAAAGGTATTTCATACACAATCTCGAACACACATCTCCGCTTCTTCTTGAGCGTGCACGGGCAGAAGGACTCGAGCTCATAAATGTTAAGCAGGGATACACTAAATGCTCTTGCATCGTCGTGGGAGGAGCCATCGTGACGGCTGACCGCGGGATTTTCAGGACAATTTCAGCATATAACGATATGTTGAATGAGGAAGGCGAAGAGGAGGGCGGCATCGACATTCTGCTCGTCGAACCGGGCCATGTGAAGCTGCAGGGATTCGAAAGCGGTTTCATCGGCGGTACGTGCGGGCAGGTTGGCGATAAGGTATATTTCAACGGCGATCTGAGCAGCCACCCTGATTTCAGGAGTATAGTGGAATTTATCTGGAAGCATGGCGCGGAACCCATCTGGTATGGTGGAGAACTTCTCGAGGATATAGGTTCTGTAATATACATAGATTGATTCTCTGACGATCTGCATATTCACCGGAAATACGGACATAATCAGGAGAAAAATTGGGAGTTATCAATATTCGCATATGATATTGAGAAAAAATCTGCATTGTAGTAGTATTAAAGCGTTGTTAAACGCTGTTAGTGCAGTGTAAAATCTGTTTTGAAAGAGAAAGGAAAGTCAATATGAAAAAGTTGAAAAAGCTTGCAGTTGCGGCTCTCGTCGTAACTATGGCCATCTCTATGGCAGCATGCGGAAGCAGCAGCTCTAATTCGTCTTCATCATCAGGCTCGGCAGCATCTGCATCGACAGAGAGTGTCAAGGGACAGACGTTCAAGGCTGCTCTCGAACCTACGTTCCCGCCTTTTGACACGACTGACGATCAGGGAAACCTCGCAGGCCTCGATGTTGATCTTGTAAATGCGATAGCTGAAGATCAGGGATTCACTGTAGAGTGGGAAAATCTTCAGTTCGACGGACTGATCCCTGCACTTCAGTCAGGCAATGTGGATATCGTTGCATCAGGAATGAGCATAAATTCAGACAGAGAAAAAGAAGTTGATTTCTCTGATCCTTACTATGATTCAGGTCTCGTAGTAGCAGTAAAAGCTGACAACACTACTATCAACGGCGAAAAAGACCTCACGCCTGACATGAAGGTAGCTGCTCAGATAGGCACTACAGGAGCTCAGGAAGCTCAGAAGCTCAAAGATGAGGGCAAGGTCGCAGATGTGGTAATCCTGCCGCAGCTCGATACAGCTATGATGCAGCTCATCAATGGCGACGTTCAGGCAGTCATCAACGACAAACCTGTAACAGAAGCTTACATAGCAAAGCAGTCAGGCAAGATTAAAATTGTAGGTGATACGATCAACGCTGATTCATACGGAATTGCCGTACAGAAGGGCAACAAGGCTCTCCTTAATGCAATCAATGCAGGTCTCAAGGATGTCAAGGATAACGGAACTTATGACAATATCGTAAACCAGTGGTTCAGCGACACATCGAGTCTCGCGGAAGGTTCGGCCAACTAGATAAAAAACACATAGCACGGCAATTGAGCCGTAAAAAAGAAAAATCCTGATATAAGCAGTTCCGGCGCAGGCCGGAACTGCTTTTTTTGCGGACGGAGTCCGCGTGAATTGCACTTCTATGAGCAAATTTGCCTTTGAACTGCATAATTTCAGCTCCTAAACAACAAATAATTGTCACGAATGCTAAAAAGCTGTATAATGCATGGTAGTTATGCGGTTCTGGACTTTAAGGTTCCGCAGCGTAATCTGTATTTTATTTTTCAGACAGGGGTTTATTTTAAATGGACTATTTGACGGGTATAGCAACGGCGGCCCACGGCATAGGCATGACGCTTTATGTTACCGTATGTGCGATCCTGATAGGCATTGTGATAGGTCTTGTGATGGCGCTCTGCAAGATGAGCCGCCATGCTGTTCCTAAGATTATCGGAAATGTCTACATCGAGGTCGTAAGAGGCACGCCGCTTTTTGTTCAGATTCTTATCTTTGCCTATGGTATACCGTATCTTGTTACTGCTGTATCGGGCGGTACGGCGAGCTTCAACTGGAAGCCGATAGTTATTGTAGGAATTCTGGCGTGCGGACTCAATAGCGGAGCTTATCTCGCAGAGATAATCAGAAGCGGAATCCAGGCTGTAAACAAAGGACAGAGTGAAGCATCGAGATCGCTGGGACTGACAAGCGGACAGACGATGAGGTATGTAATCCTGCCTCAGGCTTTCAGGATTATCCTTCCTGCTATGGCAAACGAATTTGTAACTCTTATCAAGGAAACTTCGATACTTTCGTATATAGGCATCGTTGAGATAACAAGGGAGGGCATGCTCTGGGCGGCCAGAGACTTCAAGTCATTCCCGGCTTATATCGGCGTTGCTATAGTTTATATGTGCCTTACGATTCCTCTGTCGAGGCTCGTCGCATATCTCGAAAAGCGCATGGACCCTTCTGCGCCGAAGATGAAGAAGAGAAAGCCTGGTATATAAATGATCGAAATAAAGAATCTTGTAAAACGCTTCGGAGACAACGAAGTTTTAAAGGGAATAACCGAGACGATCCACGACAACGAGGTCGTCTGTGTGATTGGTCCGTCGGGTTCGGGCAAGAGCACGTTCCTGAGGTGTATAAATCTGCTTGAGGAGCCTACGTCCGGCGAGATATATCTTGACGGAAATCTGATCGAGGAAAAGACGATAAATGAGACCCGCGCCAGAATGGGCATGGTTTTTCAGCAGTTCAATCTTTTCCCGCATAAGACTGTCATGGGAAATCTGACGCTCGCGCCGGTAAAGGTCAAAAAAATGGAGAAGAACGCTGCCGAAACAAAGGCACAGGAGCTCCTCGAAAAGGTGGGACTAGGCGACAGAGGATCATCATATCCGGCTGAGCTTTCAGGAGGTCAGCAGCAGCGTGTCGCGATAGCCAGAGCGCTCGCAATGGACCCGGAGATCATGCTGTTCGATGAGCCGACGTCAGCTCTCGACCCGGAGATGGTCGGTGAAGTTCTCGAAGTAATGAAAGAGCTGGCTGCGCAGGGTATGACGATGGTTATTGTCACGCATGAGATGGGGTTTGCGCGAGAGGCTGCCGACAGGGTGTTCTTCATGGATCAGGGATATATAATGGAACAGGGAACACCAGAGGAAATATTTGAAAATCCTCAAAATGAGCGAACAAAGAGCTTCCTTAGCAAAGTTCTATAGGAATCTTTTATTTTTATAAAAATAAAGAAGGGAGACAGTACGGGTGAAGATCAGATTCTGCGGTGCAGCCGACGGAGTTACCGGCTCGTGCCATCTTATAGAGACAGACAGATACAAGTTTCTGCTGGACTGCGGACTGTTTCAGGGCGGACGTAAATCTGAGGAAAGAAACAGAGTTCCTTTTCCTTTCAATCCCAGTGAGATAGATTTCGTGCTCCTGAGCCACGCTCACGCCGATCACTGCGGCAGACTGCCTCTGCTTGTCAAGCAGGGCTTCAGATCGCAGATTTACTGCACTGACGCAACGGCCGATCTTGCGGATATAATTCTGAGAGACAGCGCATACATAAATCAGCGCGAGGTCGAATACAGGAACAAAAAGAACCACCGTCTGGGCAGGAAGCTTGAGGAACCTGTATATACGATAAACGATGCGATAGAGGCCGTTAAATATTTGTCTCCTGTCTTTTACGGACAGAAAAAGGAGATACGCGACGGCATAACGGTCAGGTTCAATGAAGCCGGCCATATGCTCGGTTCATCAATACTGGAAATCTGGATCGACGAGACCGGAAAAGACGGAAAAATAGAGACGACAAAGATCGTGTTCAGCGGAGACCTTGGAACGACTGGAAGACCTATACTCAGAGATCCGGAACAGATCAGAGAAGCTGATGCCGTTATAATGGAGACAACATACGGTGACAGAGTTCATCCGCCTGCAGCCAGCGGGATCAGGGAACTGAGCGAGGCTGTGCAGAAAACGATAAAGCGCGGAGGCACTGTAGTGATTCCTGCATTTGCGGTAGGAAGAACACAGGATGTCCTTTACTATTTTAACCGTCTCTATTCGAATGATCCTGATTTTGCCAAGACGATGAAAGACATAAGGGTCTATGTCGACAGTCCTATGGCAGAAGCCGCGACAGAGGTTTTCAAAAAGAACGCACAGGATTATGACGAAGAAGCGAGAGATATGCTTATGGAGGGAAAAAACCCAATAAGCTTTGAAAATCTCGTATTTGTAAAGGACGTATTCGAATCGCAGGCACTCAATCATGACAGCAGACCAAAGGTCATCATCTCGGCCAGCGGTATGTGCGAAGCCGGAAGAATAAAGCATCATCTCAAGCACAATTTATGGGATTCACGCAACAGTGTCATTTTCGTAGGATATCAGGCCGCAGGAACTCTTGGGCGTCTCATAGTAGACGGCGAACGCGACATCAGAATATTCGGCGAACCTATCCATATAGCAGCTGAGATATTCAATCTGAGAGGCTTTTCGGGTCATGCTGACAGAGAAGGTCTGTTCAGGTGGATAACATCATTCAATCCGGTGCCTGGGAAAATATTTCTCGTTCACGGAGAACAGGAGTCAAAGAAAGCTTTTGCTGAATATCTTGAGAAAAAAGCGGGTATTAAACCCATTGCGGTCATGGAGGAGAGTTCTGCAGATCTTTCTGAGGGCAGAGGTCTCAGGAGAGTCAGCCCTGATAAGCGCAGTGAAAAACTCGATGAACTCATCAGTCTCAGAGAAAAGCTTGTAAAGATTCATCATGGTCTCGAACATATTCTCTATACGACGACACTTGCTGCTGACGAGAATATGACATCTGACCGCATAAGCGAAATAGATGAAATAATCAGTAATCTTGAAAAAGATACTCTCAATCTGGGATCGGCTGTAACAGATTTCGGCGAACCGGAAGCATACCAGGCAGGAGAGGAACCTAAATAACCCGTCTGTCTTGTGTTTACAGTTCCGCTGTGATATACTGCACCGGTATATTTTGTTTTTGCCGGTATGGTGTTTTTATGCCAGATAAAGACCGGCGGGAGGAGATCCTATGGAAATAGAGCTGAAATACGGGATACCTGATCCCGGAATTATTGACAGCCTTTGGAAGGAAGAAGTGTTCAGCCGCTATGGCTCAGTAGATAAGAAGACGACGATTCCGATGCTGGCGACTTATTATGATACAAAAGCCGGTGACTTGAGGAAAGCTGATGCTGCCTTCAGGATCAGAAAAGAAGGGGATCAGCCTGTTGCTACGCTCAAGTGGAACGACAGCGTAAAGGAAGGGCTTTTTGAGCGCGAGGAACTGAACATCAATTTGACAGACAGCGACTGTGAGACACCGACATTGTCGAAATTTATTGAGAGCGAGAGCGCATGTGCGCTAATTGAAAAGGTTGGTGACAGGCCGCTCGTGCCTGTTCTCAAAACGGACTTCACGAGGAAGACCATGAGGATAGACACAGGAACTACGATATTTGAAGCCGATCTTGATGTCGGCAGCATTATAACATCAGCGAAAAATCTCGATATCTGCGAGCTCGAAATCGAGCTTTATTCCGGAAGCCGCGACGAGCTTGTGAGCATCGGAGAGGATATTGCGGAACGCTTCGGTCTTGTTCCGGGACTGAAATCAAAATATCAGCGCGGAATTGAAGCTGTTGAATCTGCTGATGAATAAATAATAAACAGTATATTTAAAAATAATATTTTCAGGAGGAAAAAGACCAATGAAGGCAGAATTCTTAAACAGAGATGGAAATACGATCAGCATGACCATGGAAGTTACTGCTGATGAGTTTGAAGACGCGATTAATGCGGTATATTTAAGAAATAAGAGCCAGATTCAGGTTCCGGGATTCAGAAAAGGCAAGGCACCAAGAAGAATCATCGAGAACAATTATGGAAAAGGAATTTTCATTGAGGATGCTGTGACAGACGTTTTCAACAAGTTCTATCCTGAAGCTATTAATGAACTTGGTTATGAGCCTGTTGACCACCCTGATATCGATCTCGGGGATCAGGAGGTAAAATCAGGCAATGGAATTTTATTTAATATAAAGTTCCTCACAGAGCCTGAGGTACATCTGGAAAGCTACAAGGGAGTAGAAGTATCGATTCCTGAGGTAGATGTCACAAACAGAGATATCGAAAATGCTCTCAACGGATTCGCCATGAGAAATGCGAGACTTGTGCACGTTGACAGAGAAGCAAGAATGAACGACACTGTCGTTCTTGACTATAAAGGATTCCTCGAAGACGGAACACAGTTCGAGGGAGGCACTGCTGAGAACTACAAGCTCAAGCTCGGCTCAAACTCTTTCATTCCGGGATTTGAGGATCAGCTGATAGGCGCTGAGCCAGGAGAAGAGAGAACTGTTGATGTAAAGTTCCCTGAAAACTACCATAGCGAAGATCTCGCAGACAAGGTGGCTAAGTTCGAATGCAAGATCGATGAAGTTCTCGAAGAGCAGCTTCCTGAAATTGACGACGATCTCGCCAGAGAGTGCAGCGAGTTTGATACACTCGACGAATGGAAAGAAGACATAAGAAAGAACATCACAGAGAGCAGAGAGAAACAGAAGAGAGATCACATCAAAAACGAAGCAGTAAAGGTACTGTACGATGAAGCGATCATCGATATTCCTGAGGTAATGATCGATCACGAGGTCGACAATCTCCTCCAGCAGTTTGATCAGCAGCTCAGCTACAGCGGCATGAGCCTTGATGAATATCTCTCAGCTACTCAGGACAGCATCGATAACTTCAAGGATACTGTCAGAGCTGACGCAGAAAGAAAAGTCAGATCAAATCTCATAGTACAGGAAGTAGCTAGACAGGAAGGCCTTACTGCTACAGAGGAAGAGATCGATGAAGAACTCAAGAGAATGAGTTCACAGTACGGTGTAACTCCGGAAAAGATGAGAGAGATGGTAGGTCCTGATATCAACATTATCAAAAAGGATATCGCCTCAAGAAAGGCTCTCGATATCATTGCTGATAACGCCGTAGTTACAGAAACTCCTATTATGCCTGAGGACGGACTCGAAACAAAAGAAGCAACTGACGAAGAAGCTGCTGTAACAGCAGCGGAAGCTGAGCCTGCTGAGACTCCGGCAGAATAATTTGAAAAGCCGGTCCGCGGGCAGACAGCGGAAAATAAAGAAGGGGATCAAATGGCATTAATACCTATGGTAGTGGAGCAGACATCATACGGCGAGCGTTCATATGATATCTACTCGAGACTGCTGAAGGACAGAATAATTTTTCTGAGCGAAGAAGTAAACGATCATACAGCCAGCCTTATAGTAGCTCAACTGCTGTTTCTGGAATCAGAAGATCCGGACGCTGATATAAGCTTTTATATCAACAGTCCCGGCGGAGTTATCACTTCCGGCATGGCGATATACGATACGATGCAGTATATCAAGCCTGACGTATCGACAATATGCGTTGGAATGGCTGCCAGCATGGCTTCATTCCTGCTCGCAGCCGGGGCAAAAGGCAAGAGATACGCTCTTCCAAATGCTGAAATTATGATTCATCAGCCGCTCGGAGGAATGCAGGGACAGGCATCCGATCTCAAAATACATGCGGATCACATCATAAAAATCCGGGAAAAGATGAACAAAATACTGGCTGCTAATACAGGGCAGAGACTTTCCACGATCGAAAAGGATACAGACAGGGACAATTTCCTGACTGCGGAAGATGCTCTGGAGTATGGTTTAATTGACAGCATTATCACATCAAGAGAACAGCATTCATAATGATCATATTGTGAAATACTTGATTGTGATAGTGAGATAAGGAGAAAAACTTAATGGCCAGATACGATGACACAAAACAGCTTAAGTGCTCGTTCTGCGGCAAAACACAGGATCAGGTGCGCAGGCTTGTTGCCGGACCAGGTGTATATATCTGCGACGAGTGCATCGCTCTCTGCAATGACATAATTAACGAGGAATTCGCTGCCGTGGGAGATGGAGCGGACGCTGACAGCGTTCAGTTTGAACTTCCTAAGCCTAAGGACATCGCGGACAAGCTCTCGGAATATGTCATAGACCAGGACGAAGCAAAAAAAGACTTAGCTGTTGCTGTTTACAATCATTATAAGAGAATAAACAGCATCAATGACGGAGACAGCGATGTGGAGCTCCAGAAGAGCAACATCCTCATGATCGGACCTACAGGATCCGGGAAAACGCTGCTGGCCCAGACTTTGGCGAAAATACTCGACGTTCCTTTCGCGATTGCCGACGCGACAGCACTTACTGAAGCCGGCTATGTAGGCGAAGACGTTGAAAATATTTTGCTGAAGCTGATACAGGCGGCTGATTTTGATATAGAACGCGCGCAGAAGGGTATAATATACATCGACGAGATAGATAAGATAGCCAGAAAGTCCGAGAATGTATCTATAACGAGAGACGTAAGCGGTGAAGGCGTTCAGCAGGCTTTGCTGAAGATTCTCGAAGGAACTGTTGCAAGCGTTCCTCCGCAGGGAGGTCGCAAGCATCCGCATCAGGATTTCATACAGATCGACACAACAAACATTCTGTTTATATGCGGCGGTGCGTTCGACGGGCTTTCAAAGGTAATCCAGCGCCGCGTTGGAGAAAAGACCATAGGCTTCAACTCAAACGTGAAGTCTGATAAAGAGATAGAGGCTGAAGCTCTCAGCCATCTCGAACCTGAGGATCTGCTCAAGTACGGCCTTATACCGGAATTTATCGGAAGACTGCCGGTGCTTGTAACGCTTCAGGAACTCGGCACAGACGCTCTTGTCAGGATCATAAATGAACCTAAAAACGCTCTTTTGAAGCAGTACAAGAAGCTGTTTTCTATGGATAATGTTGAGCTCGAGATAGAAGACGATGCTGTCAGACAGATAGCAAATAAGGCTATAGAGCGCAAGACGGGCGCGAGAGGTCTCAGAAGCATTATGGAAGGACTCATGACGGATATAATGTTCGAGATCCCGTCCAGAAACGACATTCGAAAATGCATCATCACAAAGGATACAGTCGACAATGCGGATATGCCGAAGCTTATTCTGGCCGACGATGCGGATGAACAGGATGATTCAAAAGGGGCATAAGATGCCCCTTTTTTATTAGAACCAGGGAAATGGTTCCGGGAGGTGAATAAAAATGGCTGATAATGAAAAGAACATTTCGGATGTTTCCGAAAACGAAACGGCATTGTACAGTCAGCCGGCTCCTATTCATGGAGAAATAGAGGATACAGAGAATATCGAGGATATCGTTCATGTTCTTGAGGACGATGAAGACGGAATTCCTGTAATACCACTGAGGGGCGTGACGATTTTTCCAACCATGCTCCTTCACTTTGATGTAGGCAGGGAAAAGTCGATCAGTGCGCTTGAGAATGCTATGATGACAAATCAGGAGGTTTTCCTGATAACACAGAAAAATGCAGAGACAGATCTTCCGACGGAAGAGGATCTGTACGAAGTCGGAACGACAGCTCATATAAAGCAGATGCTGCGTCTGCCGGGCAACTCCATAAGAGTCCTGGCTGAAGGTGTTTCAAGGGGCCGTATCAGGCACATGATACAGGAAGTTCCGTTTTTCAAGGCGGATATAGAGATTCTGCGCGACCATATGAGCGAAGACGATGAGATACGTGTTACGGCGCTGCGCAGAGTAGTGCTCGAGCAGTTCAGAGATTATCTCAACTATTCGCAGAAGGTTTCGTCAGAGATATATCCGGGAATCGAAGCAATAGAAGATTCTGGCAGAATGGCCGACATAATAACATCTCATCTCGATATAAGTATGGACGATAAGGAAAGTGTTCTTTCGTGCACAGATATTAGAGAAAGACTGGAACGGGTAAGCGACATAATACTCAAAGAAATAGAAGTGACGAAGATCGAGAGTGAGATCGCCGAGAAAGTAAGATCTAACATCTCGGAAAGCCAGAAGGAGTATTTCCTGAGAGAACAGATAAAGACAATCCAGGAAGAACTCGGCCAGGACGAAACTCTTGACGAAGAAGTCGAAAAGTGGCTCGAACAGCTTGAAGATCTCAATCTCGACAAACCTGTTCACGACAAGATCGAGAAGGAGATAAAGCGTGTGCAGAAGCTGCAGCCGCAGTCGCCTGACGTTTCTGTCATGAGAACATATATCGAGCTCGTTCTCGGACTTCCGTGGAATGAATCGACGAAAGATCGCCTCGATCTCAAAAAAATGCAGAAAATTCTCGATGAGGATCACTACGGACTCGACAAGGTCAAGGAAAGAATAATCGAGTACATGGCTGTAAGAGTGCTTTCAAAAGATTTCAAGGGGCATATACTCTGTCTAGTTGGTCCTCCGGGAGTCGGAAAGACATCGATTGCAAAATCGATCTCGAGGGCGATGAACCGCAAATTTGTGCGTATGTCGCTCGGCGGAGTGCGCGACGAAGCGGAGATCAGAGGCCACAGGAGGACATATGTCGGAGCGATTCCGGGACGCATCATGACATCGATAAATGACGCGGGCGTGAACAATCCTGTTTTTCTGCTTGATGAGATAGATAAAGTCGGAAACGATTACAGAGGCGATCCTGCATCAGCACTGCTTGAGGCGCTTGATCCTGAACAGAACAGCGATTTCAAGGATCATTATCTGGATGTGCCGTTTGATCTTTCAAAGGTGCTGTTTATAACGACTGCAAACACGACAGAGACAATTCCGGCGCCTCTTCTTGACAGAATGGACGTCATTCAGCTTTCGAGCTACACTATCGAAGAAAAAGTAAAGATAGCGGAGCAGCATCTCGTACCTAAGCAGATTAAGGAAAACGGTCTCAAGCCTGATCAGATAACGTTATCGGAAGGAGCCGTGCGAGGCATCGTCAACTACTATACAAGAGAAGCCGGCGTGCGTAATCTCGAGCGAGAGATAGGCAGGATATGCCGCAAGGTGGCGAGGAAGATCGTTGAAGGCGGAACGGCTGAAAAGAAGAAAAATCACAGGATAACAGCGGGAAATCTCTCTTCATATCTGGGAAACAAGAAGGCTTCATATGACAAGATAGAGCCTGGCAGTGAGGTCGGTCTCACGACAGGAATGGCGTGGACTGCTGTCGGCGGCGAAACGCTGTTCATAGAGACGGCTGTAATGCACGGAACAGGAAAACTGATGCTGACAGGTCAACTCGGAGATGTTATGCAGGAGTCCGCAAAGGCAGCACTTTCCGTCATAAGAGAACGTTCAGACAAGCTCGGGCTTCCTGAGGATTTCTACGAAAAGAACGACATTCACGTTCATATCCCGGAGGGTGCAATTCCTAAGGATGGTCCGTCAGCCGGTGTCACTATGTGCACTTCGATGGTTTCAGCTCTTACAGGAACACCGGTCAGACGCGAGATCGCCATGACAGGAGAAATCACGCTCCGCGGAAAGGTTCTTCCTGTAGGCGGGATCAAGGAAAAAGTCATCGCAGCGCACCGCGCAGGAGCTGTCGAGATACTTCTTCCTGAAGAAAACATGGCGGATCTTGACGAACTGCCGTCAAACGTAAGGAACAGCCTGAAATTCAAACCTTTAAAGGTAATAGACGATGTGTTCGAAGAGGCTCTCGTAAGAGATCAGGAATTGCAGTGACATGGTTATAAAAAAAGCGGAACTTCGCTCTATAGCAGTGCGGGAGGATCAGTATCCTCCCGCTGATTTGCCGGAAATCGCGTTTGCCGGCAGGTCAAACGTCGGAAAATCAACTCTGCTCAACTATCTGACCGGCAGAAGAAAGCTTGCCAGAGTGAGCGGAAGTCCGGGAAAGACGCGGACAATTAACTTCTATGAAATTAACGACAGTATCAGAATTGTCGATCTTCCGGGATATGGGTATGCTAAGGCCTCAAGATCGCTCACCGAGGGGTGGGGGAAGATGATGGAGGACTATCTCGGAAAGAGAAAAAACCTCGTTTGTGTTGTGCAGCTTGTAGATTCCAGACATGATCCCACGGTCCAGGATATTCAGATGTACGAATATCTGAAATATTACAACCTTCATGGAATCGTGGCGGCAACAAAATCAGACAAGATATCGAGAAATGAAAGACAGAAAAGCGGAAGCAGGATTCGTAAAACGCTCGGGATGGAGCCTGATGACAAGCTCATATTCGTATCGTCACTAAAAAAAACAGGCGGAGACGAGCTTTCGGATGAACTCGAACGCATAGCGGAAGAATATGCGGCATCGGGAGGTTCGCCACGCACTTACTGATTGAACCGGCCGGTTCGCGGAGGTGTTGAACTGTGATCCAGTCCGTAATCAGATTTTTTTCGCGGTTCAGGTATATAAATAGATTTATGAAAGATCCTGAAACGCCAAAGTCAAAGAAATTTTTAATTATTTTTGGTATAATATATCTATTATCCCCAATTGATCTGATACCTGAGCCGGTGTTCGGCATCGGATTTATCGATGATATAATTCTGTGGATTTCAATGATCATATATCTCGGCAGCAGTCTCGACAAATACGGAGAGCAGTCACAGCCAAAGGTCAGAAAGAGGTTCAGAAAGCACAACGGCAGCGATGTTTACGAATCAGAAGGCAGAGTAATTGAGGAAGAAGAACAGTCAGAGGGAGAAAATAAAAGTGATTAATGTACCTGGTTATGAAATGGGCGGCCAGCTCCTGTCTGCCGAAACTATCCACGACCGCGTCGCTGAGCTCGGCAAACAGATTTCAGCGGACTATGCGGGCAAGAAGATCACGGTTGTAGGCATACTCAAAGGCTCATTTGTTTTCATGTCCGATCTTATCCGTGAGATAGATGGCGACGTCGAAATTGATTTCATGGAAGTTTCAAGCTACGGCAACAGCACGACGTCTTCAGGCAATGTACGTATTGTAAAAGATATGGATGTTTCGCCGGCAGACAAAAACATACTGATAGTAGAAGATATAGTAGATACGGGAAATACGCTTAAGTATCTCAAGGACACGTTTCTCAGGAGCAAAAATCCAGAGTCAGTAAAAATCGTGACGCTGCTCGATAAGCCGGCAAGAAGAAAGGCTGATATAGTTCCTGACTACTGCGGATTCACTGTAGAAGATCTGTTTATAATCGGATATGGACTCGACTACGCACAGCAGTTCAGGCAGCTTCCGTATATCGCATATCTAAAAGAAAAGAAATAAAATCTGGCCTCGCTGAGGTCGATTTGCGTTTTTATCACGGCGCGCAGCGCCGGCTGTCCGCGGAGCGGATTTATATTTGAGAATTTTTTTTCATTCTGATATTTTGCCGTTATTGTGTATCGTGTTTTAGAAGGGAAATTAGCTATGGGTTACAAGGTTCCTGCCGGAATTTCCGGCAGACATGTTCATTTAACTGAATCACAGTTCGAGACGCTCTTTGGAAAGGGAAAGACTTTGACTGTATTCAAACCTCTCTCGCAGCCGGGACAGTTTGCTGCAGAGGAAAAAGTGGATGTTGTCGGTCCAAGAGGTACACTGACTGATCTCAGAGTAATCGGACCGTTCAGATCTCATCATCAGGTTGAACTCTGCATGACTGACTGCTTCAACTCGGGCATAGAGCCTGTACTCAGGCGTTCAGGCCATTTCGAGGGAACACCGGGATGCAGGCTCATAGGACCGGCAGGCGAACTCGAACTCACGGACGGCGTAATGGTAAATGAACGGCATCTGCACGTCTCTGCAGCTCAGGCGGAAGAAGCCGGCCTTAAAGAAGGGCAGTTAGTAACCATAAAATTCGGAGGCGCGCGCGGCATCATATTTGAAAATGTAATAGTCCGCGCTGGAGACGGAAATGAGCTTGATTTCCATATCGACATCGACGAAGCAAATGCGGGGTGCATCCATACGGGTGATATCGGGGAAATCATAGAATTATAATTTAATATCTGGGAGTAATAAAATGGAAGATTTGAATCGTTTAATCGAGTATACGAATGTGAAATTTGGCGCCGGCATCGGCGACATCAGATCACTCTGCACACAGGCGGTTCTCCACAAGTACAGAGCGGTCTGTGTAAACAGCGCATTCGTTGAGCCTGCCTATAAAGAACTCAGAGAACATCCTGAAGTGATCATAGTATCAACTGCAGGTTTTCCTCTTGGAGCGGCTTCTGTGAGATCAAAGATCTATGAAGCGATCGTTGCGGGTGAAAACAACGCAAAGGAAATAGATTATGTCCTCAATATCGGATATGTCAAGGAACGCAAGGACAAGGAGACACGCAGCGAGATCAAGCAGATCGTCCGCAATACAGCAGGTCTCTGCGAAGTCAAGATCATAATCGAGGCTCCGGCGCTTACGGAAGAAGAAATCGTAAGAGTCAGCACTATGTGCGCAGAGGAAGGCGCTGCCTATGTAAAGACAGCTACAGGGTTCCACGGCGAGACCACACCTGAGATGGTTTCTCTCATCAGAAAGACGGTAGAGGACAAGTGCAGGATAAAAGCTGCAGGCGGAATAAAGACAGAAGAAGATGTCAGAAAGATGCTCAGAGCAGGCGCTGACACGATCGGGACGTCGACGCTTATAGAGTTTGAATAATAAGAAACCTGCACAATTAAAAAGCAGTTTCCATGTTTGAACGGCAGTAATGACCGCAAAAACAAAGAAAAACCGCAATTCACATGAACAGCGGTTTTCGTGTATAATCATTTCATATGATCTTTAGATGCTCTAACGCTGTGTGATCTGTAAATCAATACGGATCTATGGCTTAGAGCTCTTCTTTTTTGAGCTCTGCGATGCAGTTCGCACAGACGTTTTTACCGTGAATAACGTGGATATCTTTTGCGTTGCCGCAGAATATGCACGCAGGCTCATACTTCTTGAGCATGATGTAATCTCCATCAACAAAGATCTCAATTGGATCATGAATGTTGATATTCAGATTGCGTCTGAGTTCGATCGGAAGTACGATTCTTCCGAGCTCGTCGACTTTTCTTACAATTCCGGTTGCTTTCACGTTTGTTCTCCTTTTTCGTACTGGAACTATATTAGGAAAGAATTGAAATTGCTTTCCAGCAAGATCAGATCCATTATATGGTATAAATTATCATATATCAAGTTTATTTTGAATTAAATAATTGTTTTATTGCAACAACCGCGTTTATGAAGCTCACAAGAGCTTTGACTGTACTTTTGTTATTTGCGATAAAATCAGCCATGTCATCTGTGCTTTCCATGAGCGAATTGACGGCATCTTCGGCTCCGGCCGCGGCATCAGAAGCCATTCCGGTGAGTCTGCCTGCGTCGTCGGTGATCTTCTCTACGTTTTTTAGGGTCGGCAGAAGAGCTCTTACAACGCGGATAAGATATATCAGAAGAAGAATGACGCATATTCCGATGATCAGAAGCAGGCCTTCTTTAATAGTGATAGGAGTATCCATGAAAAATAAATCCTCATACAAACTGAAAAATAATGGATATGCTGAAAAATTATACTATTATCTTTAATAAATTATTATTTTAGATTAATTAAAACACATTTATGGATATTTTTCAAGAAAACAGGTAAAAAGACAGATTTACTGTACATAAGAATTCAGAAAATGCGTGTATTGTTATGTATCGCTTATTGATGTATAATAGATGAACGATTGAAGAGCAGGGCTGCAGCCTTAACATGGGAGGCGGCCGTTTTTTTAAGATTATTCAGCGCCGGCAGTCTGTCGCGCTTCTAAATATTTACGGAGGGATGAAGTTGGCAAAATTTGTGGTTGAGAACAGAGGACCGCTGAGCGGAGAAGTGACGATAAGTGGGTCAAAGAATTCGGTACTTCCTATCATGGCGGCAACACTGCTGTCCGATGATCAATGTACTATATTAGATGTTCCTGATCTCAGGGACGTTGAAGTCATGTGCGAGATTCTCGAGAGCGTCGGTGCATCTGTAGAGAAAGATTATCCGAACGGAAAGATCACAATCGGAGCAGGAAACAAGCTCAAAAACGAGACACCTCCTGATCTGGTAAAGAGGATGAGAGCGTCGATTCTGACGATGGGTCCTCTGCTCGCGAGAGACGGAAGCGCGAGGGCGGCTCTTCCTGGCGGATGCGCTATTGGTGCGAGACCTATAGATCTTCATCTGAAGGGCTTCGAGGCTATGGGCGCTGTCATTGATTACGAAGAAAAGCAGGGATACGTTACAGCAAAAGTAGACGGAAGACTTCGCGGAGCTCGTATCTATCTCGATTACCCGAGCGTGGGAGCGACAGAAAACATAATGTCCGCCGCAGTGCTTGCTGACGGAACTACTGTCATTGAAAACGTAGCTCAGGAGCCTGAAATCGTTGATCTGGCAAACTATCTTAACAAGATGGGGGCAAAGGTCAGAGGCGCCGGTACAGATGTCATCAAGATCGAAGGTGTGGAGCATCTTCACGGCACTACTCATCATGTAATTCCGGACAGAATAGAGACAGGAACGTTCATGGTCGCAGCTGCGATCACCAGAGGAAATGTCCTAATAAAGAATGTGGTTTCAGATCACGTGAGACCAGTAATAGCGAAGCTCGTCGAGTGCGGATGCACCGTCGAAGAAGAACCTGAAGGCATGAGGGTGCGAGGCGATGTAAATCCGCTCGTAGCGACCGATATCAAGACACTGCCATATCCCGGATTCCCTACAGATATGCAGTCGCCGTTCATGGCACTGCTTACTACTGTACATGGTGTAAGCACAGTCATGGAGACGGTATTCGAAAACAGATACATGCACATAACCGAGCTAAATCGCATGGGTGCAGGTATTATGATAGAAGGAAGGAGCGCGATCGTTCCTGGTGATGCCAAGCTCCACGGAGCGCAGGTCGTATCAACGGATCTGAGAGCCGGTGCAGCGCTCGTCCTTGCGGGACTGGCTGCTGACGGCGAGACAGAGATCTCCGAGATCCGACACATAGAGAGAGGATATTCGGAATTTGCCGAAAAGCTCAAAGGCATTGGAGCTGCGATCAAACGTGTCGAAAACTGAGCTGTGCGATAAAGATCTGTCTTTAAAAGAAAATAATACAGCCGCTGTTCAGCAGCGGCTTTTTTCATAAACAAAAAGGTATAATCAGGATGGCGGGATGAAAAGATATTTCCGTCACTCTCCTCAGGAGCAGAGATATGAGAAAGACAATAGTATACAATTACAGGGCTGACGAGGACAAGTACTTTAAATATTACGCGCCAAAGCTTGGTATAGAGCTTGTAAAAGTGCTCGAAAGACCGGACGAAACAAACGCATACCTCGCAGAAGGCTGCGATCAGGTTACAGTCCTGACAGACGCAGATGTCACAGAACCGATGATAAAGATATATGCTGACTGCGGCGTAAAGCTGATCACGACGAGGACTATAGGAGCGGATCATATAGATCTTAAGGCGGCAGAAAAGTACGGAGTGGCCGTTTCGCGAATCACATACTCGCCTTACAGCGTCGCAGATTACACGATAATGCTCATTCTTATGGTGCAGAGACATGTCAAGACACTCATTACAAGGTACTACGGTCAGGATTATACGATACTCGGCAGCATGGGGCAGGAGCTTCCGGGCCGTACGGTCGGACTCATAGGCGGCGGACGCATAGGAAGGGCAGTTGCGAGACATCTATCCGGTTTCGGCTGCAGGATCCTTATGAGCGATCATCATCCTTCGCCGGAGCTCGAAGAAATTGTGGAGTACTGCGATCAGGAAAAGATCATCGAAGAGAGCGATATCATCTCGCTCCACGTCCCGTATACCGATAAGAACGCACATATGATAAATGCCGAAAGCATCAGCCGCATGAAAGACGGAGTAATAATCATCAACACTGCGCGCGGCGGCCTGATCGACACAGGTGCGCTGATAGATGCGATCGAGAGCGGAAAGGTAGGAGGTGCGGGACTCGACCTCGTTGAAGGTGACAGAACCGTATATTACAGAGATTTCAAGGACGAAGTCATAAGCTTCAGAGACAAGGCAGTGCTCGACTCGTTCCCGAACGTCATCATGCTCCCTCATATGGCATTTTATACAGATCAGGTTGTCGATGATATGATCAGATACACACTCGAAGACTGCGTGAAATTCTGCGAAGGAGAGGAACTGCCGTTCAGACTTGTCTGATTTATAATTCAGTAAAATATCAGAAGTCAGCGCTGTCTTAAGATCGGATGCGCTGATGTCACGAGCGCTCCGCGCACGTCAGCCCGCAGTATTTGCGCAGCGGGCTGATAATTGGTAATATAAAATATTTGTATATATAAATATTTTATAATTAAATAAAAAACAGCGGTTCTGCATATTTGCAGAGCTACTGTTTTTTTGTATGCTTTATGTCCGGCATATAAATGTCATATGAATTTTTTCAGATGCTTACGAGATGCAGACTTAGGTTTTTATTCGTCCTCGCGTTTCATGAGCATGTCTGCAACCTTGGAAATATCACCTGCACCCATCGTGATGACAGTATCTCCAGGCATTGCATTGTTTCCTACGAATTCGGCAATCTCCTCAAGAGTCCTGAAATAGTAAGCTTCTTTTTCAGGCTGTTCCTTTCTGATCTCACGCACGAGTTCTCTCGAGCTTATCTTGTATATATTCTTTTCGCGAGCAGCGTATATCTCAGCCATGCAAAGAACATCAGCGTCTCCGAAAGCCTTGGTGAACTCATCGAACAGTGCCAGCGTCCGCGTATATGTGTGAGGCTGGAACAGGCACCAGAGTCTGTTGTGAGGCATGTTCTTGGCTGCCTTGAGCGTAGCCTTGATCTCGGTAGGGTGATGAGCGTAATCATCTATGATCTTGACACCATTTGATGTAGTGCCGATCACGTCGAAGCGTCTTTCTGTACCGCGGAAATCATCGAGAACTTCTGTTATAACCGCCGGATCGACGCCCAGAGTGTGACATGCCGCAAAAGCTGCGAGTGAGTTGGCAATGTTGTGTTCGCCGGGGATTCTCAGGTGAACATGAGAGAGTGAGTCACCGCTCTTTACGACATCGAACTCAGGATATCCATTTGAATCAAATTTGATATTGCGCGCTGAGTAAGTGCTGCCGGCTGAGAATCCGAATGTTATGATTCTCTCGTCATTGATGTTTTGGATAATGTTGGCTACGAACGGATTTGCGTCATAAGCGACGATGAATCCGTTTTCAGGTACGAGTTGCGCGAATTTGTCAAACGACTGGACGATGTGGTCGATATCCTTGAAATAATCGAGGTGATCAGAGTCGATGTTGAGGATAATCTCTATTTCAGGCCGAAGGCTCAGAAAACTGTCCATATATTCGCATGCCTCGGTCACGAAGTACTTGCTGTGACCGATTTTTGCGTTGCCGTGGAACTGGGGAAGATTTCCTCCGATGAGTATTGTAGGATCAGTTCCCGCCTTTTCCAGTATAAGAGAAACCATAGATGTCGTCGTCGTCTTGCCGTGAGTGCCGGCTACCGCGATGCTGACGCCGTATTCGCTCATGAGCGCGCCGAGAGCCTCTGCTCTCGTTACAACCGGAATGTTGTTTTCCTTAGCGGCAAGTATTTCAGGATTCTCAGGTGAAACGGCAGCCGAGTAGACTACGATGTCTGCTCCCTTTATGTGTTCGGCATCGTGCCCGATATAGACAGTGATACCCTGATCCTGAAGCCGTTTTGTGACGTCGCCTTCCTTCATGTCTGAACCTGAGACCTCATATCCCTGCGATTTGAGGATTTCAGCGACGGCACTGAGTCCAATGCCGCCGATTCCGATGCAGTGGACATGTTTATATTTAGTTATATCCAGCATTAAATCTGCTCCTTTGCAAAAGTCAAAATGAATTTTTTTCTAAGCTAATAATATACTACGGGGCTGCTTTTTTGTAAAGAAACAGCGCTGCGCATGCGTATCCGGATGCCATGCGGAAAGAACGTCAGTTATGATCCATGAATGATTATTGTGTGGAAGTGAAGGTGGCTGTCCAAAAGCGTCTTCATTCATCGTTTATAACATGTGATTTCACTTACTGATCGTATGGTCCGCCGTCTCCGGTAAGCTGAGACAGGCGGACGGAGTCAGCGGAGCTGACGTAATTCGGACATTTTTGTGTTAAATATATAACATATTAGTGCAGGCAGTGATATAATCGAGTTGCTTAAAAAGCTGAAAAGCCTTGGAAATACTAATTTTAAGGCATTTTATTATAATTTTGTAATTAATATGATGATTTTTACAAACATTGAAAGGGCATGTGTTTTACTGCGTGCAGGCAGGCGGAAATCATGATGCCAATCACGAAAGGAGTTAACTGTCTTGAAAGGAAATAAGATTTGCAGAGAAGCAGATCCGGTGCTGGCTCAGTATATTATGTCGCTTGATACCGAGATATCGCATGACCGCATGATCAATCAGCAGAACAAGTGCGGATACGGCCTGGCCGGAGTATGCTGCCGCCTGTGTTCTAATGGCCCGTGCCGTTTGTCACAGTCAAGGCCGAGAGGCGTATGCGGTGCTGATGCTGATACAATTGCAGGAAGAAATCTGCTACGCTCTGTTGCAGCGGGATCGGCGTGCTATATACACGTTGTCGAGGATGCTGCTGTTGAGCTGAAGCATATAAGCGAAGAGCACGGCAGAATAAAAAGTAAAGAAGCTCTTGACACGCTCTGCGGCAAATTTGGTGTAACAGGGAAAGACGACTGGGAAAAGGCCGGAAAGGTGGCGGATCTTGTGCTTGAGGATCTTCACATGCCTGTACAGGAACAGATGAAGCTCGTAGAGAAGGTAGCATATCCGATGAGGGTCGACAACTGGAATAAGCTCGGAATTATGCCGGGCGGCAGCAATGCCGAGATAATTCAGGCAATCGTTAAATCATCAACGAATCTTAACTCGGATTTGACGGATATGCTGATGCACTGTCTCAGGCTTTCGATAAGTACCGGCGTATACGGTCTTGTGCTCACGAACCTGATAAATGATGTCATCATGGGCGGAAGCGAGATCCGGTTTGAACCTGTCGGAATGCAGGTGATAGATCCTGACTGTATAAATATAATGGTTACAGGACATCAGCATGCGTATTTTGAGGCTCTCGACGAAGTTCTGTCTGATGAAAGAATACAGTCACTGGCCAGGGAAGCAGGAGCCAATGGCATAAAACTCGTCGGCTGCACGTGTGTCGGACAGGATTTTCAGGTGCGATCGGCATCGTGCACAAACGCATTCTGCGGACATGCCGGAAACAATTACACAAGTGAGGCTGTTCTTCTCACGGGATGCATAGATATGATCGTTTCAGAATTCAACTGCACACTGCCGGGAATCGTGCCGATCTGCGACGAGCTTGATATTCCTCAGCTTTGTATCGATCCTGTCGCAAAGAAACCGAACGCTGTGCTGAACGAGTACAGCTATGACAAGAGGGATGAAATCGTAACTCAGATCATATCGACGGCGATAAAATCATGGAACAGGCGCGGGAAAGGCGGCCGCAAAAATCCTATGGCTCATCATGGAGCTGAATCTGTTACAGGAGTTACAGAAGTTACGCTCAGAAACTTCCTCGGCGGAAATTATCAGGCGCTCATCAAGCTGATCGCAGAGGGCAAGATACGCGGAATTGCGGGCGTAGTAGGATGTTCCAACCTGAGAGCCGGCGGACACGATGTGCTGACGGTTGAGCTCACAAAGAATCTCATAAAGAACGACATCCTCGTGCTTTCTGCCGGATGTACAAGCGGTGGACTTGAAAACTGCGGACTCATGAGCCGTGAAGCAGCTGATCTCGCCGGCCCTGGGCTTGGCGCCGTATGCAGACAGCTCGGCATTCCTCCTGTACTCAACTTCGGCCCATGTCTCGCTATTGGCCGTATGGAGCTCGTAGCAGGCGATATTGCAAGAGAACTCGGCGTCGATCTGCCGCAGCTTCCGCTCGTGATTTCCGCGCCTCAGTGGCTCGAGGAACAGGCACTCGCTGACGGCGTTTTCGCGCTCTCGCTTGGGCTGCCGCTTCATCTCGGACTCGCTCCGTTTGTGACTGGCAGTGAAACGGCTGTTCATGTGCTCACAGAAGACATGAAGAACATGACGGGCGGTCAGCTGATAATAGAAGAGGATCCTGAAGCAGCGGCTCATCAGCTGACTCAGCTCATAGATGAGAGAAGAAAGGGGCTTGGATTATGATAGGAACATTCGGGCAGCGCACCGTGGAGGTCTGTCCTGATAATCCGGCGATTGTTAAGGATGAAAAACTGTGCAGTGAATGCGGACACTGCTTTGCGGTCTGCCAGGAGGACATAGGAGTTGCGGGGCGTGACATAAGGGCTTGCATAAACTGCGGGCAGTGCACTGCTGCATGTCCTGAGGGCGCGCTAAGTGTCAGAAATGATGTTGAGTCAGTCGCAGCTGCTGTCAGAGACCCGTCAAAAGTCGTCATATTTTCTACATCGCCGTCTGTAAGAGTCGGACTCGACGATGCGTTCGGATATACGAGAGGCGCATACGAAGAGGGAAAGATGGTCTCGGCACTCAGGGCGCTCGGCGGTGATTATGTGCTGGACGTGACGTTCAGTGCTGACCTCACTATCATGGAAGAAGGGACAGAGCTTCTTGGCAGAATTCTCAACGGGAATGCTCCGCTGCCGCAGTTTACGAGCTGCTGCCCGGCATGGGTCAAGTTTGTCGAGATATTCCATCCTGATATGATAGGACACATTTCAAGCGCAAAGAGTCCTATCGGCATGCAGGGCGCTGTAATAAAGACGTATTTTGCTGCCAAACACGGCATAGATCCACAGTCAATAGTCAATGTAGCAGTCACTCCTTGCTCAGCCAAGAAAGCTGAGATTTTACGTCCTGAGTTCAATGTCGCCGGAAGGTCTGTCGGACGACCTGAGATGTGCGACAACGATTACGTGATAACAGCAAAGGAACTCGCCGGATGGATAAAAGCAGAAGGCATAGATTACGAGCGCCTGCCTGACTCGGATTTTGATAGCATCATGGGTAAGGGCACCGGAGCCGGCGTAATATTCGGAAATACTGGAGGCGTCATGGAGGCTGCTCTGCGCATGGCGTACACTGCTGTAGAAAAGAAGCCGGCGCCTGATTCGCTTCTGAATTTTGAGCCGGTACGCGGGCTTGAAGGCGTAAAGACTGCATCGGTCGAGATAGGAGGGCAGACTATAAAGACTGCTGTAATTTATGGAACCGAAAACGCTGAGAAATTCATGGAGCGTGACGATTTCGGAGCATTCCATTTTGTCGAGGTAATGACGTGTCCGGGCGGATGCATAAGCGGATCCGGCCAGCCTCAAGGCGATATAATTCCGCCTCCTGATTCGCTCAGGAAAAGCCGCATATCGAATATGTATGCCGAGGACGGAAATCTGCCGCTCAGAAATTCGATCGACAATCCGGAAGTACAGCAGCTTTACCGGGAATTCTTCAGTGAGCCGGGAAGTGAATTTGCAGAGCTTATGCTCCATACTCATTATTATCCGCGGAGTGGTTCTGACGCTGAAAAGTAGCAGAGTGATTTTCACTTGACATCGTTTCTCTGCCAACTTATAATATGAGCAATCAATAAAAAGACAAATCCTGTGATCAGAATTAGTAACCCGTCTGACAGGTTTTTCAGAGAGCCGGCGTGCGGTGAAAGCCGGTATTCCGGGACGGTGTGAATGGATCTGTGAGGAGCTCCGGGGAAAGGCTTTCATCCCTGTATCCGGAGACGCGTTCTCGCGTTACAGAGAGGAGATATCGCATTACAAATGCTGTATCCCGCAGAGGGAAGAGTAATCTTCCAAATAAGGGTGGCACCACGGTCTATCGTCCCTGCAGACGATAGACCTTTTTGTTTTGCATTGTTTCTGGGTATTTTTTCAGGAGGAATTAGGAAATGAAAATGAAGAAGGTCATCGCGGCTTCACTCGTCGCTGTAATGGCAATGTTCACACTCGCCGGATGCGGAAGCAGCTCCGGATCAGCTTCGGGATCGTCGGATAGTGCTGCGTCAGGCAAAAGCTATACGATCGGTATTTCACAGTTCGCTGAGCACGGCTCGCTCGACAATTGCCGCAAGGGCTTCCTTAAAGGCCTTGCGGACGAAGGTATAAAAGAGGGCAAAAATCTGAAAGTTGATTATCAGAATGCACAGGCTGATACAGGAACTGCGAGCCAGATTTCAGACAGCTTCGTGTCTCAGGGCGTCGATATGATCTGTGCCATCGCGACTCCAACTGCACAGAGTGCGTTCAACGCTGCTCAGAGCTCAAATATTCCTGTCATCTATACAGCTGTTTCAGATCCTGTAGCTGCCGGATTCGCAAATGAAGACGGAACTAATGCAGGAAATATAACAGGCTCGTCAGATAAGCTTCCTGTAAAGGAACAGCTCGAGATGATAAGAGCTCTCATGCCGGATGCAAAGAAGATCGGAATAATCTACACGACAAGCGAAACAAACTCAGTTTCTACGATTAAGGAATACAAGAAACTCGCTCCGGATTACGGATTTGAAATCGTGGATACCGGTATCAACACTGTAGCAGATGTAGATCTCGCCGCTTCAAATATGGTAAATCAGGTAGACTGCATCAGCAACTTAACCGACAATACTGTTGTAGAAGCGCTCCAGACAGTTCTCGACAAAGCAAATGCAGCGGGCATTCCTGTATTCGGGTCAGAGATTGAACAGGTTAAAAACGGATGCGTAGCGTCGATGGGTATTGACTACACTGCTCTCGGTGAAGAAACAGGAAAGATGGCAGCCAAGATTCTGAAAGGTGAAGCCACTGCTCAGGATACAAAGTATATTGAAGCTTCAAAAGCACTTCTCTATGTAAATACAGCTGCAGCTGGAAAGCTCAACATGACGCTCGACTCTGACTACATAAAGAACGCTGCTGAAACCTTCGATAAAATCGAAACAAATTAATCATTAGGAGGCCGTTTAAATTGGATCTGCTGCTCAGTGTGCTCGAACAGGGCATGATATACGCCATCATGGGACTCGGCGTATATATAACTTATAAAATACTTGACTTCCCTGACCTCACGGTCGACGGAAGCTTTCCGCTCGGCGCGGCTATAGGCGCAGCGATGATATCGCGAGGTATGAATCCCCTTGCATCTGTATTCGCAGCGCTCGCAGCCGGTGCTGCCGTAGGAATGTGTACAGGCATCATACATGTCAAATTCAAGGTGCGTGATCTGCTCGCCGGCATTATCATGATGACCGCTCTCTACACAGTTCACATCAGAATAGCAGGCAGGGCTAACCTGCCTATATACGGCAGGAGCACTATATTTGACAACGATCTTGTGAACGGAATTTTCCAGGGAGGATTTTCGAGATACAAGACAGTTGTGATTGTTCTCATCGTGATGCTTATATCAAAATATGTTCTTGACTGGTACATGAGCACAAAATCAGGATTCATGCTTAGAGCTGTCGGTGACAACGAGACGATCGTAACATCGATGGGTGTGGATAAAGGCACCGTCAAGATCCTAGGCCTTGCGATATCGAACGCTCTTGTCACTATGAGCGGCTGCATATTTGCGCAGCAGCAGAGATACTATGATGCGTCGATGGGACCGGGCACTGTAGTAATCGGCCTCGCGAGCGTAATCATCGGAACAAGCCTGTTTAAGAAAGTTACAGTATGGCGCGTCACTACGAGCGTCATATTCGGCTCCATCATCTACAAGGCGTGCGTTGCGATCGCGATCAAGCTCGGTCTGCCTTCTACTGACCTTAAGATGATCACAGCTGTTCTGTTCCTCATAATACTCATTCTGAGCATGGAGCGCCGCAGGAAGCGTACAGACGGAACAGACCTCTACTATGACGACGGAAGCGGCGACGATCCTGCCGGCATGAAAGATACCGCCGTCGGAAAGGGAGACGGAGCTGATGCTTGAACTTAAACATATTTACAAGACATATAATCCAGGAACAGTAAACGAACATGTTCTGTTCAAAAATTTCAATCTGCAGATAGATAATGGTGAATTCGTGACAGTGGTCGGGTCAAATGGTTCCGGAAAGACATCTTTGCTTAACGTAATCTGCGGAAGCATTCCGATCGACGCAGGCCAGGTCATAATCGGCGGAAAAGATATATCCGACGAAAAGGAATTCGTTCGACACAGAAGAATAGGCCGCGTATTCCAGGATCCGTCAAAGGGCACATGCCCGAGTATGAATATCATTGAAAACCTGTCAATAGCGGATAACAAGGGCAGAAAATACGGCCTGTCAAGAGGCCTCAATAAAGCGAGGATCGATTACTACCGCGATATACTTGCTGATCTTGATCTCGGACTTGAAAATCAGATGGATTCACCTGTAGGATCGCTCTCCGGCGGTCAGCGCCAGGCGGTGGCACTGCTGATGGCTACGCTCCAGCCTATCGAGTTTCTGATACTCGACGAGCACACAGCGGCTCTCGACCCCAAGACAGCAGAGATTATAATGAAGCTCACTGACGATATAGTCAGAGAGAAGAAAGTTACGACGATAATGGTCACACATAATCTGAGGTATGCTGTCGATTACGGTGAACGCCTTATAATGATGCATCAGGGCAATTCAATACTTGATAAAAAAGGAGAAGATAAGGAACAGATGTCAATAGACGATTTGCTTTCCATATTCAATGAAATAAGCATTGAGTGCGGAAATTAACGGCCTCCGCATTACAATAACATGCAGGTTCTCATCGGGACTTTCCGGTGAGAACCTGTTTTTTATTTGGTAAAATCAGGCGGAATCTTGCGCGGGCTCCGCCCGCTGTGTGCGCGGAGCGCACCTTCTGATATTCCATTTATTTCCTCTGAAAGCCATTGTTTCGTGATATTGTATCCGTAAATATACAATATGATGACACATAAAGCCTTTTTTCTCATAGAAATATATCACGCAATCATTTATAATTATCGTGTCAGAAATGATATTATTATTTGACGTATTGTATCCAGATGATTGGAGCGATTAAAAGTATATGAACTGTAAAACAGCCGTGATTCTGGCGGCAGGCGCCGGGACACGTATGAAATCAGCGAAACCTAAGGTTCTTCACAGTATAATGGGGAGAACTATGGTTTCTCACGTCATCTCTCAGGTCAGAAAATCAGGGTCTGAAAAAATAATCGTCGTGGTCGGACACGGCGCGCACCAGGTCAGAGAGGCTCTCTCAGAAGAGGGTGTAAGCTTTGCTGTTCAGAACGAGCAGCTTGGCACCGGCCATGCGGTTCTTCAGGCGCTCGACATGATTCCTGAAGAAGGTGGCGTTTTTATTGTCTGCGGAGATACTCCGCTGATCACCGCGGAAACGCTTGAAAAATTTTCGGATTATCATGAAAAGAGCGGGGCTCTGCTAACTGTGCTTACGGCTCAGTACGATGATCCGTCAGGCTACGGCAGAATAATCCGCGATCAAAACGGCGGTCTGCTGAGGATAGTAGAGCAGAAGGACGCGACTGACAGTGAAAAATCAGTCAGAGAGGTCAATGCCGGCATGTACTGTGTCAGTGCGCAGTTCCTCAGGGAATCACTTCCGAGGCTCACAAATGACAACGCTCAGCATGAGTACTACATCACGGATCTGGTAGCTATGGCAGCGGAAAAGGATGGTGCATCTGCTTACTGCGCTGAAGACGTTGACGAAGTCATGGGTGTAAACAACAGAGTTCAGCTCGCTGCAGCGGCGAAGATCATGAGAAAGCGCGTCAACGAGCGCCTCATGATGGACGGAGTGACTATCATAGATCCCGATTCAACTTACATAGATGATACTGTTGTCATAGGAAATGACACAGAGATCGGTCCGAACACGATAATAAAGGGAAATACGCGTATCGGAATAAATGTAACGATCGGCGAGGGATGTCAGATAGAGGACAGTGTCATCGAAGATGATGTCGATATAATCAAGTCTGTAGTAAAAGAAAGCCACATAGGCTCAAGAACGCATGTTGGTCCGTTCGCATATCTCAGGCCGGGCAACGAAATCGGAGAGGAATGCAAGATCGGTGATTTTGTCGAATTCAAGAACTCTGTATTCGGATCCGGCTCAAAGGCTTCGCATCTGGCGTACATCGGCGATGCTGATGTCGGAAATGACTGCAATGTCGGATGCGGTGTGATATTTGCAAATTATGACGGCAAGAACAAACATCGCACTATTGTAGGCGACAGAGTTTTCATCGGCAGTAATTCAAATCTTGTGGCGCCTGTGACGGTTCACGACGACGCGTTTATCGCAGCCGGTACGACTGTTACGAAGGAAGTCACAGAGGGCGCGCTCAGCATCGGCCGTGTTGTGGACAGAATGGAAGAAGGCTGGGTGGACAAAAAGAATCTGAGAAGAGAAAAGCTTCATAGTTCACATAAAAATGACAGGTAAGCGTCACGAAATCATTTTATCGGAGGAAGAAATATGAAAAACGGCGTGTTCAGCGAATATAAAATCTTTGCAGGAAATTCAAATCCGGCACTTGCAGAGGAAATCGCCTCAATCATGGGGCACCCTCTTGGCAAATCCACAATAAGCAAATTCAGCGACGGTGAAATTTCGGTGAGCATCTGGGAGAGCGTCCGCGGAGAGGACGTGTATATCATCCAGTCGACATGTGCCCCTACAAATGACAATCTTATGGAACTTCTCATCATGATTGATGCGATGAAGAGAGCTTCTGCATCCAGAATCAACGCTGTAATTCCATATTATGGATATGCGAGACAGGACAGAAAAGCAAAGTCGAGAGATCCTATCACAGCGAAACTCACGGCTGATCTCCTCAGTGTCGCGGGTGTTGACAGAGTTATCACAATGGACCTTCACGCGGCTCAGATCCAGGGGTATTTTGATGTACCTGTAGATCACCTTGTAGGGTCACCTGTTCTTGGGAAGTATTTCAAGGACCAGATTTCAGAAGGGAAGATAGACAAAGATATAGTAGTAGTCTCTCCTGACCTTGGAAGCGTTACAAGAGCGCGTACTTTCTCCAACATTCTTGACTGCCCTATAGCAATCGTAGACAAGAGAAGACCTAAGCCTAATGTTTCTGAGATCATGAATATCATAGGCGATATTAAGGATAAGACGGCCATTCTGGTTGACGATATGGTCGATACAGCAGGAACTATAACGAATGCAGCAAATGCGCTGATTGATCTCGGAGCAAAGGAAGTTTATGCATGTGCGACACATCCTGTACTCTCGGGCCCTGCCTTCAAGAGAATAGAAGAGTCAGCTATAAAGGAAATGGTTCTTCTGAACACGATCCCTCTTCCGGAAAATGTTCCGTCCAGCAAGATCAAGATGTTGTCTGTAGCACCTATGTTTGCTGAGGCTATGAAGAGAGTATTCACGAACGAATCGCTGAGCATGCTCTTTACAGAGTAGTCTTGCCGACATGCCTGTTTGTTATATAATTAACATATGATGGCAAACAGGCCGACAAAGTAGATGCATATACCCGATCAAACGGCAGCAGAGATTTTTTTAAAGAGTAATACTCAATGCTGTGAGATATGTGCAGATACAGTAGCAAGCTCTATACGCATAAATCAATATCACTTTCAAGTGTCGGGACAGCTTACGGAAAAGTGTTCATATGCGCTGTATTCGCGCAGAGTAATCATATAAAAGAAAAGGCCGTGTGATGCGGCGTAAAACAAAATATTTTATGACAGATAAGCCGGGGATGATGTCATCCGTGGCTTCTCTGTCGTTATGCGGATTCGTTCGGTGCAGCCGAAACCTTCGTGGGAAAATCCGCTGATGATGGAGTCAAAAAATGAAGATAATAGCAGGCCTCGGAAATCCGGGACGCGAATATGAAAAGACGAAGCACAACATCGGATTCATGACTGTTGATTTGCTGGCTGAGAGGCTGGGAATTAGCATATTAAAACTTAAATTCCGCGCACTGATCGGTGAGGGACGGATCGGAAGCGAGAAAGTAATAATAATGAAGCCGCAGACATATATGAATCTCAGCGGGGAGAGCATCAGGGAAATCATGAATTTTTATAAGCTCGACTCCGGGGATCTGACGGTTATATATGATGACATAGACATTCCGGTTGGAACGCTGCGAATAAGGCAGAAGGGCAGCGCAGGAACACACAATGGCATGAGATCTGTCGTGAGTCAGCTCGGGAGCGAGGATTTTCCGCGCATACGCGTCGGAATCGGATCAGAAAACAGAGGAGATCTGGTTGATTATGTCATCAGCGGCTTTAGCAGCAGCGACAGGGACAGCGTCAGGGGTGCGATAGAAAAGGCAGCAGACGCAGCTGAGTGCATAGTCACGGAAGGCGTATCTGCGGCGATGAACAAATTCAACACAAAAAAACCGAAGAAAAAGAAACAGAAAAAGGAACAGAATGCGGACGGCAGATCAGACGGCCGTGGAAAAGATGGGAATACGGCTGGGACGGCGGCGCATAAAGAGCCGGAAAATCCGATGAACAATACTGTCGTGCAGGAGGATATTCGATGAATAAAGGTGTAAAGGGACTTGCAGAGGCGGTGAAAAACAGTTCTGCTGTATG
>CADBRA010000085.1 GCA_902796965.1 uncultured Eubacteriales bacterium | reverse complement strand
TCATTGTTAAAGGCCCTCCGTGATTTAATCATTACTGTCACGAAAGGCCTTGTCAATTGTTTTTACAGAGTTTTTTCTATAGCCCCGTTCAGTCCGGCTTTTTACAATAGATCAGAAATGCCTGTTTTGTGATCAAGTGAATGACAGTACATGTTGCTGTGCATTCGGCGGATTTTGATATAAAAATGTCATTATATTTTGGCAAAATGCAGCTCCTGCGAAGCGGCACGGTCGGGGGCTGCCGCTCTGCTGCGCTGCGCGTCATCAGACTATTTGTTCTCAGCAGCCTTTGCAGCTTCGCGTTCGGCTTTAGCGGCCTTTTCCTGCGCTTTTACCATCTTCCAGATAGCGAGACTTTCTTCAGGCGTGTCGGCCTTCAAATCGCCGAATACGTGAGGATGGCGCCTTATCAGCTTTTCGGAGAGCATCTGAACAACGTCGTCGAAGCTGAACCAGCCGTTTTCCTCGGCAATGTCAGCCTGCATGATAACCTGAAGCAGAACATCGCCTAACTCCTCGCAGAGATTCTCATGGTCGTCATTGTCTATCGCCTCGAGCACTTCCTGAGTCTCGTCAGTCAGGCATTTCTTCATTGTTTCAAGTGTCTGTGCTCTGTCCCATTCACAGCCCTCGTCGCTCCTGAGAATTTTTATCACTTCTCTCAGTTCGCCGAAATCATGGGGCGCTTTTTCTTTGTACTGTTTTCCGTTGAATGTTCTCATTTATATGGCCTTTCGTTATATATTATTTACGCCGTAATTTTCGGCGTCAGAGTCTCTCATTTATTAAAAAAACTTCATAAAGTATATCACATAAAGAGTGGTGTCTGTGAGGACTTTTACTAAGATAATCCAGCATGAGTAGTATCACCGATCGCGGCATCTGCTGCATAATGTCAGAAACGCTCTGATTTACACTTCGCGGAGCGCATGCATTGAGACATTTTTATCGGAATGCGGACAGATGTTTTGTTGAGCGGATTTTGTTCGCATTGCGGCATCAGGAGTCAGAAACTGTAATGCATGACTTTTATGCATCTGGATACTCATTGCAGAAACAGCGGATTCACATATAAACCTATCATATCAATATGATTAATTGACCATATATATTATAGTCAGAACAATATTTACATGGAATGCATTTGAGATTATAATTTTTGATGTTAAAAATTACTGTAACAGTCCGTCCGGGCTGCGCAGCATCAGCAGCAGAAAAATACGGATAATATCTGCTCATCGATGATCGGAAACATTGCACAAACGTAATGTACCTGCAAAAATTCCGTCATTAACGAGCTGTACATATATTACGTCATTCTACAGAGCGGACTAATAAACAGAAAGGAAACAGCGATGGATCAGCATATTGAGACAAAATGCGTACAGGCGGGGTATACACCTAAAAACGGCGAACCGAGAGTGCTGCCGATAACGCTTTCAACTACATATAAATATGATTCAAGTCAGGACATGGCGGCTTTGTTTGACCTTGAAGCAGATGGATATTTCTATACGAGGCTCGCGAATCCTACTAATGATGCGGTGGCTGCAAAGATCGCCGCACTCGAAGGCGGCAGCTCAGCAATGCTTACATCATCCGGACAGGCAGCTAACTTCTATGCGATGTTTAATATTGTGAGTGCAGGCGATCACATTGTAAGCTCGTCGGCGATATACGGAGGAACATTTAATCTCCTCAACGTTACGATGAGAAAGATGGGGATAGACGTTACATTCGTCGAACCTGACTGCACGCCTGAAGAGCTGGAATCTACTTTCAGAGAAAACACGAAATGCGTATTCGCCGAGAGTATATCAAATCCTTCACTTGTAGTGCTGGATTTCGATAAATTCGCTGCTGCAGCAGACAGACACGGAGTGCCCCTCATAGTCGACAACACGTTTCCTACACCGGTAAACTGCAGACCGATAGAATACGGAGCGTCAATCGTGACTCACAGCACGACAAAATACATGGACGGCCACGCTTCTACAGTTGGCGGAGCGATAGTTGACAGCGGAAAATTTGACTGGATGGCCCATAAAGAAAAATTTCCTGGGCTCACCGAGCCTGATCCTTCTTATCACGGTATAGTATATGCTGAAAAATTCGGTGAAAAAGCCTTCATAACAAAGGCGACAGCTCAGGTTATGAGAGATCTCGGATCGATTCCTTCGCCTGTGAACGCGTTTGTGCTCGGCCTCGGCCTCGAGACGCTTGCTTTAAGGATGGAAAGACACTGTGAAAATGCGAGAAAAGTCGCGGAATATCTCAAAGCCAATGATAAGGTGACATGGATAAGCCATCCGGGACTACCGGGCGATAAGTACTACGATGTAGCACGTAAATATATGCCGGACGGCACATGCGGCGTAATTTCATTCGGGGTAAAAGGAGGCAGGGAAGCAGCCACAAAGTTCATGGACAGTCTCAGACTTGCTGCTATTGTCACGCATGTGGCAGATGCGCGTACGTGTGTTCTTCATCCAGCGAGCACTACTCACAGACAGCTGAGTGATCAGCAGCTTGAGGAGGCAGGAGTGGCACCTGATCTGATCAGGCTTTCTGTCGGAATTGAGAACGCTGACGACATCATTGCAGATTTGGATCAGGCGCTTGCGCAGATCTGATCAGCACGAATACAACTAAACTAGTCAGAGAGAATCCGAAATGTCATGCCGTGGAAAGCGGCGTTCAAGGTCGTTATCGGTGAACAGTTCTGACAGCTTCGAAAATAATTTAAGCAGGAAGCCACGGCTTCACATGCCAAGCATTAAGGCAGTGCAGCTGTAAATCAGGACTGTTTCAGCGATATAAATAGAAAACCAGCCAGGAATAGGGAGCACATTAAATGTGCTCCCTATTCCTGACTTTTCATAGACATCTGCTGCCGCAGTCACATTTCTTTTCCGGCTGCGTCGTCGAGATAGCTTACATTTCTTCTGACTCTTCTGAGTTCATCTCTTACTGTAACAAGAATTGTGCCAAGCAGATTGCTGCCCTGCCATTTTGAGGGATCATCTCTGTCAGGATCATCGATTGAGAGTGATGATCCCCATATTCTGTCGCCCGGATTCATTTCAACCGGAAGTGAGTTTCCTGTCGAGAGTATATAATTTCTGAGATCGCTGCTTCCCGCAAATTTGAACCAGCATGCCGTCAGTACTATGCGTGACTTGAAATGTCCCCAGAGTGTATCGTCGAAATTCTTTATGCCTCTGCCGAGTTTCTTTATCTTCTGCGGATCTTTTTCATCCATTATCAGGGCGGCCGTTTCAGAATCGCGGAACAGGAGCGCCTTCTTTTCCATCATAAATTGCTCAACACACGAGTATTGCCGGTCGTTTACTCTGAAATCGTCCAGATACCAGTTGCTGAAGCAGTTTTTAGTGACGTTCTTCTCGCGCTCTGGTATATTTTCGAAGAATATGAACGGACGGTGCTTTTCGAAATCAATCATGTCAGGATCATCATGTTCAGACCATTTGAAGACAGTGAGTTCACCGGCTGTCATAGTATTTTTGTCACTGTCATTCCAGCATACAGGTTCCGGGAAAAAAGTGTCATAAGCGTTTTTCACTTCATCTGAGAGATTTGATTTCCACGTTGAAAATTCCCTCAGATATTCGGCCTGTTCATCTTCGTTCCAGACAGAAGAGTTTTTCGTGAGATAAGGATATTTGATCCACAGCGGCGGTAACATACCAGTTATTTTCATGTCAATGCCTCCTGATGCTGATGTATCGTCCGGATTAAGTGACTTAACGGCAAAATCCGGGTATTTCAAATAATATGTCATAATTGCGTCAGCTGACAGCGGTTTAAATGCAGCGTTTTTATGTCTGAAAAAACGGAATGTATGATTGATGAATTGCAATACTTATTGCCGGCGGAGCCGGCGCAGGCATATACGAAGCTTCTCATTCATGTTTTGGATTTTGCCAGCTGTATAATTAATATAAATTATAACTCATCATGATGGTGAATGCTGCATTTTTTATATCAGGCATACACGGAGTGAATTCAAAGCAGATGTATATGGTCATGAAAATATGCTCTGCAGGTGAGTATGACGGTTATCCGTGGATTTATGGTATGAGTGAAATACATATGTCATGAATGTCAGAAGTATGACTGCGGAAGGAAAGAAACAAAATTTAGGTAAACAGCAGTGAAAACAGTTATAATAAAAGAATAGATATAGACAGTTTTATGCGCGGTACATGCGCGCGGAGGTATTTTATGGACTTTTTTGAACTCGCAGGATCAAGATATTCATGCAGAAAATACAGTGAAAGACCGGTTGAAACGGGAAAATCTAACAGAATCCTTGCAGCGGCTGGTATTGCGCCGACTGCTCATAATTATCAGCCGTTCAGAATTTATGTGCTCAGGAGCGGTGATGCTCTCAATAAGATAAGAGAGATCACAAATATGACGTTCAGGGCTCCTCTTGTTTATGTTATCTGCACAGTGGAAAGCGAAGGCTGGGTAAACGAATTCACGCCGGAATTCAACGCGGCTGAACTCGACGCAGGTATCGTCATCACTCATATGATGCTCGAAGCAAAGGAGGAAGGTCTTGAATCGTTATGCGCTTGCTGGTTCGACAACGCGAAGGTTAAGGAAACGTTCGGCATTCCTGACGGTCAGTTCCCGACAGCGCTTATTTCAGTCGGATATCCGGCCGAAGACGCTCATCCGGCGAAGCTTCACACTAAGAGAAGGGATATGTCTGAGATCGTAAAGGAGCTTTAACTGTTTCAGTGAGAAACTCGCATATAAATGCAAACAGCATATGCAGCGGAAATATGTCATTATGTGAAAACGGTCTGCCGCGCGCTGCTTAAAGCGCCGCCGGTATTTTCCGCTGCAAGCCCTGATATTTCATTATCATATTAAAATATTTCAGAATATTTTCCGTTCAGTGTATAATAGCAGAGTAATATTAAGAAAGACAGAAAGAAATACATGGAAAAGGAAAACAATGGAATGAGTGAAAATGAAGCATCAGTTCAGCTTTCTGAAACATCCGAATTGCCATCGGAACGAAAAGTTTCGTTTAAGCAGATTCTGATCAACGCGCTGATATTTGTGGCAGTCCTCGCTCTCACACTGACGGTTCTATTCAGAGAAGTCACACCTGACGAGATATTCGGGTCGCTCAAGACGATCAGCATGCCTTATATAGCTGGCGGCATAATTATGATGTGCATATACATTCTCATGGAGAGTCTCAATATTAAACGGACTATGTCTGTCTTCGGAACAGGCCTGAGTTATCATATGGCGCTGAAATATGCTGTAGTCGGATTTTTTTTCAGCTCGGTAACACCGGCCTCAACCGGAGGAAAGCCCATGCAGATACTGTTTATGCACAGGGACGGGTACAGCGTTTCCAGGAGTACGCTTTCTCTGATATTTGAGGTCATGAACTTCGAACTTGCGATGGCGGTGTATGCTGTAATCGGATACATTACGCAGCACAGCGTTCTCGTTATGGCTCTCGGCGGAGTGAGGTATGCGCTTTTATTCGGAATATTCGTCAACATATGTGTTTCTATAATGCTCATACTGGCGGTTTTTTCAAAACAGACGATCAGATTCTTTGAACGCCTGACTGAAAAGCTCGTCGGCGCGTTCGCCAGAGACAAGGTCGGCGCAGCAGTATCCAAGGTCAGAGAATATGCGGCAGAATATCAGGAGTGCGCGGTTTATATCAAAGATAATAAACCTGTAATGGTCAGGACATTCCTCACATCTATGGTGCAGCTTTTTGCAATGTTCAGCGTCCCTTACTTCGTTTACATCGGATTCGGCCTTCACAAATACAATTTATTCCAGATTGTGATGCTGGAGGCTGTGGCATACGTATCTCTCGCATTTTTGCCGGTGCCGGGAGCAATCGGCGCCAGCGAAGGCGTGCTCGTCATGATATTCAGGATAATATTTCCGTCCGGACTCGTAGCGACAGCGATGCTTCTGTCACGCAGCCTCAACTATTATCTGATACTGATCGCATCAGGAATTGCTGTTTTCATATTTACGAGGATCTCAGCCGTAAGGCGCAG
>CADBRA010000084.1 GCA_902796965.1 uncultured Eubacteriales bacterium | reverse complement strand
CTCGCTTTCTGATTCCGATTCCGACGCTGATTCACTCTCTGAAGTAGACGTCGCTTCGGATTCGCTTTCAGAAGTACTTTCGGACTCTGATTCGCTCTCCGAAATACTTACAGACTCGGATTCGGACTCGCTCTCAGATTCGCTTATCAATGTGCTCGCTGACTCATGTAATGATGCCTCGTTGCTGTTGCTGGCCGAAATTGATATTCTTTCACTCTGGCTTTCAGAAAGTGATGTTGAACGGCTTTCGCTCGCGTTCTTCGACTCAGATGCGCTTGAAGCCACACTTTCCGACTGGCTGATTATGCTGTTCAAACTTTCGCTGTTGCTGTCACTGGCGCTCGCAATTATAGAATCATGCTCTGATGCACTGACCGAAGTGGAACCCGCAGCGCTCTGACTTTGTGAACTGATTTCGGAATCACGCTGTGATACGTTGATACTGGCAATTTCCGACGTATCGCTGACATAAGCGCTCTCTGATCCGATACTTCCGCTCTGCTCATCAGAAACATAAAAACTTTCAGACCTGCTTGTGCTGGCACTGCCAGACGCGCTGGCGATGCTGCCGCTTTGAGACGCTGATTCTGAAGCGGCGCTGCCAGACCTAGACAGCATTTCCGACAGACTCTCAGAAGCTGAACTGCTGGCACTGCCAGACTGAGATACTTCAGCTGAAGCACTCTTTGATGCTCTGGCATCACTCGCTATACTGCGAGAGCCTTTCTCACTCTCAAACCGTGAAATGCTCTCCTGTTCCGACTGTCTTACAGACTGAGATGCACTTACAGATGCTGAACGTGATGCATGGTTTGAAATGCTCTGAGATGCCGATGCGCTTCGGCTTTCCGAAGCACGGCTTATGCTCTGACTCTGTACTGCAGATGTACTGTGACTGCGGCTTACGGATTGGCTTTCTATGGATGATACTGACTGACTCGTCTTAGTCGAAGCAGATTCGCTCTGTTGAGAAGAAATCGAATCAACTGTCGACTGAGACATCGATGTCAGCTCACTTACGTTTCGCGCTTCATCGGTATAATTGTGTTCCGGTGTAATCGTCACTACGCCACGGTTATTCACCTCCTGACCCTTTGTACTTTCAGCTACTGTCGGGTGAATCGTCAAACTTGCTGCAGAATAGCTCCAGTGTGTTGCGTTTCCGCTGGAAGTAGCCTGAACGCTGACTGCGACGTTAGCTATTGCCTTGCCCCACTCTTCGTAATTTCCAAGAGACGTATCAAACGAGACAGTCACACCACCATTTACGTTGATTTTTTTTGTAGTGGAGTAACTGTCGCCCCAGAAACGTCCATTATAATCAAGCGTATTTATTTTTGAACCAAGAGAAGTCTTTTTTGTTTCACCCGTATCAGGATCCGTCTGTGTTGGAATGTATGAATCGTCATTATTGACAAAACCGTCATTTTCCAGGGTATATGTATTGCCGTTTGCGTCTGTTACCGTTATGTTTTCAGGGTCTTCTGCACCGCCTACAACATTCAGATAAAATCCGACATACTGCTCACTGTTTGGATAAGTTGTCTCATAATGGCCATAGGAATGACCATCAAACCAGTTCCAGCCGTCCCGTACCCACTGGCGGCTTTCTTTACTGCCATCTTTTGACTCATAAGTGAACTCCCAGTGGATCACGCCTGTTTCAAGATCCAGCGTACCGGTCATTTCTTTTATCGTATTTCTGCTGTCAGTATATCTGAAGACTACGACTTTTGTGACTTTTTCTATTCCAGCCGCTTCACTGGCTGAATCCGATGTGCTCGCGCTGACAGATACAGATTCTGATGTCTGCGCCGACATACTCCTGCTCTCTGAGTCAGACAGGCTCTTAGACGAGCTGCGGCTGTTCGAATCAGACGCAGACGCCTCAGCTGATAAGCTCGCTGCTGTACTGTCAGACTCCGACGCAGATACGCTCTCTGAAGCTTCCTGACTGAGCTTTCTTGAACCTTCATCTGATTCAGACACTATGGCACTTGTTTCAGCTGATGTCTCCAGTGAATCCGAGGTCGACAGGCTTGCTGCCATTGAAGCCGCGCTGTTCATCATCTTTGTGCTTGTCGATGCTGAAGCCGATCCGCTCGTGCTGATGCTCGCCGATGCAGACTGTTTCTGCGAATCCGACAAACTCACGCTCACAGAATCATAGAGACTCGCACTCTGCTGTCCGCTGACATACAAGGAAACTGAATCGCTTAATGAGGCAGACCGGCTGCTGCTGTCCTGAATGTCACTGGCAGAAGCTGTTCGGCTCGCAGCTTCAGAAATGCTTGCTTCTGCACTATTATCTGTGTAAGAATCCGACAAAGATACAGACTTGCTCAGCGAAATGGATTCTGACATGGATTGAGATGCAGCATCGGCTGCCGCATTGCTTGCCGACTCAGATTCAGAAGATGAAGATTCCGCTGCTCTGGAATCCGACTGAGACGCGTTTCCCGATACCTCTTCACTGTCAGACGCAGAAACAGAATTTCCGTAGTCTTCCGTGCTGTTCGACTGGCTTATCGAATCAGCCTCTGAATCAGACCGTACGGCTGAAGCATATTCATCTTCTTCAGAGGCAACAGATTCCGCCTTTGATTCCGAGCTCTCATTTGATTCGCTCATCATGCTTTGAGATGATTCGCTCACACTTTCCATTCCATATACTACATTGCCGTTTGCGTACATTGTGGTCCCGCCGAGAGCAACTCCAGCAGCCGCTGCTCCTTTGAGAAGTGTGTTCTTTCTTTTTCTGTCTGCGTTCTTTGTCTTCCTGTTCTTCTTACTCTTGCTCATTTTCTCATCCCCGTATGCGTTAATCTCTTATCCTGAAATACAACCCGTTTTATCTCAATGGGGATTTAAGTACTTTGTGGTTCCCAGTTATCGTTCTGCTGCATATCCAGCAGACGAAGTAACTATTCATCGGTGTCAATATCAGAACTGCTGCATGTATGATTCATCTGAATCATACCATTTCTCTGCAGGCATACAGACGCATCTGCCGGCCATCAGCATTTCACCCAATAGTGTCATCGTCTTTTCCTTATTTCTTCCCACTGCCTGTCATATTAAATCTCTTGATCCTCTATATTCATAAACTGACTGCACTTTATATATAGCAGTAATACTATTTCATGTCAGCTGCACTTTAAATTACAAACCTATTATTATGTATACCATTTTGATAGTGTATTATATCACAAAAAAAAACTCACATCAGTCACAAATCTATCGCCTATAACCTTTCAAAAAAAATTTTTGAAACCTACTTCAGATTTCTACTTATTGATATCTCTTTTTTCAGCAACGCTTCGCTTCATTTGCTGTATGCTGGCATTTGATTCTGTCGTGATTTACCGGACATCCCTGTGCCTGAATCTGTATTATTCCCTGTAGTACCTGACAGACTTCTGCAGATATTCCTGAACCATATGCCCCCTTCTGTAAGTTCACTCTTATCCCAGCCTGACAGTTTCGAGCAGTCCGCGCGTATCAGCGAAGCAGCCTCGTTCTTGTTACAAAGAGACCAGCAGCAGAAGCTGATGTTGTATTTATCGAGCATTTTCATCCACACATCTGCATTGCTTAGATCATTATTCCCGCTGCCCGAGGCATCACAGACACCGAATTCAGACACGAAAACCGGAATTCTCTCAGATACAGCGCGCGACAGCTTGTTTCTGATATTGTCATAATGAGTCGCCGCGTAAAAATGCAGTGTATACATGACATTGTCATATCCTGCAGTCTTGAGCGGCTTCTCTGCCACTTCGTCTATATCCTGCGACCAGGTATTTGTTCCGCAGAGCACCACAGCATCGCTCCCGGCACTTCTTATCACTCCGATGATATCACTGCAGTATGTGTAGAGATCATTTCCTGATCCGTCGTACCACGGCGTGCCTACCGGCTCATTGCAGATCTCGAATATTACATTATCAACATGCTTGTATTTTTCTGCATATTTCCTGAAAAAATTCTCCGCTTGAGTGCGCGTCTCATTCGGATTGTAATTCAGCACATGCCAGTCAATTATGACATAGATGCCGAGTTTTTCCGCAGCGGCAACGCCTTCCTCGATCTTTGAATCCATCAGATTCTGTCTGCCATCGAGATATCCTCCCTCTTTAGGATAAACAGCAAGCCGTACAACATTTACGCCCCAGTCATCGCGAAGCGTGCGGAACGATTCCTCTGAAATGTATTGCGGGAACCACTGGACTCCGTGGGTGCTTACTCCGCAGAGCCTTACAGCACTGCCTTTTTCGCTTATCAGTGTCGGAGCCTTATATCCGGCGTCTCCGACTGACAGCCTGCCGTTCTGTTCAACCGGCGTCCCTGATACATCGGGAATTTCACGTTCTTTATTATTCGCATAACGATATAAAAATGTTACGATCTCAGCGCGTGTACATGCCTTTTCCGGACTGAACTGCGTGACCGATGTACCTGCTGTTATACCCATGGCATAAGCCCAGTTGACAGCTTTACGGTCTGAAGCGCTGACATCTGAAAATCCGGCGTTTTTTGCATTGATACCATTTCCATATGCTTTGTAGAGAAACGCTGCGATCTGTGCTCTTGTACATATGTTTTCAGGCGAAAAGTGATCAGATGACGTTCCTGCTGTAATTTTTTTCGTCACTGCCCAGCTTACTGCACTCGAATAGAAGGTGTCTGCAGGAACATCGTTGAAAAAATCCACTGCTGCCGCAGACGGACTTCCCGCATAGCGCCATAGAAATGTGACAGCCTCTCTTCTTGTGCATATCTGCGATGGAGAAAATGACGCCGGACCTGTACCTTCGGTAATCCCGTTTTTTACTGCCCAGTAAACGGAGTTTTCGTAATATGAACCATCAGGCACGTCTTCAAACGTCACTGATGACACTCTGTCATTTCCTGCTGCACTGACAGCAGCTGAAGACAATACCGTCTGCAGAATCAAAAGAATAATTAGAAGAACCGCTGCTACTTTTCCTGAAGAAAATTTTTCCATAACCCCCGAGCCTCTGTTTATACTGTGAATCCTGTTTTTTTACATTATATCACTTATCTATGCACTGCCGGCTGAGCCGATCTGATCGTCTGCTTGCCGCATACAATCACAGACCTGCCGGTAAAAATGTCAGTGGCCGGATATGCTCTTACAGCAGCTTTACTGCCTGTGCAGGCAATATCATGTGTCATTTATGTATGGAATCACCATTAATAAAAAATATTGTCTATAAAAATCATAGTTTGTATTTGTTATGCTTATAATATGTGTGCCTCGCATCGGAAATTTCTATATCTAAACCGCATGCAGTAATGTTTAATTATGATAAAATTATTTTATATTGTCTATATAAGCAATAAAGCATGCAACACGTTCAATTCAAATTTTTTCTGAGAGCATTGTGAAATCAGAGGGATTCATATGGAATATCAGACAGAACAGATGAATGAACAGGAACAGTATCATATCATGACGCTGAACCGCGAAATGGACCGGCTCGAAAAAATCGGCACAAGGATGGAAGTTCCTAAAGGTTATGAATTCAACAAACCGAAAACAGTACCGGATTTCTGCTACCTGGTCAAGGAAGGCCGTGTAATGTCATACGAAATTCTTTACAGCGGCGATCTGAGAAGATACAATTACATGGTTCCCGGATCGCTTTTTCTCGAGGACTGTCTGCTCCTCGACAAGCCTTGTCCCATTACATTTCAGGCTATCACGCCAGTCGTCGCATATCAGATAGACAAATGCGATCTCAAACGCGCCTTTAAACATGACATCGACGTCGTCATGGATGTCTGCGTATCGATGTCCGACAAATTTCTCGGCGCGATGGGCCAGCTCCGATCAGAGCCTGTGCAGCCGGCCGAATGGAAGATATGCCGCCTGCTGCTCACGTTTGCAGGATACAGCGGCGTAAAGAAAAACAACGGCATAACGATCTCCGAGAAAGTACGCCAGCGGGACATCGCCGAACTGCTCGGGCTGAACAGAATCACCGTCACAAGAAAGCTGAAGGAACTTGAAGAAAACGGTTACATCATTAAAGAAAACGGATATATAACGATTCCTGATGTAAAAAGGCTGACAGTCCACATGCGCAGTCTTGGAAGTCCTGACACATTTTGAAACTTAAAAACAATGCACATTTAAAAATCCGGGAAGCGAAAAATATCACTTCCCGGATTATTTTTTATTTTAAAGACATTAAAACTATAAAGACATTAAAACTATGCTCCGGCAGAACGCATGAAACGCTGCACTGCAATTACAAAATACATGGCAGCGAACCCCGCGGTTCATGACGCGTGAGAATTTCGAAAACGTGCCTGTCAGCAATCGTAACGTCTGACAAGGTATTTCAGATGAATCGTTTTCCCTATCACTCAGCTGCTTCTGTTTCATGGCCGGTATTTTCATGTTTCTGCAGCTCATCGAGCTTTCTGAGCTCCTTTGTGAAGAGAACTGATGCCACAACTGCCATCGCGAGATCAGAAATCGGACCTGACCACAGCACACCATTCAGGCCCATGAACTTTGGTAGTATCACGAGCAGCGGCGGGAAGAACAGTACCTGACGCACAAGTGAGATCGTAACGGATTTTGACACCTTGCCCTGTACAGAGAAGAATCCTGCGACAGATGTCTGAAGTCCGAAAAGCGCAATCAGCAGATAGAAGATTCTGAAGAACTTTCCGGCGAATTCAAAGTACAGATCGCTCCCGCTTCCGAAAAGCGACGTGATCTGAATTGGAAACAGCTGGTAGCACGCGAAAATCACACATCCGCATATCAGAACAATCTTCACCACTGCTCTGGCTGCTTCAGCTACGCGCGCATAATTTTTCCTGCCGAAATTATAGCTTGCTATCGGCTGAAGACCGTTTGTCATACCTACAACCATCGCAACGGCAAGGCTGTTTACTTTGTTTGCAACGCCCGCTGCAGCCAGACATATATCGCTGCCGTATTTCGACGCAGCGCCATATGTTCTGAGCGCGTTATTCAAAAATACCTGCACGAGCGCCTGAGTCAGAAAGTTAAACGCCGGACCAGCGCCGATTGCCGCCATTTTTCCGTAAAGCCTGAAATCAGGTTTAAAATCAGATGCTTTCAGCTTTATAACGCCGAAACTCTTTCTCATATATCTGATCACCATTAGAAAACTTACAAACTGAGCGTCAACAGTAGCCCATGCTGCTCCGCGTATTCCCCATTTAAAACCGTAGATAAATATCGCATCAAGAATAATATTGAGCGCAGCGCCTGTCGCGATGCAGAGCAGCGCGTAATTAGGGCTGTTGTCCGCCCTGATAAGAAACGGGCCTGATGCTCCGATCATAGAAAATACGAATCCGAGCGATATGATTCTCGCATAAGGCATCGCATACGGCATCACCGTATCAGTACATCCGAACACGTGAAGGATCGGCTCGGTAAATATCAGCATCGGCACTGCGACTATCAGCCCGCACAGAACCATGAGCCCGAAGCCGCCTCCGACAGCGCGCGCAGCAGCGTTTTTGTCATTATGGCCCAGATTAATGTTCATCGATGCTGACGGCCCTACTCCGCACATGAGCGACAGAGCCGTTATCAGCGTGACTACAGGAAACACGACATTCGTGGCTGCATTTCCGACTATGCCGAGCGTGTTTCCTATAAAGAGCTGATCGACGATGTTGTAGAGCGATGTCACAAGACTGCTGGCAAGCGATGGTATACAGAAACTCGCCAGCAGCTTCGATATCTTTTCTGTTTCAAGCGGATTCTTCACTGGTTCCGCTTCTTTAAAGGCTTTCTGTTCCTCCATAAACAGCCGTACCTGCTTTCTTCTGTTTGAGACGCTTTACGCGTCCCTCCTCGTCCGTAACCGCACTGTCGAGGATCATCGTCAGCGCCTTGTCTCTCATGAGTTTCCAGCGCACAGGATCTGTATCTATCTTTTCCTCTACCTCTTCTGAAGACATGTTGACCTGCGAACCTATGTTCTCAAGCGCCTCATGAAGCTCTGTATCGTTTACTCCGATATGTTCCTTTTCCGCAACACTGTCGAGCAGCAGATCCACGCAGACCTCTCTCGCCGCCTGAGCAGAGCGCTTCTTTTTCCATTCGTCGCGCGTCAAAGCCTGAGAATTCAGATAAGAATCGAATATCTCGTCGATGAGCTTGTCCTTGTCCATCTCATTCTTTTCCTTCATGCGCTCGTCGATGATATTCTGCAGCTCCTCGTCATATCCCTCGGGAAGAGGACTGTGATAACGCTCTGCCATTATCTTTACCTGATCCTTGAAGAATTCCTGCCAGTCATCCTGATGTTCCTCAGATACAGTCTGTACCATGAGATCCATGGACTCAGCCTTTATCTGTGAAGGCCTGCGGTTTACGCCTGCAGCAGCATATCCTCTCGAAAGTATCTTTTCTGCATCGGCAAGAAGATGATAGATCGCCTCATTGCTTACATTGAGTTTCTCGCGTGCGATGATCTCGTTCAGCTTCTGTTCTATCATATGAGGCGGAATCTCGCCGACCATATTCATGCAAGCCTGCTGTATGACAGCCCGTTCGAAAAGATCCTGTTCTCCCGCGCGCCGGTACGGAACGCTGAGACCCTTGTACCTTCCGAGCTTCACGTCAGGATACAGATCAGCCTTAATACTGAACAGAACGCCTCCTTCGTTGAATTTCATGTCATACATTGAAGGCTTGCCTACTATGCGCAGGCCTTCGCTGCTGAGGAATCCGCTGAACATCTTCGGCACGACAACCTCGAGCGCTTCATCATACAGGACAGCAGGTCCGTAATTTTTTTCAAGCTCGTCGAGCGGAGCCATTCCGCCTGCGTATCCCGAAACAGGGTAACTATCAGTATGCTTGAGGTAAACTTCTCTGCGGGCCTGGTCGAATTCCTCTTTTTCTACTGAAATGGTAACATCCAGCACATAATTTTGAATTTCCTTTTTTTCAATAATCATGAAAAATCCTCCTTGCCGGCTTGTCAGCTCCGCTGACTAACGGATGACTTTTACAGCTTCTTCAAATTTGCGGTCAAGGAACTCCTCGTGACCATACTTGAGTTCCGCGATCTCAGCGCTCGTGCACGGTTCGCCGTGCATCAGCTTGTGCCACATCTCCGCGAGGAAGTGAATTCTTTCTCTGTCCTCAGGCATCATGTTGAAGAATTTAAGGAACGAATCTGTGCCGACTCTTTCAATGTGCTTGTGCTGGCACGTAATCCAGTACAGCTCTTCTATCGTAATGTCATACGGATCCTTCGGGCGCGCTTCTATAAGTCGCAGCTCATCTCCCATTTTACCGTGAAACACGTCATTTCTACCCATTTCATCGTCCCAGTAGCCTGTTCCGATTACAGCCTGCACGCGGCCGTATTCCGCTTCTATATAAGCGCAGCGTTCCTCTTCGATCAGAGGAAGAAGTTCAGGCAGCTGTCCGCTCAGTTTTTCCCTCGATTTCAAGAATTCCGACTTAGTCATGATATTTCCTCCTGTCTGCTATAATTCCCAATTTATCTTGTCTACGCGGCTCTGAATCTCCTTCTGCCGCTCTGCGAACTGAAGTTCCTTGTTGTGTAAGTAATATTTATCGCAGCCATAGTGGCCGATGAATCTGGCTGTATAGTAATTCACTGTAAGCTCTGTGACGAAAATCAGTATCTCCTCGCCTTCCTCAAACGCTTTCTCGCAAAAGGAAAATGCATTTTCAAGCATCTCCCGCCCTCTGTCAGCAGCGCTGCGGAGTTCTGAAACAGACGCACCGAACTTTTTTCTTATCAGATCGAATGCTTCTTCGCCGCCTTCAGCAAGTCCCGCATGTATGAGCTCCGCCTTGTAATCGTTAAGCTCTGCCAGCATCATCTGAATACAGCGCTGTCTGCTCTCAGAAACAGAGGAAGCCAGCCTGCCTTTTTCGAGATTATCAGTCTCCTCCTCAATATGCTGTTCAAGGACAGCCGCCGGCTCTTCGACGCCTTCGCCCATCTCTTCATGAACTTTGCGGAGGAGCGGAGTCAACAGATCGAGCATGTCTTCCTTCTCGCATACTTTCCTGAGTTCGCCCGTGACAGCGTCAAACAGAAGTCCGAGGAATGAGAGACGCTCGTCCGATTTTGCCCGCTGTGCCCTTAATACTATGTTCTCTTCAGGATTTCCTGCCAGGATGGATTCTATCTTGTAATCGCTCCTGTATTTCCTGAACAGATCGTAATAAATGGCGAAGTCCTTCGCAATGCGCGGATCCTGAAGATACTGGACTATCAGTGTCTCGTCGACTTTGATTCCCGTCTCTTCATAAAGCCTAATCATTTCGGAAAGATCTTCCCAGCCGCGCGGGGTCACGAAATTCTTGCCGTCCACTGTGCTCTCGACCTTGTAGAAATCCTTCTTTCTCGCCGCGAGATAAGTCAGAATGGAAGGATGAACGCCCTTCGACAAAGCGTATCTGCGCCAGACCTCGTAATCAGGTTCTATATCCATTCTTTTCAGCCTGTCGAGCGTAACGATATCGAAATCACGCACTGACTTGTTGTACTCCGGAGGATTTCCAGCTGTGACGACGATCCATCCCTTTGGAATCCTGTGCTGTCCGAAAACCTTGTACTGCAGAAACTGCAGCATGGCCGGTGAAAGAGTCTCCGAAACGCAGTTTATCTCGTCCAGGAAGAGAATACCTTCACGGACACCTGTCTCACGCATCAGCGAATACATCTTTGCGATGATCTCACTCATCGTATACTCTGTAACCGAATACTCATGACCTTCAAATTCCTCTTCCTTTATATACGGCAGTCCGAGCGCACTCTGGCGAGTATGGTGAGTCATCGAATATGAAACAAGTCCGACATCCATCTCAGATGCAATCTGCTCCATGATCGCCGTCTTACCTATTCCCGGTGGACCGAGCAGAAGAACCGGTCTCTGCTTCTCGACAGGAATCTTGTAATTTCCAAATTCATCGCGGGCAAAATACGCAGTCATCGCATTTTTTACCTGACTTTTCGCTTCTGCAATATTCATATGCCCCTCCTAAATGCTGTATTTATCAAACACATCCTGAACTTCATCCTCGTGCGCACTCCTGTATTCGAGCAGAAGAGCGACTATCTCCATCCGTTTTTTTCTCTGTGCATATTCAAGCACATCATGAAAATCATCACTCACGACAGCTCCGCTGACAGTGAAATATTTCACGGCATCAAGCAGCTGTTTGTCTATCGCCCTGAAGATCAGGCGCCTTCCGTTTTCAGCGATATATTTTTCATAAGCTTTCCTGCAGTTGGCCGGGTAAAAATCAAATCTGCGACAGAAGCCCAGCGCAGCTGCATCCTTTGATGCCTGATCATCAAAATCGTCCGGAACCATTCCGCAGACAGATGCTGATAACAGCTCATCGCAGCCCTCAAACGGATCAGGTCCGAGATCATTTATTCTGTCTGAAAGGAGTTCAAGTTCCTCAAGACGGGAACATCCCTGAAAAGCGCCCTTTCCAACTGATGTGACATTTGTGGAAGCCGTGATGCGTACATATCTTTCGTTTCCCGCAAATGCTCCACTCATGATCGCGCTGATTCCATCCTCATCCGTTATGTGAACTTCGGACCTGTCACCGATATATGCGTAAAATCTGCTGTCCTGAACGAAGAATCCACGCTCATCTGCGAGTTTTATGCACATGTTGAATGCCATTCCGCCGATTTCCTCAAGCGAATCAGGCAGCTCAAGCTTCTCGAGATTCCAGCATCTTGCGAAGCAGTCAGAACCGGCCTTCTTCACGCCCTCGCTGATCGTGCATTCCTGCAGTCCGCTGCATCCTTCGAATGCGCTTTCACCGATTTCCTCAACGGAACCGGGTATTTCAAGTTTCTTAAGGCGCTTGCAGTTTCTGAATGCAGAGCTGCATATTCTTCCTACTCCATCTTTTATGGTCAGATCCTCCAGAGCGGTACAGTCAGCAAACGTGCTTTCAGGTATCTCCTTCAGAAATGACGGTATGGTCAGTTCCCTGAGACCGGAGCATCCTCTGAAAACACCATATCCCATCTCTTCGAGAGAATCAGGCAGCCTGATCTTTCTGAACGTCCTGTCTGTTGCAAAAGCATTCCGCTCAAGCTTTTTCAAACCCTCGGGGAGAAGCGCATCTTCGAGATTCGTACATTCATAGAATGCCTCCGGGCCGATTCTCTCAAGCCCGTCTTTAAGTTCGATCTTCTGCAGATTCATGCACCCGGAAAACGTCCTTTCCTGTATCTCGCTGATGTGGCATCTGAAATCTATCTGTCCCAGGTTCATGCTTGAGAAGAACATCCATCCTCCGAAATATTTCACAGAAGCCGGAATTACTATTCTGTAGAGTGCTCTGCAGCTGATGAATATTCCGTTTTCCATCACTTCTATGCCTTCATCGAGCTGAACTTTTTCAAGTCTCGCACATCCCTTGAAGCAGTGCCACCCTATCGTCTTAACAGTCCCCGGGATATGTATATGAGTCAGACTGGTACAGCTCTCGAACGCGCGCCAGCCAAGATAAGTCACAGACGGAGGAATCTTAACGCTTTTCAACAGCACACGCTCATTGAAGGCATCTGCTGCCACCATAGTCGTGCCATCTGGTATCACGGCAGATCTTATGTTTCTTCTGCCCTTGACGAGAACATGTCCGATAAATTTCAGATCTTCCTTCCAGTCGAGTTCGTTTTCAGAGTAATAGCGATACCACGGTGTTCCGAGGAGGACGTCGCGTTCTATCTCTGTGACGCCTTCACCACCTGTTATCTCCTTGAGATTGATGCACAGTCTGAATGCTTCCTGTTTTATGCTTTTCACTGAAGGAGGGATATACACCTCTCTGATTGAAGCTGCGTCTTTGAAAGCCTGCTGACCGATGACCAGGACTCCGTCGGGAATTTCAACTGATTCGTCTGTTCCGTCATAACGTATCAGCACTCCGTCTTCTATTGTAAATTTTCCTGTCATATCATCAGAACTCCATGATCTGATCCTCTCTGAGGATCATCTTGATAACCCACACAGGAACCTCCGGAAGATCGTATCCCTGGTCCAGAAAGACGAAGACAGAATCATATGCCGGAACACTTGCCGGAAACGTTCCGTATCCATCTGTAAAATAAATAAGTCCCTTGAAATTGTTGAATTCATGCTGTCTGAGAAGCATGTCCACATGTTCAAACACAGGCCTGAAATCTGTTCCTCCAAATCCCTTCAGCACCATATGCTTCATGTATTCGTCGAACTCATCCTGTGTCGTTATCTTTACATCCTCCTCAACGCGTGCTCCGCACTGGATGATATGGACATTAACTCTGGAAAAGAAATTCTCGCTCTGCTTGAGTATGTTCCACGTCTTCGACACGAATTTCTGAACAATGTCTCCTGCAACCGATTCAGATGTATCTATCGCTATGACGAAATCGCGGACTTTTTTTACTTCCTTATATTCCAGAGGTTCTATCAGCGGCATTTTCCCATACATTTTCATGCCGTATGTATAGTAAATGTAGTCGAATTCATCCTCGTTGATCTCAATATTCTCTCCGAGCACCGAGAACCGTCTGAGCAGCTCAGCGTAATCGTACTTTTCGCGGTTTATCTCCCGCAGAGCCTGCTGCATATTTCCTGCTCCACTGCCATATGTATCCGAAAATGTATCGAGATCTGTCTGTATGCGTTCTGAAATGTCACGCCACTTGTGCTCCAGGTCATCAGGATCCGGTTTATACGCTGGTTCACCTTCACGATCGCCATCGCCGGATCCGCCTTCCCCGCTGCGTGTCTCAGAGTCCTCCATTTCCATCTCTCCACTGTCCTGATCATCAGCTGAGTCGTCCGGTCCTGGAATCTGCTGCTCACCTTCAGTGTCGTCGTCTTCATCGTCGTCCTCATCCTGCTGATCAGGCTTTCCTGGTTCGCCCTGAGCGTACCACAGTGTATGATCATCGGCGAAAAAGTTATTCTGAAGATGCGCTATATCATATTCGTTTATATCCTGATCTTCATCGAGATACTTGTAAATCCATTCGGCTGTCAGGCGCGGGATCTTTTCCTTCAGTTCGTCGATGAACCACTTCTGCTGTGTCTGCCTTTCAGCGTAAAGTGACTTCAGATTGAGATCGTTTATCGTATTCTCGACAGCGATATCACACGCGAGATTCCACAGGTTTCTGCGTATCTTCTCTCCGACGAAAATATGCCGGTAAACGCAGTGCAGCACTGTATGAAGATAATCGCGCGGAGGCAGTTCTTTAGCTCTTTTATACAGACTGCAGATGTGGCGCGAGTTGTAATAAAAAAAGCGGCCATCAGTGGCAATTCCCGGTGTGTCTTCATCATGCCCGGGAATGATGTTCACAAATGCCGCCTCCATAAACCTGAGATCGATAAGCAGAGTATTTCTTGCGAGTCTGAGAATGTCAGACGCAAGATCTTTCAACTCTTCCGCTTCCTGCCGGGCATCCGCAGTCTGATCCATGTTCTGCACAAAGCCATGCGTCCTGCGCATCTGAGCTGAACTTACTTCCCATTCTCTGCTGTCTCTGTTTTTCTGGTCACTCATCTCGTCCATGATTGTTCCCCATACCGGACACGGCCAGTCGGCGGCCGTGTCCGGCAGTCCTGAAATATCAGAATTACAACTTTACTTTAATGCTGAATTTCTATACATCATACCTCTGAGGGAGCGGCGGCATTGCTGCAAACTTCTCCTTGAGGTCTTCAGCTCCAAACGCTGTCTTTCCTGTCTTCTCATGCTCTCTGAGCGCTCTCCAGATTCTCTCCGGCGTTATCGGGAGTTCTCTCATGGTGAGGCCGGTTGCATAGTTGATAGCGTTTCCTATAGCGGAACCTACAGGAGCAGTCGAGCCTTCGCCGGCTTCCTTTGCGCCCATAGGACCTTCCTCGTCGTATTCACTGCAGATGATTGTCTTCATCTTAGGCATATCGAGTGCAGTCGGGAAGCGGTAGTCTCTGAAGCTTGGATTCAGGTGCTTGCCGTTCTCGTCATACTGGCATTCCTCATAGCATGAGAAACCATATCCGAGGAGTACGGATCCTTCGATCTGTCCTTCTACGGCACGTATGTTAAGCGGACGTCCGCAGTCGTGGCCGAATACGAAATCTTCCAGTTCGATCTGTCCTGTCTCCATGTCGACCTTGACCTTTGCGCCCGAAGCCGAGAATGAATAAGCAGTAGCGTAGTTGCCGACGTTCTTTACATAGATATCCTTGTCGCCTTCGTGACAGAACGATCCGACACCTGCAACGCACTTACCGAAGTTCTTTTCCTCATAACCGAAGCATGCTTCGTTGTATGAGATATTCTTTTCAGAGTCACCAGGAAGGAATACACGATGGTCTTCCATCTTGATGTCCTGAGGCTTGCAGCCCCACTCTTCAGCCCAGCTTGAAAGCAGCTTCCACTTTGCGTCTCCGACTGCTCTTCTGCATGCATTTCCGGCGAGGAATGTTACACGCGAACCAAATGAGCCTGCATCCCAAGGAGTTGTAGTTGTATCAGACTGTATGAGTTTAACTTCGTCCATGTTAAGACCGAGTTCCTCTGCAACAATCATCGTCATTACAGTGTCGCAGCCCTGGCCGATATCGTTTGCTCCGGAGAATACAACTGCGTAACCTTCACGGTTCAGACGTACCATAGTAGCAGACGAGCAGTAATGCGGAGTTACAAGTACAGGGAATCCTGTTCCTGACATGAATCCAGATCCTGAAATACCAATCGCTTCGCCGCTTCCGAACGGATAACGGTCTCTGTGCTCCCAGTCGATGTAATCTGCAACTGCATCAAGGCATTCCTTGAAGCGGCATGATGTGAACTCCAGACCTGTAGGACCTGTATAATACGGTGTTATCTGGTTGATATGTCTTAATTCGAGCGGATCGATACCGAGGTCGTTTGCAGCTTCATCCATGTGAATCTCATGAGCGAAGTGAACCTGGCACGCCGAGTATCCTCTCATGGCTCCTGAAGCAGGATGGTTTGTGTACGGTCTTCTCGCTACCATGTCGATGTTTTCGACTTTGTAAGGGAATGTAGCGCAGATAAGCGACAGAGTATTAGCAGCTATACCTGAACCGCCATATGCTCCGCCGTCAAGGATGTGTGTGCAGCGTTTTGCAAGGAGTTTTCCTTCTTTTGTGAATGCACTCTCGATCTTGAATGAGATAGGATGACGCGTTCTCGTACACTTGAAGACCTCATCTCTCTTGAGTATGCACTTTACAGGATGTCCAGTCATCTGCGAGAACTTGCATGGGCAGAGTTCGTGAGCGAATACATCGAGCTTGCCACCGAATCCGCCGCCTACCATAGGCTTGATTACTCTTACTCTCGATTCAGGCACTCCGAGGCCCCATGCGATCCAGTAACGTGATACATATGCGCCCTGAGTAGTTGTCCATACTGTCCACTCGCCATTCTCGTATTTTGCGATAGCGCCGTGCGGCTCTATTGCACTGTGTACGATTTCCTGCGTCTTATAGTAATGCTCATCTGTATAATCAGCTTCTTCAAACGCCTTGTCAGGATCTCCGGCGTGCATTACTGTGAATATCGAAAGATTGCTGGCAGTTCCCGGCTGATCAGGCGGATAATGAATCGGCTCTGCGTCAACCTTCATCGCGTCAAACGGATCGAGGATTACAGGCAGCGGCTCATATTCAACCTTGACAAGTCTTGCCGCCTCAGTGGCAGCTTCTTCTGTAGTTGCGCATACGGCTGCTACTTCATCGCCTTCCATACGTACCTTTTTACGGCAAAGAGGCTCTTTGTCCGCGAGTTCCTTGAATGCCTCAGGATTTCCGAGGTTATGGCCCTCAGGGAAATCAGCACCTGTAAGTGTGGCTTTTACGCCAGGAACCTTTAACGCTTCTGTAAAGTCTATGCTCTTGATTATCGCGTGAGCGTAAGGACTGTGTACGAGCTTGCAGTACCATGTATCAGGAAGATAAACGTCATCTGTGTAGATCGCGTTTCCCGTTACCTTAGCTTCAGCGTCTATACGTACATAAGCATTACCTTTTCCTGCGAGAGTATATTCTTCAGGCTTCTTATATACGTTCTTTATATCTGCATAATATTTCTGCTGTTCTGTTGCCATTACTCAGCCACCTCCTTCGCGAGTTTTTCAGCTGCCGCATCTATAGCCTCAACGATCTTGGCATAACCTGTGCAGCGGCACAGATTTCCAGAAATCGCATCGCGGATTTCATGCTCAGTAGGATGAGGATTTTCATTCAGAAGTGAAAGCGCCGACATTATCATTCCGGGTGTGCAGAATCCGCACTGAAGAGCCCATTTATCTATGAATTCCTGCTGAATCGGATGTAGCTGTCCTCCGCGCCTTACACCTTCTATTGTCGTGATTTCATGTCCGTCAGCCTCTGCTGCGAGCATCAGGCACGAGTCCACTGCCCGTCCGTCAAGAAGGATCGTGCATGCTCCGCATTCTCCTTCCTCGCATCCTCTTTTCGTACCCGTGAGATGCATGTCCTTGCGGAGGAAATCCACCATAGTTATGTTGTCCTGGCAGATCGTCTCTATATCTTCTCCGTTAAGCTTGAATTTAATGATTCTCTTAGCCATTTTTCTCCTCCTTTCCTACCTCATGGTTTCAACTGCTTTGTTTACAGCACGTTTTGTGTAAACTCTTACCATGTCTGTACGGTATTCGGCTGAAGCACGAACGTCGGAAATAGGTGAAATCTCCTGTGACGCCTTTACTCCTGCCTTTTCGAGAAGTTCGTCAGAGAGTTCATTTCCTTTAAGTATCGCTTCTGCCTCAGGAAGACGGATAGGAGTGATCGCAGCACCGCCGACAGCTAACCTGACATCCTCAATCTTATTTCCGTCCATGCGGACCCAGGCTGCCACGCCGATGATCGCGAGGTCCATCGCTTTTCTGATCGCGTGCTTGAAATACGCTGATCCTTCACCCTTCTTCAGTTCCGGAATGTCTATTTCCGTAACTATCTCTCCTGCTTCTTTGTCGATCGCTGTCTTTTTGAATCCCTGGAAAAATTCGCTCATCGGGATTTCACGGTCGCCTTTTACGCTGTGGGTCTTGATTACAGCATTCATTGCGAGCAGTATAGATGCTGTATCAGCCGAAGGGGAAGCGTTGCAGATATTTCCAGCCATCGTGCCTTTTCTGCGTACCTGAGGGGATGCTACATAGTGAGCCGCATATGCCACTGCAGGAATATGTTCCTTTACGATTTCAGAACTCTGGATATCGTAAAGTTTTGTGAGTGAACCTATCTTGAGTCCTTCTCCCTCCACGAAATCCAGTCTGTTCAAACCCGGAATCTCCTTGATATCCAGCAGAGTATCGATCCCCATGTTCTGAAGAACCAGTTCCTTGGTCTGCAGAATCACATCTGTTCCGCCGGCAATCACCGCAGTCCGCGCTGAATTCTCTGACGCGTACTTGCAAGCTTCGTCCAGGCTTTTAGCTCTGACATAGGTCATTTCCGGTAAAGCCATCTTCTTTCCTCCTTCTTTAAACCAGATTATGTTTCCGATTGACTAAATTATATTTGTGATCCTGCTGCGCTATAAGTAGCCTGCGCTACGTAAAAGAAAAGAAAATTAAATTTTTCACAATTGTAACCTGTGCTACTTATTTAATGTAATTGATAAATATATAATCTGTATGTAAAGTTTTGTTGTACAGATTATGTTTCCGCTGCACATCAGCCGCTTAAGTGTCCGACGTCTGATGTGCATGATTTACCATCCGATTGAAGTTGTTTTTATTAATAATGTAGATTAACGATTGAGGTTGTTTTCATTAAATAATGTAGATTAACAATTGAAGTTGTTATTATGAATGATGTAAATTGGAGGTTCACATCTTAAATGAAAAAGATATTTAATAAATATAATCTGTTTATTAACATTTATATCTCACTGATAATCAATGTGGCTCTCGCATGCGTGCTTCCTCTGCTGGCGGTCGGGACACTGAATTTTATGCTCTTCATCAGAGGATTCGCGATCGCATTTACGATCAGCACGCTGCTCGTGCTGTTTGTCCCGCTTAATCTTCTTGGAGATAAAACGGCAAGAGCCATGGGATTAAAGGAAGGCGGCGTTCCATTCCGTTTCATGTCAACGCTTGTACTGGCAGCAATACTGTCACTTGTAATGAGCCTTATCATGACGGCTGTCAACGCCGGTGTCGGTCCTTACTTTTTCAACGCGTGGAGGCACCTTGTGCTGTATGTTTTCCTTTCAGTATACGCAACTGCTCTGATAGGAAATTTTACTGCATTCCCTCTCGCTATGAAGCTGTTCGGTCCGCCGCCTGCTCCGTCCGACGCTCCTGAGCCATCGGGAACACCTGAACCCGAAAACAATGGAGATGGCAGCGACGAAAAAGCAGCATGATAACCGGACAGAAAAAAGTCAAATCATTATACAAATATAATGGAAAGGAGCGTACTGAGGAATCTGAATATCATAAGTTGTGGAAAAAACATCACATGAAAACGTCATGATTATGATGACGCAATCATGCATCACAGTCAACCGGCAATAAAGCATACCACAGGGAGCTTGCGCAAAGCTACCGGATCGCTGCCAGATATCTGTTTTTATTGTCGGAAAATGGCCGAAATAACATTAGCCTTTTAAAAAATCTGATATTGGACATAAAGCCGGTCCTAAGCTCATGCAAAGATGCGCTTAGGACCGGCTTTCATGTTTCTTTCCGTGATCCGGCGACTTCGGATCATATGAAAAATCCTGATTATTCAATACAAAAATACCGTAAATTCTGAAAACATCAGTTCTAATCATTTAATATCAAATTTACGTGAGCAGGATTAACATTTCCACTGATTCCTAAGATTTTTCAATAAAAATGATCCTCCTGCCCTGCTGCGCCGATGAAAAAACGACACAGGAACATATGTCAGATATCCCTGTGTCTGCAGCGCGGATAATGTCAGCAGAATGCGCCGCCGTTTTACGACATCCTGTAATGCCCTGCTATATCGTCACGTTTTTCCAGAATATCCTGTTCATAATTTTTCTGTCTGCTGCTATAGTGATGAATAACATACGGCACTCCGTCTTTATTTCTGCGGTCAGAAACCATTCCTATGTGATTCTTGAAAATTACAATGTCTCCGCCCTGCCACGCATTGACATCTTTTAAATCCAGCGTACACGATATTGTATTGTTTGCGAACCACACTTTCAGATTTTTGACGCGCCGGTAATCGATATTCGGATCAGGAGACGCTATGTCATAATTCTCAGGATGCTCCTGTATGTCTTCGTTTACCAGATCTCTGAGATCATATCCAGCACCCTTGAGCGCCGCGGCGACCACATCAGTGCAGACGCCATATCCGTCATCAGGATATCCGCCCTGATAATATTTGCTCTTGTATTTCGGTCTGGTCGCAATATAGTCCTTTGTGCTCTGAAGTATGTCCGTCTGATCGTCTATACCGTCTCTATCCTTATCTACGTTGCTGTGATAGATTTTTATATCCTGCGATGAAGATCCGGTGTTTTTATCCGACTGCTTTCCATAATGCCAAATATATAAAAATGCAAGGCATCCGGCGATTGTAATGATCACAACCATTAAAGCGATTATTTTTCTTCTTTTTCCAGTCATGACGCTCATCCTTTTTATCAACAGTCATTGTGATATAAATACTTCCTTTTATAGTATGCCATGTTTTTACTTAACAATTTATTAATTTAACAGATTATGCTACAAAAGATTAAAACGAGCCGCCGGACCTGTAACCGGACCTGTAAATGGTATGAAATCACAATAAATGAAATACGACAGACAGATCCGTCCTCCGTTTTCTTATACAGAAGCAAACCGGCTTTTTAATTATCTGAAGAACGTTATTATCCCGTATACGACGAGGAAACCGACTATAACCGGCAGAACGTACTTGAAATACCACAAAAGTCCGCGCGGAACTTTGAGTCCTTCTCCGGTGTTCGCCTCTTTGATGAAGTTGTCAAATCCCCATCCGAACTTCCACGTGCAGAAGAGAATTATGACAAACGAACCCACAGGCAAGCATATATTGCTGACGAAAAAATCCTCCATGTCCATTATTGCCTTACCCGGAATAAGCTGCGCCGAGCTCCAGATATTGAAACCGAGCGCGCACGGTATTGAAAGAAGCGCGATGATTATGCCGTTTACTATGCCGCTCTTTCTGCGCTCCGCTCCTCGCAGATCTATTGAAAACGCGATGATGTTCTCAAACACGCCGATCATCGTCGATAACGCTGCAAACGACAGGAAAATGAAGAACATCGTTCCCCATAGACGTCCACCCTGCATTGACGAGAAGACGCGCGGAAGAGTCATAAATATAAGACTCGGGCCGGAATCAGGATCCACGCCGTATGCGAAGCATGCCGGAAATATGATAAGACCTGCTGTAAAAGCAACGAACGTATCAAGCGCTGAAACTATGACAGCCTCTCCGGCGAGACGCTTTTTACGATCGATATAGCTTCCGTATATTTCCATGCCCCCCATTCCGATAGAGAGCGTGAAAAAGCTCTGATTGAGCGCTGCATACATCACATTGAACGTGCCGGACTCTTTTATATGGCTTATGTCAGGCTTGAGATAAAACGAAAGCCCGCTCTGTCCACCCGGGAGCGTCAGACTTCTTATGCCCAGAATGACCATTATTATCAGCAGAGCCAGCATCATGAATTTCGTGATATTTTCAACACCCTTCTGCAGTCCGATGCTGCACACAGCCGTCGTAATGAGCATCACTACCAGCATGGCCCCAATCAGGATTCCCGGCGTGTTCATCATACCGTTGAATGTGTCGGCCACAAGTTTTGTATCAGCTCCGACAAACGTGCCTTTTGCCATCAGATAAGCGTAATACAGAATCCATCCCGAAACAACCGAATAATACATCAGCAGCACATAGTTGCCTGCCATGGATATATATCCCATTATATGGAATTTCGACCCCTCCTTTTCCAGCTTTCTGTATGCCGGAAGAATACTCACATGACTCGCGCGCCCGATCGAATATTCCATAGTGAGAACCGGAATTCCGAGAATCGCAAGAAAGACAATGTAAATTATGAGAAAAAATCCGCCGCCGTATTGACCGCATATGTACGGAAAGCGCCAGACATTTCCCACTCCGATCGCGCATCCCGCAGATATAAGTATAAATCCGAGACGCGAACCTAAAGTTTCTCTGTCCATTTAAAACCACCTTACAAAAACAGCTGTATAAGTTATGCAGCTAATAGAAACACACAAACAGAAGGTATTATATCACACATCTGCAGAACCGTTGCACCGCATTAAAGCTATTGAAAAAAGAAACAGTGAATCACTTTTTTGCCGTATTTTTACATAAATTTAAAGAAAAAACGAAAATTATTAAACCGGAAAATCATATCGCGACCGCTCGACCGCTCCGCGGTCATGACATCAAAACACAGATATGCCGGCGGCACAACGTCTCTCAGATAATGAAAAAAGAAGCCTGCTTTTCAGCAAGCTTCAATAGTGAACTATTACGACTTATAGAAGTCGGAGCTTCCTGCTTCAACCACTACTGCATTGGTTACGACAATACGTAACTAACGTCTTACACAATGTCTACAGGCGTATAAGTTCGGGCTATTCCATCCCTACTATATATTTGTTTTGCTATGCTGATTCAGTAAGTATTCGTAATCCTTCGTTACTTCCGATGAATGTAAAATATGTGTACAGAAGCATGATTCTGATTATTTTTGCATTATTCATGATGCGATAAAGCAGCGTTTTTCAGAACACTAAAAGGCTGCATACTTTTCTGATCCGACTGCCTGCAGAACTTCCTCGATGTCGCCGTCGATGCACACAGACTGCTTTCCAATATCTTCCGGACAATATGCCTCGCCCATGTTGACGCAGGCATAGAAAGCATTCGGATTTTCACGTGTATATTTCCAGAACGGATACTTGATTATAACCGGGGTATTTATTCCAACGCCCAGTTCCAGATACAGAACACGAAGCTGTTCATGCCTGCGCAGGAAATCCTGATACCGTTCCGCCGCCTGATGCCAGCCTTCATCCTCCACAAAGCTGTCATCGCAGCGAAGATTCGTGGTCATCAGTTTTCCATCATCTGTACATACCGGCACAAGATCAGACGGCACCGTCATCCTGATCTCCGTATCCTTCGGGACAATCAGTTCTCCATTGGCCCCAATCTGATATCCTTCTGAGAGTATCATACTGCGGATGACCTCGTAGTTCTCATAGGTCCTGTCCTTAGCCACGCCGCTTGGCGAACTGCTCTGAAACAGGCCATAATCCCCCTGCGTATAGAACAGCCGCTTCTTATCGAACCCGCTCCTCTGAAAGCAATGATCCACATTGGTTGTCAGAACGAAATAATCTTTGTCCTTTACCAGTGCAAGCAGCCGCTCATAGAGATCTGACGGAATCGATGCATAGCGGTTGATCCAGATAGACCGACACCAGTATCCCCAGAATTCTTCCATGGTTTTGTACGGATAAAAGCCTCCGGAATACATATCCCTAAACCCATATTTCCTCTCAAAATCAGCAAAATATTTCTCGAAGCGTTCTCCTGAATACTCATATCCCGCCGCAGTGGAGAGTCCGCTGCCAGCTCCGATGACAACAGCATCGGCATTTTCCATCTGGTCCTTTAAAACAGCGATCTTCTCTTCAAAACTCATTTCAGGACCGCTCGTCATGATTGTATTAGGATTGAAAAAATACATTAATTATTCCTCTCTTTCCCAGAAACCATTCTGTTTAACTCCGGCCATATTGTCAGAAACATTGCGCAAAAGCAGGCCCCCAACTACATTGGAGATCGGTTCCGCCATAAAAACACCGTCTGTCCGCCGATTTGCAATATGCGGAAGAAGATAGGTCAGCGGAACAACAAGAATAACTTTTCTGAATAAGCTGAAGAAAGTTGCTCTCTTTCTCTTGTTCAGTGCCTTAAACACTGTTTGGCCACTATACTGAAGCGACTGGAAGATAAATGCCATAAAATACAGATGCAAAGCACGAGATGCGTCCTGCATAATCGTCTCATCACTGCTGAAAATTCGTATAAACCATTCCGGCTGGAGCATGATCAAAAGCCATACCAGAAACGTATACGGCAATGCCAGCGACATCATTATGCTGACAGACTTTTTGACATTTGCAGGCCTTGCGGCACCATAGTTATAGCTGATGGCCGGAGATGTCCCTTCCGTGACCGCAAAAACCGGCGTATCAAGAATCGACCGCACAGACGAAACAATCGTCATAACTGACACATACATCACACCGCCAAACTCCATCAGGACATGATTGCAGGCAATCTGTACCAGAGAGTTTGTAAACTGCATGATAAACGGAGCAATACCCAGACCTATGATTTTTCCGGCGTATGGAAAATTTAATCCGGGCCTGATCTGAAAGTCGTTTTTCTTTTCCTTAAGGAAACGTAAAACATACAGGAATGACAGAATCTGCGATATTACGGTTGCAACAGCGGCACCTTCAACGCCCATACCACAAAAAAAGATGAATATCGGATCAAGCATGAGATTCGCTACAGCGCCGATCATAACGGAACACATGCCAATGGCAGCATAGCCCTGCGCGTTAATGTAGGGATTCATTCCTGTGGAAATCATCAGAAAAACCGTTCCCAGAAGATATACCTGCAGGTAGGAAAGTGAAATCGGAATCTCACGACCTTCCGCTCCGAAAAGGAGCAGCAGTTCTCTGCCAAATAATTCGCCCAGAATGGTTAATAGAATTGCCGACAGAAGCAGCCGGAATGCCGTATTCTGAATTTCCGCCGCCTTTCTTTTATCCCCCTGCCCCAAAGCCATGGAAAAAAGTGGAGCCACGCCCAGACCGAACATATTCGTAAACCCGGTAATAACGATTATGATTGGAAAACATAGACCCACGGCACCAAGCGCCTGTGTGCCAATATGCGGAATCCTGCCGATATAAATCCGGTCTACAATACTATACAGGAGATTCAGAATCTTTCTCTCCTTTTTAATAGTCCAAACGAATGAATTGCTGATTGTATTTTCGGGGCTATAGAAAAAACTCTGTAAAAACAATTGACAAGGCCTTTCGTGACAGTAATGATTAAATCACGGAGGGCCTTTAACAATG
>CADBRA010000083.1 GCA_902796965.1 uncultured Eubacteriales bacterium | reverse complement strand
TCAGGTTGGTTACATTACAGGTTTTACTTCTGGCGGTGCATACATCAAAAATAAAAATGATGAATATATCACTTTGCCGGGTAAATCATATAGGCAAGTAGTCATATCCAATTTGAAATTGTTGTCACACAATAATAATTGGCAATACATAAAGAACGCCGTGTAATCCACAATTCATCCCACCACCTACGCTTCACTTAGAGGTGGGGGATTTCTTGCTCACGGCTTGTTAAACATATCTAAAGTCAGGCAGCAATTTACGGTCCCGATTTGGCATTACCGTTGATATGACTTTGTTTTGATAAGCAGAATATTATCGAAAAAGATGCTAAGGTGTTATTGATTGCTTTTATGTAATGTGATATATTACAGCTATCGACATCTATGCGTCTTTTTTTATTGCTGATGAAAGGCTCTGATAAATCGCATTCAGGTTTTGAACATCCCTGAATGACTATAGTGATAGAGAAGATAAAATATTTTTTTAAAACAAGGCGAATTAAAATATTAAGCGGCATCAGTGAAATGACTGAAAAACGGTAAAATCAGTCGGATATGGTGTCTGACAGCATCAGTCGCAGACAGTGCAGGAAAGGAAAAAATATGCAGATTTCAACGAAGTTTACAATCGCAGTTCACATCATCGCGGCTGCAAAATATTTCGAAGGACAGTACAGGATCACCAGTAAATTTCTGGCAGGCAGCATCGGCGCAAACCCAGTGATAATCAGGAATATTATGCTTCAGCTTCAGGACGCAGGAATAATTGAAGTAAAGCGCGGACCGGGCGGCATAACTGTAACCAGACCTCTGACAGATATAACATATCTTGATGTATATAAAGCAGTTGAAACAAAGAGCGACGAAAATATGTTCCGCTTTCATGAGAATCCGAATCCGCAGTGTCCTGTAGGAAGAAACATACACAGAGCTCTTGACGGTTCTCTTGAAGAAATCAATGAAAAATTCGAACATGACCTCGCACAGCACAATCTCAAGGAGGTATATGATAAACTCGAAGCTGCTAAGCAGGCAGTGTAGTTTTTCTGCATATTACTCTGCTGTTCGTGCTGCAGAGTACAGTCGCAGTATATTAACTGAGGCAGACACAGCTGACTGAAGAACAGCTTTCAAGACAGACCAGAGGGAGGATAAATCGTGAAACTCGCAATGTATCAGCTCAAGGCTGAATCTTCATTAAAATCAAACATTGAAAAAGCGATGAATGCCATAAAAACAGCGGCCGGAAGCGGAGCGGATATGATTTTATTCCCCGAGCTTCAGCTCACTGAATTTATGCCGCAGTATCCGGGGAAAAAAATGCAGCCCATCGTGATAGATGATAATATAATAAAGCGATTCAGGGCCGCGTGCGCTGAAAGCAGCATCTGGGCAGTTCCCAACGTATATCTCAGCGAAGGCGGACGCAATTACGATGCGAGCATAATGATAGATGCCGCCGGAAACATAGTGGGTGTGCAGAAGATGGTGCATATAGCTCAGGCAGCTCAGTTTTACGAACAGGATTATTACGAACCGGCTGACGATGGATTCAAGGTCTTCGATACGCCATTCGGAAAAATCGGAATGATCATATGCTTTGACAGACATTATCCTGAAAGCATCAGGACTGAAGCTCTCATGGGAGCCGGTCTGATCCTGATACCGACAGCAAACACAAAATCCGAACCGTCAGATATGTTTGAATGGGAAATCAGAGTACAGGCATTTCAGAACAGCACTGCGGTCGCCATGTGCAATCGCGTCGGCAGAGAAGATCAGATGGATTTTTCAGGAGAATCGATAATTGCAGACGCTGAAGGAAATGTCGTTATAAAAGGCGGATCAGACGAAGGTATATTATACGGCAATATAAATCCTGAAATGTCGGCAGAAATCCGCCAAGGCCGCCCGTACACAAATCTGAGAAGAAAAGAATTTTACAAATAGCTGAGATTCGTGCTGTATAAAAGCCATAATTACAGCACGATATATATAATCTCAGCAGGGGGGTATAGGCATGAAAAAAACAGCAGCGATAATTCTCATTATAATCATGGTTTTTGCGCTCTGCAGCTGTGAGGCGCCGACAGGATACGAAAGCTCATCTCAGACTTATACTCATCATACGGAGCAGACTGAAAGCACAGATCAGGAAAATAGCAATAAGAAAGGGAATGGTCAGAACATAACTCAGACCGGCTTCACTAAACCGCTGCCTGACGAATATCTGCGCCAGGCTGACCAGCAGGGAACGATAAATGAGCTTACATATAAATCCAAAGATTATACAGGCGATATGTCTGCTATTTCCAAAAAAGCATACATATATCTGCCATACGGATATGATCCGAATGATTCAGATAAAAAATACGATATCATGTACCTGATGCACGGACTGGGCGGCACAGCTGAACAGGCATTCACAGAATACGAAGGCGCCGGTAAAAATCTGATAGACAACATGATTCAGAACGATGTCATAAAACCGATGATTTTCGTATCAGCAACATTTACTGAAGACGATCAGCCTCAGGACGATCTCTTTCTTTCAATGACGGAAGTACTGTCATTTCACAGAGATTTTATACAAAATCTGATGCCTGCCGTCGAAAGTTCATATCACACATACGCGCAAAGCACATCGGACAATGATCTCAAAGCATCGCGCACTCACCGCGCATTCGGCGGATTTTCGCTCGGAGGCGTCGCAACGTGGCAGGAGTTTGCACTTGATTCAGACTACATCAGCTGTTTCCTGCCGATGAGCGGACCATACCGCTGGTTCAGCGGCAGCACTGACTCTCAGTCAAAAGCAGTCTGTGATACCCTGGAGAGTGTGGTAGAACGCCATCATCTCGATGAGCGCGGGTATTTCATATATGCCTGTACCGGTACGGAAGACGAGCTCGAACCCCAGATCGACATTCAGCTCGATGCCATGCTGAAAAGAAGCGATGTATTTACGCCGGAGCATCTCGTTTATTACAAAATGAAGGGCGGTAAGCACGACATGTACGCCGCGCTTAACTTTATATATAATGCGCTGCCGCTGTTTTTCCAATAGTATCTCGTTATAAGACCATTGTCCGCAGTTCAAGACTCCAAGGCATCTGGACGGAAAGTTTGCCTGGTCTGCAAGCGAAGTATTGCTTCAAATTCAGATGAGAAAAAGAGAATCTGATTTTGTGCAGTAAGATGTATGCCTTGCCTCAACACAGCATGATCAATATATTTATAACGGCCATGCTCACGGCTTCTGTGATAAGTGGCACAGCGGCCATATAAAATGCTCTCCAATCATCCATGCGGTAATAGAGTACATAGAGGATAAGTGAGATCAATACAGCTGCTGTAATCACAGCAAGCATAGCGGCCAAGCGGCTGGCCGTGAGCAGTCCTGCGCCGCTGGCGGCGTTAACAACACATAATTCAAGCACGGCCCAGCCTGTGATGAGAACGAGTTCCGTCGTGACCGGCCGGTCGAAGCAGAACCGCGTCAGAATAAGCAAAGCGATATATGCGATAATCCCTGTTATACAGATCATTCCGTTTGAAATCTGCGAATTTCCCTTTGGCAGGCTGTTTATGCCGAAAATGCTGAGAAATGTTCCTGTGAGACCGGCAGCAGCAGTACAAAGCAGAAGTGCTCCGCGCAGCCCGCCGATACGGTTTACGGTTACTCCCGGACGATAGGAGAGACACCACCATACGGTATAAATGACGCAGCATATGATAAGCAGTATCTGTCCCCCCAAAATCCTTCCATATGAATCAGACATGACATAAATGCTCCTTAACAGACTTACTTCAAAATATGTAATCCTATTTATTTGTTTATTTGAAAAACTCCATGTTGAAAATCTCCGGTGACGGTTATTAAGCTCCGCGTTGATGCAGATAAAAAACAAGAATCACTTCCATTATATATAGCTTTCATTATATATAATGGAAACATACGATTCAGTATCTTTGAAATGTCCGCGGAGCGGACGCCGGATATTTTATCCTTTTACTCCAGTAAAATCCCATGTCTCGGTATCGAGCAGCAGAAATTCCTCCGTTCCGATCGGACCTCCGTCGCGCCTTGTGGAGAACTGTTAGCGTCAGGTGAAATTAACCACTTAGAGTCAGGCGAAAATCGCCAATCTTAGTCAAGTGAAAAGAACCAATCACCCGAGCC
>CADBRA010000082.1 GCA_902796965.1 uncultured Eubacteriales bacterium | reverse complement strand
GGCAGAGGGCACGGGACTCGAACCCGCGGGGCTTGACGCCTTACTCGCGTTCCAGGCGAGCTCCTTAGCCGCTCGGTCAACCCTCTAAGACCTTGTTTACTATACATTAAATAGGCCGTGTTTGCAAGTGAAAATTTTACATAGAAAACATTTTTAACTCACGCGGACTCCGTCCGCATAAAAATCAACCGGCGCCTGACACCGGCAGGCTGAGCACCCGGACACATGCGCACTTTTCTGTCCGGCGCATTTATCGCAGGCCTTCATCTTTTTTAGATACGCATTTAACACACACTGTTCTGACTTTAATAATACAGCACCCGGAAACGTTCAGCCTGTTATGACGCGGAATGCTCCATATGTGATTACCGATATGATAAAACCTGCCGTACATACCCCAAGGACGATCGGCGGAAAGGCTTTTTTGAGATCCATGTCAAGAAGCGCCGCAATAAGTGAACCCGTCCAGGCCCCTGTTCCAGGAAGAGGAATCGCTACAAATGCGAACAGACCCCAGAACTCGTACTTCACGACTTTGTCTTTTTTGCCCTCAGCCTTGGCCTCCATCCTGTCGACCAGCGAATTTAGTTTTTCACTCTTTGTCCTCATCCATGCGAATATCTTCTTAATGAAGATTATTATGAACGGCACAGGGATGAGATTGCCAATTATCGAGATAACTATGGCCTCCCACAGCGGGAGACCGGCGGCGACTCCTACCGGAATCGCGCCTCTGAGCTCGACGATCGGCAGCATGGACATGAAAAATGTGGTGAGTATTTTTACTGCCATATATTATCTCCGGTTATTTTTCGCCCGTTGAACCAAATCCGCCTTCGCCGCGTTCAGTGTCGCTAAGAGTGTCACACTCTACGACCCATGCGCGCTGTACAGGCGAAATTACCATCTGCGCAACTCTGTCTCCATCTTCAACTACACGTTCCTGATCAGAATGGTTGTGGAGCGCAATCATTATCTCGCCTCTGTAATCTGAATCTACGACGCCGACCTTGTTGGCCGGAGCAAGCCCGCTCTTTACAGCCATTCCGCTGCGTGCATATACAAAACCGGCATATCCCTCAGGAATCTCCATTGCGAGCCCCGTGTGGATCATTACTGTTTCACCCGGACGGATGATTACGGGCACAGGAGTAAGTGCGTAAAGATCCATGCCCGCAGCCGTTTCTGAAGCATAAACCGGCATATGAGCTCTTTCGTCGAGTTTCTTTGTCTTAAGTCTTATGATCTCCATAATATTCCCTTCTCTTAAAATTTCAAACTGCCGCCTGATGAATGATCCGCGGCAGATAATCCACATATATATAAAAAGACACAATGTTATTGTAGCATGAAGATGTATATCCGCAACAAAATATATTCTTAAACTTAAAATCGCAGGAAATCCATACTACTCTGCTGCAGTCTCCGTAAGCCCCATGGCGGCAAGCGTCCGTTCCCTGAAAATATAATTGTAAAGAGCGACTACTCTGCCGACACCGATCATCGCACAGATCGTACCTATGCCAAGTCCCGGGAAATGCCCGGTAAACACATATCCCATTATTGCCGTAAGCGCCACACATCCTATATCGAAGCAGTTCTTTGTAAAGCCAAGAGGCTTTCCGATGAAATCAGAAATTGCCTGTACGATACCGTCTCCCGGATTTGGAACGAGGCGGCAGTTAAGCATCATCGATGCTCCTATGCCCGTTAGAGTTATACCCAGTGCAAGACAGAGAATTCTGGCTCCAGTCGACTCTGCATCAGGAAGACCAGCTTCAAAGATATTGAAAAATCTTGTCATCACAAAAGCCAGCGGAATCTGAAGCAGATCGTAAAGCCTGAAGTTATGCCCTTTCAGTATATATTCAACAGCCGCAAGTACAGCGTAAAGCACCATGCACGCGTTCCCGAAATTAAGACTCCATATTATCGAAGCGGAATAGGCCGTGGATATTATAGGCGTCACTCCGAACTCTGATTTCGTGTTGAGTATTATCCCAAGCGAAAGCACCATGATTCCTGCGCCATACATAACCCATCTGAAGATCAGCTGTGACACGTTTTCCTTCTTTTCCATTTGTGGCACACCTTCTTTCCATTTTTCCATTCGAAAAATTATAGTCACATTCAGCATTAATTGCAAGTATTGACTTTTAATATGCCTCAGCAGGAATTTCAAATGCACAGACATATCCAGGGCAGCGTCACCGCTGCTCCGCCACAATATGCAGAAAGCTCCCTCCCGTAACTGACAATCATCTTTTTATGCGGACTGCCATTTCGAGAGGGAACTGTGTCTCTGTATAAATATTTCGATAACGCGGAGAATTATCTTCCGTCATCTCAGATATTCAGAACATGAGAAACCCATCGTATATGCACGTCGGATTTCGTCTCCGTCCTGAAAATCATTTTTTCTGATCAGATATTCCTGACTCAGCTGAGTTTTGAGTATGTGCTGAAGAGCTGCGCAACTTCTGCTCTCGACGCATTTGCCAGAGGCATGAGCTTTCCGTCAGAGCCGTTCATGAGACCTGATCCAACTGCCCAGCTTACAGCCTCGCGCGCATATGAGTCCACGCTTGACGCATCGGAAAACAGCGAAAGATCGTTTGTCTGAGACGTGTTCTTGCCATCTGCCTCTGCAGTTTTATAGAAGAGAACAGCCATCTGCTCACGCGTGATGTTGTCGTTCGGTGAGAATGTAGTCGCAGACGTTCCGCTGACTATTCCTTCTCTGTATGCCCATACGACACCGTTGTAGAACCAGCTGCCGCTTGTGACATCTGTGAATGGTGCGATGCTTGTCACTACAGGGCTCTGCTCCATTCTGTAGAGAACAGATGCGAACATTCCTCTCGTCATGCTTGTCGAAGGTTCAAATGTCGTGTTTGAAGTGCCTGAGAAGAGCTTGTTCTTTACAGCGTAATCTACAGCGTTGTAATACCAGCTTCCCTGCTGAACGTCATTGAAGTCGG
>CADBRA010000081.1 GCA_902796965.1 uncultured Eubacteriales bacterium | reverse complement strand
GGATTTCCTGTATGTATATTACATCATATGTTTTACTGATATGCAATTATTCTGGTAAAATATATATCCTAACCGCCATTCATCCCATGGCCCAAGGGCACGTGGGTTTTCTGGCGGGAATTTTATAAAAGCGCTCCTTCCAGCTGCAGCAGACTGCGCTTTCGATCCAGTCCCCCTGCGTATCCGGTCAGCTGCCCCCTTTTCCCGACTACTCGGTGGCAAGGTATGATGATGCTGATATTATTGTGCCCGACTGCACCTCCGATTGCCTGTGCTGACATCGATTTTTTTCCGAATTTCGCAGCTATATCTCCGTATGATTTTGTCGTTCCGTAGGGTATCTTCAGCAGTTCATCCCATACGCCGATCTGAAAATCAGTGCCGATCATGTTAACAGGCGGCATGAAATCAGGCTCTCTGCCTGAAAAATATATATCGAGCCATTTCTCAGCAGATCTCAATATGTCGGTTTCGCCTTTTTCATGATTCTCACAGAGACTGCGTCCGAAGTATTTCTGTCCCTGAAACCACAGTCCGGTCAGACCTTGTTCGTCAGCGGCAAGAACTATTTTTCCCAATGACGAATCATATTCAGAAATATACTGCTTCATTTTTTTCCTCTCTTAATGTCAGCCGGATCGGTGATCCCGGAAACGGCTCCGCTCGAAACAGCCCAGAGATAAAGACTTGCGACACTCCCGTAAGGGCTGTATCTTCTGCGGTACCTTTCAAAACGATCTTTACCTATGGTCCTGTGCCTGTAAACCATTCTCATCCCTCGAAGGATCGCAAGATCCCCAAAGCTCAGGACATCCTGTCTCTGCATGCCGAACATCAGGATCATTTCAGCCGTCCACGTTCCGATTCCTTTAAGAGACGTCAGATGCCTGATTGCTTCATCATCAGGCAGTTTCATAATCTCATTCTGATCAAAGCTGCCGTCAGATGCTTTCCTCGCAAAATCGCAGATATATGAAGCCTTTCTGAATGTCGTTCCGTAAGACTGAATTCTGTTTGTACCGGCATTCAGAATGCTCTGCGCTGTTATATCTCCCAGATCATCCTGAAGGCGGTTCCATATCGTATTCAGAGCTTTTGTCGAAATCTGCTGCCCTATGATCTGATGAACAACCGATGAAAACAAGTCGCGGTCCACCGGCTTGTAAATATGGCCGATCTGATCAATAAAAGGGGCGAGTTTCCTGTCTTTTGTTTTAAGATATTCTGCTGCTTCGCTGCCATAAATAAAATATGAATCCATTTCTTGTACCTCAGAGACGATGCAACCTCAACGATAAAATTTTACAGTTCCGCCGGTACTCATACGGAAAAGTAAAAGACTGCCGCTCAGACCTCACTTTATTATGTATGCATCTACGATCTGACCGATATACATCGTGTGCGCGTCACGGTTAGCCATAGGGTTTGAACCGTCGATATTCTGCGGATACATCTTCTCACGGATGTCTTCAGGCAGTCTCGAGAGATCCTGCTTCTGGGAATACAGCACTTTGCATTCGAGCGTAATCGGATACTCCTTTACGCCAGGCGTGCTGTTTGTTCTGGATTCTTCGATGGTTAGATGCGCGGCCGATGCCTTGTCGATGTTATTTCCTGACTGGGAACCGCAGACTCTCTGGATTTCCGGAACCGGCTTTTCAAGCGGAACGCTGATCGTGAACTCTTCTGTTTTGTCCAGCTGAGCTTTTGTGTAACGGCTCTCACGCACATAGACAGTAAAAACAGGGACTCCCCAGCAAGTTCCCAGACCTCCCCAGCCGATCACCATCGCGTTGAATTTGTCACCGTTTGTGTTGAGGAGAATGCCGCGCGGCAGTGCCTCTCCAATTTTTTCAGCGTAATTATTGACATTGATATTTTCTTTCATCGATTTGATTCTCCTGTGTTAAAAATAGCTGTGGTATTAAGATATTGTCTGAGTATCTCTCCATAATCAAAGATACTCAAAAAATTTGTTCCCAGTTGTCAGGCTGATGAAACATATTACATTGTTGTTGCACCATATGAATAATTTCTGATAAAAACACATGCAGCCTAAAGGAGCGTCGTGTTTTCAACCAGCAAAAAGCTTCTTTAGTAATCAATCCTCATTTCCGGACTGACTTTTCTCAGCAGAGCCATCTTCTTCGTCATTCAGCATTTTCCTGAGCAGCTGTTTCAGAAGACGCTGTTCATCATCACTAAGCCTGGAGAGCATCATCCCAAGTTCTGCAGATTTTTTCAGCTTCTTTGCAGCCTTTTTCCTGCTGCTTCCATCGTGTTTGCTGCTTTTTCCCGTAATGTCATGTTCATGCTTTGCGTTTTTCCGGCTTTTACTGCTTTTTGAATACTTTCCTCCGTCTTCGCCGTTCAGAAGACTCTTGCGCGCCTGTTTTCCTTTTTTACAGCGCGGATCAGAAAGAGGACAATGATGCCCGCATCCCTTGCATTTAAAGTCCGACAGATCGATTTTATTTTTCTCAGCCATAAGAATTTTCTCCCTAAAATTCAGTCTGTGATTTTTCAGTTAACATCGTGCATCTGCGCATGCTGTTCTTATTTCAGTCACGAACTCATGATATCATTACACCGCAGAATTCTGCACCAGGCTGCGGTCAGAACATGTGCAGCTCAGAAAATGCACGAAATAAGAGTCAGAATGGCGAGCCCGCCCTGCATAAGAATTATCTTAGGATTACTGGTAAAACTGCCGTAAAGCGCGACCGCCACAATATATGACATGAGGCAGATCACCGCAGTTTTGCTTGAAAACGCAAACACTGACAGCAGAATCAAAACCGCCAGCAGACCGTTGTAAATGCCTTGATTTTTGAACAGAACATTCACATTCTTCTGGCTGAGCTCATCTGTCGTCATTCCGAACACTTTCGATGTTTTTGCAGACGCCGTCGCGATGGTTTCCAGATAAAAAATGTAAAAAAATTCCGCTGCCACAAGTACAGACAAAATAATCGTCACAATATTCATAATATTTTCCTTTCTATTAATAATAAGCAAATGCAGTAAGTCCGCCGCATGCAGATGCTCCCTGTTATGAAGCGGAACATTTCGTGGACTCCGTCCACATCCGAAGCATATCGTAGGCTTTCACACAGCCTCGTATAATGCGGATTCATCGATTCTCTGCCTGAATCAGGCAGGCGACTGCCGCATCTTTTCGCGAAAAGGCGGCAGGATAAATGTGAACTATCACCCACCTAAAGGTAGGTGGCTTCTGAGAGCCTTACGGCTCCGTTTAAGAAGTTTGATATTTAAGTTTCCACCTTTTCAGGCAATCCTTATTCTTACAGGCGTGT
>CADBRA010000080.1 GCA_902796965.1 uncultured Eubacteriales bacterium | reverse complement strand
TAACTAAAGCTGGCCGGAAAAATCCGGCCAGCATATCTAAATTCCTCACGAAAGACCTTAATTACAGAAAAAGTTTCATACTCCCGTATTTTCCGCGTCTGCAATCTGTATTATCACGCGACCTCTCAACATGCTGCGCCGCAGTATTTGCAGTCCTTCAGCTTTTCTTCTGGCAGTAAGCACATCCTGTGCTGCTTTTCCACGAGTTTCATAACAAAGTCTGTCGCAGGATTTTGCAACAGCTCCCTTGGCGCCCCATACTGATGGATTTCACCGTGATCCATGACAAGTACCTTTGTGCCGAGTTTAAGAGCCTCCTCGATATCATGCGTGACAAACATAATCGTTATACCAGTTTTCTTATGAATCTCCTTCAATTCATTCTGAAGCTGTCCTCTTGTAATCGCATCTACCGCGCCAAACGGTTCGTCCATCAGCAGGATGTCCGGCGATGCCGCAAGAGCTCTCGCAATGCCGACTCTCTGCTGCTGTCCTCCTGAGAGCTCCGAAGGGTAGCGCTCCTTCATTGACGGATCCAGCCCGATGATTTGCATCCATTTATCAACTGCCTTCGCCGTCCTTTCTTTATCCTTCTTATTCAGGAGACTCGGAACATAAGAAATATTCTCTTCCACCGTCATATTGGGGAAAAGCACACTGCCCTGAATCGCGTATCCGATTCCGCGGCGAAGCGCGATCATATCCTTATTCTGGATATTTTCTCCGTCTACAAGGATATCTCCACTGGTCGGCGGAATCAGGCCGTTGATCATTTTCAGCGCTGTTGTTTTGCCGCATCCGGAGGAACCGATGATGGTTACAAATTCACCTTTTCCAATTTCAAGATTTAAATCCGGGATAACGACTGTATCCCCATACGATTTCCGGATATGTCGGAACTCAATCGCTGTATTCATCTCTTATTTCACCAGTCCTTTCTCCGTCAGGAATGCTTCTGCCACGTCTGCCGGCTCCTTCTTTTCCGTTTCTACTTCATAATTCATTTCCTGCATATCGGCTTCTGTCAGGATTTTGTCAAATCTCTGAAGTACCGTATCCAGTTCCGGATACTTGTCAAGGATCTCCTGGCGCACGACAATGCCGCACTGATAGGACGGATACATCTGTTTATCATCCTCAAGAACGTTCACGTCCGCCTGAGATAGCTGGCCGTCTGTCGTATTCACAGGCATGATATCGATCTTTCCGCTGTTTATTGCCTGATATTTCAGGCCCATGTCCATGTCGCTGGTCGATTTGAAAGTGAGGCCGTAGGTACTGCAGAGCTTATCATAACCGTCCTGCCGCTCAAAAAAGTCGTACTCCGCGCCGAATACCAGTTTTCCGTTGACCTTATGAAGGTCGGAATACGTTTTAAGTCCGTACTGGTCTGCGATTTCCTTCCGGACCGCAATGCCATAGGTGTCATTAAAGCCAAGCATCACATCCCAGGTAAGCCCCAGTTTGTCCTGATATTCTTTCTGCAGTTCCCCGAATTGATCCTCCGAATACAGGCTGTCGCGTTTCAATACCATGTTCCAGCCGGTTCCTGTGTACTCCGGATAAAGATCAAATTCCCCGCTCTCCATGCCAGGTTCAATGTTGGATGTGCCGCCGCCGACACCCTGCGTCAGATCAACGGTAAGATCTGTATCCTGCTCGATTACGTCTTTCAGCATTTCTCCGAGGATGTACTGCTCGGTCATCGGCTTGGTAGCCAGATGGATTACCTTGTTATTCCGGCCCGGAACCACAATAGCGACAATCAGACAGACAATCAGAGCCACAGCCGTAATGGCCATAATCCGATTCTGCTTCTTCGCTTTCCTTCCATGCAGTTTCATTCGCTTCTCCACAAAGCCGAGAAGAAAATCCACTACAAGAGCCAGAATGGCAATCAGAAAACTCCCCGAGATCGTCATCGCCGCGTTATTTGTTGTAATACCGCGGTAGATCGCGACGCCAAGCCCACCGGCGCCGATGAACGATGCAATACCGGCAAGGGCGATCGTCATCGTGACCATGTTACGGATGCCGGAGAGAATCACCGGCATGGCAAGCGGCAGCTGCACGCGGAACATGATCTGTTTCTTTGTACTGCCCATGCCCTTCGCTGCTTCCAGGATCGCCGGATCCACATTTGTCATGCCGGTATAAGTGTTCCGCACCATAGGCAGCAGCGCATAGATTGTCAGCGCGATTACCGCCGTCGCATTGCCGATTCCGGAGAAAGGAATCAGAAAGCCCAGCATGGAAATCGAGGGTATGGTATAGAGGAAGTTGATGACGCCGAGTGTTGGCTTCGCGCTCTTCTGGTATTCACTGATCAGGATTCCGACCAACCCGCCGAACACTATCGCGATCAAAATCGCCGCGAGCGAAATTTCGATATGCTCGAGGAGCAGTTTCCCGAAAAAATCCCATTTCGTGATCAGCAAGACCCATACATCCTTCAGCATCTTATAATCCTCTCCTTACAATTGCCTGAACCGGGCAGTTCTCAAAGCACAGTCCGCAGTGAAGGCAATTCTCCTGATTGATCTGGAATGGTGTTCCCTGCGTAATGCACTGCTGCGGGCAGCCGCGCATGCATTTTCCACAGCCAATGCAAGCGTCTGTTATCAGGAATCCTTTTTGTTTTGCGGGCTTTTCTTCCCCGAACACAAAGCTTTCCCTGTAAATCGGGCTTTTCCCAAGATCAAAGAATTCCAGTTCCCCGCTTTCGATGCAGAAAGGCTCCAGAATATATCGGCTCTCGCCCGGATACACGCCGTTCATCACAGGGTTTTCCTCAAAAATCCGATCAATCCATTTCTTCTGATCCGCAAGTTTTTCTGCCTTTCCCGACAGCCGCACCATCTGGAACTCTTTGTTGAGCCCGGTGACAGCAATGTCCGGATGCTCCAGAAGCTGCCTGTAAAAATCCTTTCCGCGCCCGGTGCAGAAATACAGTTTTTCCTTCTCCACAATCATTACATCAATGATCCTGACTTCGGGTTTTCCCTCGTCATTCACCGTGGCAAATGCCACGTCCTTGATCCCACGCAGTATATCAAGACATTTCTGAGCATTCATATGCTTATCCTCCTCGTGTTTCAAATGTCGATAGATTTCTTTCCCTGTGATGTACTGATACCACTGCATCGAACTGTGCAGCAATTCATTATTTTTTCAATCTCTGATTAGAATTTCCCGGAATTTACCAGCTCAGAGCGTGCAGGTACATGTTCCTTGTTGCTCCAGTGCTCCGCAATCTTCCCCTCCTGCAGGCGGAAAAGATCAAACTGTGCAGCAGTAACATTTTTTTACCATTGCGCGGTCGCCGTACCATCTGCATCTTTCTTCAGCGTCAGTGTTCCATCCTGCGAACATGAGGCCGTTTCTTTTGAACGTATTCTCCGGCAGTCTCTGCTCTTCGTCATATACGAATTCCACATTATCAATAGCCTCTCCTTCTCCGCCGTTTGCATCGAACTTAACAGTGTATGTGTTGGCTGTCCATTTCGCGTATAATTTGCTGTCGTCCATGCTCTTCTGCGGAATTTCAGTCACCGCATCTCCCGAAAAATCGCTTCTGTCATACCATCCGGCAAATGTGTATCCTGTCTTTTCCGGATCTGCCAGCTTGATTGTCTCTGTCTCATATGTGTACGAATCAGGATTATCTGCAGAGTTTTTTTCGCCATCAAGATCAGCACATAATCATTAAGAGCCGGCCAAACGAAACTGGCCGGCTCCTTCAACTTTCTCACTAAAGATCTTGATTACAGAAAAAAATTCATATTTCTGAATGACCGGATGAAACAAAACTGAGTGCTGTCTTACGAGCATATTTTATCTCTCTCCGATACAGCTTACGCCCTTACGACCGAGATTCTCTGCTGGATGTGGCTGCCGCTCTCGATCTCGTCAACCATTGCAATGGCATAATCCGCATAAGAAATTATCGACTCGCCGCGCTCGTTCAGAGTAAGCTCTTCTCCTCCCAGAATGTACTTGCCCGTGCGCTCTCCGTCTGCCTGGAAATCACCGGCAGGAGAAATGTATGTCCACTTCACGTCATTGCGCCCGCGGAGCTCACCAAGCGCCTTTGCCATAGCTGATGCCAGCGGCTTGAACGAATCAGGGAAATCAGGAGTCTCTGATACTGTAACCGTGTGCTCAGGATTGACATACAGCGAACCTGCTCCGCCGACGATCAGCAGACGGGTGCTGCTTCCCGAAAGTATATCGCACAGGTGCGCCAGCGTCGTCGAATGCTGCGGAAGCAGATCTTCTGTCCATGCTCCGAATGCGTCGACTACCGCATCAAATCCTTCAAGATCCTCTCTGGTCAGATCAAAGATATCTTTCTTAACATAATGCTGAGCATCAGTCATATTCTCATCTTTGCGTCCAAAAGCTGTCACGTCAAATCCTCTGTTTACCGCTTCTGTGATAATTCTGCGCGCTGTTCTTCCTCCTGCTGCTGCTACTGCGATCTTTTTCATAATACTTACTTCCTTTCATGAGGAATTATTCCTCTAATGTAGTTCTTGTTTCAATTATCTTTATCATTAATTTTTTCAAATGTTTCATTTGATATTTGTAATATACATTATTACATTAAAGATGTCAACTATTTTATTACATCTTTTTCATATTATTTTTTCTTTAAAAAGCTGCATAATATAAAGAAGCCTGCCCTTAAGCAAGCTTCTTTATGTAAAAACGATATTGAATTTTTAATTTAAACTGCAGACTTGAGCGCTCCGCGCACTAAGCCTGTTTCCTTAAGCCTCATACAGGCACATAAAGAATTCGAAAGTTTTGAGAATCACTTGTATGTACAGGCACTGATCTGCCTGAATTCCTTGAATTTATTCGTAACGCAGTTTACAATCCTGCTCTAAGTACTGTATACTCTATTATCAAAACCCCACGTTGATTATGACAGCGTTATCTGAACCATTCTTCCGGCAGCTCATTCTTCTGAGCATACTTGTCATCTCTTGAGGCAAGCCCGCCGTTTTTTGCAACAGTCACATAAATCTTTTTATCTCTGTCATTTAAAGTCACATAACACAGGCCGTCTTTATCAAATTTCCCTGTAAGATCCATCTTCTGATTTTTATAGAACAAATACAGTTTTCCGCCCATTATGTCTGTCGACGGTTCGCTCAGATATTCATTCATCTCCGATTCTGTAAGAGGTCTGTAACCTCCTCTGCCGTCTTCTGCTACACCGCCTCCTGATATAATTTCATTTCCATTCTTATCTTTTACGCTGTAATGCGTGATGTTATCTTCATCAACAGTCATAGTCGCTGTCGTTTGGTCTCCATGAAACCAGACTTGAACTGTGCGCTGTATTCCGCCCACATCTGCCGCGTAACAGGCAGCTCCTCCTGCGCAAACCGCTAAAGCAGTGCAGACCGCAATAATCGTTTTACGAAATTTCATTTTCCTGATCATACCTTTTTCCTCCGTATCAAGCACAAAAGCGTCAGAGGTGTGCAGCTCAGAGAATGCTCTTTTGAACTTATCTTTATTCGTCATCTGTCCAATTCTCCTTTAAAATATCCTGCATCATTTTTCTCCCGCGATAAAGGCGGCTTTTCACTGTATTTTCTGAAAGATTCAGAATATCTGCAATTTCTTTTACTGGATAATCCTCGTAATAAAACAGATATATCGGAATCCGGTATGCCTTCGGCAGCGACAAAACTGTTTCCACCAGTCTGCGGCTTTCAGGATCCTGAAACGGAACCGATTCCATATATTCTTCAAACGATCCACGTTTTCTGTGCCAGAACGCCTTCAGAACATCTTTGGACCGGTTTATGGCAGTCCTTAAAAGCCATGCCTTTATATGTTCTTCACTTTCAAACTGGCAGTCGCTCTCCATATATTTCAGAAAAGTATCCTGAACAATATCTTCCGCCTCAGCCGGATTCCGGCATACACTGAAAGCTGCCCTGAACACATGCTCCTGATATTTTTCCGCCAATTCACGTACAGGCAGTCTCATTCATGCATCACGCTCCTTAACATCTCCTGAAGGATCCTTCACAAAAGATACGATTGACAGGAATGTCCGGTTGCATAAAAAAATAAAATTTTAATTATACTTAATGTGAACTACTCCGACTTATAGAAGTCGGAGCTTCCTGTTTCAACTACTACTGCGTTGATTATGACAATACGTAACTAACGTCTTACACAATGTCCGCAGGCGTATGAGCTCGGGCTATTCCATCCCTACTATATATTTGTTTTGCTATGCTGATTCAGTAAGTATTCGTAATCCTTCGTTTATGATATTAATGGCTGCGTTTTGATCAAGGAAAGGCCAACGTCGCGCATCTTCACAAGGATGTCAATCTTTGCTGTATGCACATACCGCAAAGATACCATTTTATTATCCGCAAGAATGTCTGAAATTTTTGATAAAATGCCGACAAAAAATCAAGAATCCCCTAGTTTTTCAAGCCTCTTACTGCGTCACTCAATGCTGTCACATTAAGGAATTTCCATTTTGTCTTTAAAACTACATGTTTACTGTCTTTCCGCTGACCCTATGTCATCTCTGCCATGCCGAAACCAATGCTCTGTGTTTTTCGCGACGTTCACAAGCATCAGCATGACAGGAACTTCTGTCAGTACTCCGACTGTTGTTGCCAGCGCCGCCGGACTCGACGTTCCAAAAAGCGCAATGGCCACCGCCACTGCCAGTTCAAAGAAGTTGGAAGCTCCGATAAGTCCTGCCGGAGCTGCAATATCAAAAGGCAGATCTAACAGTCCGGACGCTCCGTAAGCAATGAAGAACACAAAAAAAGTCTGTATTATAAGCGGAACGGCGATCAGAACAATGTGCAGCGGATTTCCGAGTATTACTTCTGCCTGAGAACTGAAGATTATCACCAGTGTCAGTAGAAGACCGACTGTCGTCACGTTGTCAAATTTATGAATGAAAACGCTCTCCAGATATTCCCTTCCCCTGGTCCCGGATATTACGGATCTGGTCAGGATTCCGCAGGCAAGCGGAATAACTACGAACAAAAAAATGCTGACAAACAGCGTGCTGTACGGCACAGATACGTTAGAGACCTTGAGAAGGAATTTTACTATCGGGACAAAAAGGACAAGTATAATCAAATCATTCGTCGCAACCTGAACCACCGTATAAGCCGGATTCCCATGTGTCAGCGTACTCCATACAAATACCATAGCGGTACACGGAGCAGCTCCGAGCAAAACCATACCCGCAAGATACTGCCTCGCGAGCTCCGGCGAAATAAGATTTCCAAATACGATAAATAAAAAGAAATACGCTATTCCATACATAGTAAACGGCTTTATAAGCCAGTTGGTTATCCACGTTATAAAAAGCCCCTTAGGTTTTTTCCCGACATCCCTAACACTCTGAAAATCCACCTTGATCATCATAGGATAAATCATAATCCAAATCAGAACAGCTATAGGAATCGATATTCCCTCAATCTGCAGTTTGCCAAGAAACGCCGGAACGTCCGGCATAAAATGCCCGACCGAGACACCCGCCGCCATGCAAATCAAAACCCAGATGCTCAGATATCTCTGAAAAAAACTGATGCCACTATCTTTATTTTCCATCACAGCATCCTCCCTCGCATGCTTTAACTAATTCTCTGCATATACAGTTATCTTTATCTGTAAAAATCTGATTAAGTGCCAGAATCAGCCGTTTCAGATTATCCTCATCGAGGCTGTAATATATATTCTTTCCTGCACGCCTGCTTGTAACTATACCTGCATCGATAAGCACCTTCATATCATGCGACAACGTCGGCTGTGTGACATGAAAATAATCAAGTATTTCACATGCGCAGATTTCGCCGCAGGAAAGCATGTCAGTTATTTTAAGCCGTTTGGAATCTGACAGTGCCTTTAACATGTGCGATATATCAATATAAATCTGTTCCATATGTCCGCTCCTCAACTCATATTGAAATTATTCTATATGTTTGATTATAAAAACATATAGAATTTTGTCAATATATTTTCAAAGATATGCGGATTCTATATAAAACTCAGGAGACTGCATTGTTCAACTTTTATTTTAGCGGCTTCATGTACATGTGCGGGTAAAAAACAGCCCCTGCATGTCATAAATAGCAGAGGTAAAACCGAAAGTGAACTACTCCAACTTATAGAAGCCGGAGTAGTTCACCACGCAAATATGCCTTAAGCAGTTCAATTCTCCGCTTTTTATGTAAAAACACTATTACATTTGTACTATTAATGTATTTATTACATCCCGCGATAAAGAGAAAAAAACGGACACATCCATTTGTTGAAGCTTTCATGCAGGACTGTTAATATAAATATATTATCCGGATCTATACGCAGAAGCCATGAAGATGGCATAATTTCACTGAGGTTTATCAACTATGCATGGAACAGTTCAGCTCAAAACAAATCGGCTTCTTCTCAGAAAATACAAAATGGAAGACGCCGAAACTCTCTTCAGGGATTTCGGACAGAAGGCCGAAATGTCAGAATACTCCGGATGGAATCCATATGAGACACTTGATATGACAAAACAGACAATTCAGAATTTCATCAACAGTTATTCCGATCCGTCGTCATACAGCTGGGTCATTGAATATAATGGCATGCCGGCCGGCACAATCGGTGCATATGACTATAACAAAAAAGAAAACAGTATTGAACTTGGCATCAGTATCGCCATGAATCACTGGGGTCATGGTTTTGCCTCAGAAGCTGCATCAGCTGTCATAAAGTATCTTGCTTTTGACGAAGGAATCCGTGAACTGAGAGCCTGGTGCGCCTCTGATAATACTGGATCAAAAAAAGTAATGGAAAAATGCGGCATGGTTCTCGACAGTACAGATGAAAATGCGCTGAAAATCGGAGACAATGTATTTGACAAGCTTAATTTCGTCTTCAGATCAGCAGATTGAACAGGCTTTATTATTTCAAGTTTCAATTGCTTTCGTGCTGCATTGCCATCGGCGGCATCCTGAATTCTTTTAACTTTACTGCAGCACGATGCTGTCCGCGGAGCGGACGCGTGATTCTGATTTTCCTGCTCCCGCATTATACGAGTGCTCCGCGCACCAGGCCTGCGGCTTACTGCATTCCGATCTGCCTACGGAACAGCGGTATATCAGCGCAGGATTCTGCTTTTTGTCATATATCATAATGTGCCGTGCCACATTATGTCTCAGGTTGCATCGCAGCAGCCCAGCACTGAAAAAAACAACCCCGCGTAAGACGCGGGGTTTTCTTATTACAAAAAAGAGGCGCTGCAAAAGCAGCACCTCTTCAGAATGTGATTCCCGATAATTCTATTAAAAGCCCCCAGAATACACCGGCGCAGTAGAGAAGCGCCGTGACCTTGAGGTTTTCCCGCATATGTCGGTCATTAGTCCTGAACAGAACCAGGAGTCCGACTCCGGCACCTACAAGGAGACCTGCCATCATCTGTCCTGCTCCCAATATACCGTCAAGATACAGCTGTGTAATCAGAACCGAGCTGGCACAGTTAGGAATCAGACCGAACAGTGCAGCCAGCAGCGTTCCTATAACCGGCCGTCCCGTAAGAATTCCGGCCACTCTCGCCTCGCCGAATCCCTCTATGACGATCGTCAGAACCACTGTGATAATAAATACAAAGAGGACAATATGCAGCGTGTGTATAAAAGCCGAACGCAGTATCGAACTGTCTTCCTCTTCGTAGCCGCAATGCTCCTCTTCGCAAAGATCCCTAACATGCTTCTCCGTCTTGTAGCGGTATCTCGTGAAGCGCAGCAGAAAATCAATCCCGACACCAGATACGATGCCGATTGCAGCCTTAGCCAGAAGTATCCTGAGAATCGTCGGGAGTGCTACCTGCTCGGAGATAAATATCGGGAGCATCTCGTCGGATGTAGAAAGAAATACGGCAATCAGCGTTCCTATCGAGACAAGTCCTCCGGAATACAGGCTGGCTGCAGCTGCAGAAAATCCGCACTGAGGCACTATTCCGACAACAGCTCCGGCGACCGGACCAAAACGCCCCACGTTTGAGATGAGATTAACTGAATGGTCTGACGTCTTCCTCTCCAGCGCCTCCATCAGAAGGTACGTCACAAACAGAAACGGTATGAGTTTAACAGTATCAACGGCAGCATCCTTGAGTGCAGCAAAAATCATTTCAGGCATGTATCATTTTTCCTTTCTTATCTTCAGATTTCATCTGACACTCCCTGCATAGACCTGCCAGCACCGAATGGCCGCAGTCAATTGTAAATCCATACTCATTTATAACGTATTCCGATATCTCATTCATTAACCCGATGTCCATGTGGATTATCCTGCCGCAGCGGCTGCACATCAGGTGCAGATGACTTCCGCAGTCCATCCCCGGACGCATGTACTGATAAAACTTTTCATCCTCTCCTGCTGTCTTGTAGGCCTTAAGGACGTTCTCCTCCTCCAGCCTGTCGAGATTCCTGTACACAGTAGCCATGTTTATCGAAAGTCCGTCCGCAGTCATTTTTTCGTATATATCCTTTGCCCTCGCTCTCTCATCAGCGTGTGCGGCAAAGTATCTCTCTATCCAGTCGCGATTTTTAGTCTTGTATTTCATCTGTTCCTCACTTTTGCAACTCATTTGCATTTATGCGCAGGTACTATTATACTTAATCTCTCGCCACTGTCAATATGCAATTCATTTGCAATTGTAATTTTTGAAAAATATTGCAGGACAAACTAAGTGCATTCGCATCACCGCAACGCCTTACCAGATTAGCCGCCGATGACAAAAGGCTCTTTCCCGAAGAAACACATCGGGAAAGAGCCTTTTTAAAGATCATTTTTTATATGTATGCCTGATATTAAGCTTTATGCGTTAACCTCTGCCTGTGTATATCGGTCAAGTATCTCCTGAAAGACGCCTGTTCCCTCTCTTTCTGCAAACCTGAAGAACCTCTCTCCCTGTTTCCTGTAGTCAAGGTAATACTGCGTCATGTCGCCGATGGCGTCTGACGCCGCATCGGCAGGCAGCCACCCCTTCAGCGTTGTGCCGAAAGCTCCTCCAGGTCCCAGTGCGCCGCCAATTGTCAGACGAAATACATCTTTGGAAGCACCGTTTATCTTCCGTCTTCCTCCTGTCAGTCCGAAATCAGCCAGCTGAGGATGTGCGCAGGAATGAACGCAACCGGTCAGATTCACACGTACAGGCATTCTCAGACCAGGAAATCTCTCATCGAGCTGTTCAACAATCGACTGCAGCCTTTTCTTAGTCTCAATCGGAGCAAAATTACAATATTGATCACCCGTGCATGATGAGCAGTATCCGGAAAACGCCTCCGGATGCAGCGGATATTTTTGAAAAATAAGTTCATTTTTCAATTCAGCCGCCCTCTGCTCAGGAATATCTATCAGAATCAGATTCTGAGAATTTGTGGTACGGAGCCTGCCTGATCCGTACTTCCTCGCCAGACGCGCAAACTCCTCGAGATCTTCAGGTCCCATGGCTCCCGCCGGAATATGAACTCCCGCAAAGCAGAGTCCATCCTGTTTCTGCTGATGGATACCAAAAAAGCATCCGCGGTTCCAACTGCCTGACACAGTTCTTCCTCCGCGTTCCACAGGTCCGGTGATCTGTTCTATCGCTTCCTCGATTTTACGAATGCCCCAGTCCTCCACGAGGAATTTCAGGCGGCAGTGATTTCTCTTTTCTCTGTAGCCATATTCACGGAATACAGCTGCCACCGCTTCAGCCGCCGGTGCCACCTGATCCGGATGCAGAAAGAATCCGGTTTTCTTAGCCAGCTTAGGGTCCGATGACAATCCTCCGCCGACAAACATGTGGAATCCCTGCTCCATGACGCCGTCTTTTTCCTTTTCCGCAGGCACAAATGCCACGTCGTTGATCCTTGCAAAGCCGCAGTCGTGCGGATTAGAAGAAATGGAAATCTTGAATTTCCGCGGAAGATTTGAATACTCCGGATTTCCTACCAGCCTCCTGACCGTTTCGCGTACAATCGGCTGCGTATCGACCCTTTCTTCAGGATCGACTCCCATCAGCGGATTTCCGAGAACATTTCGAGGCACATCGCCGCAGCCTTCAACAGATGTCAGTCCGGCAGCCTTCATCCTGGCAAATACCTCCGGTATATCAGGCAGCGTCAGATTGTGAATCTGGATGCACTGACGGATCGTGATCTGAACTGAATCCTCTCCGAAATCTCTCGATATCCCCGCGATCACATCTGCCTGGTCCGCTGTCAGTTCACCGGAGGTCAGCTTTATGCGCACCAGAAAATGCCCGTCTTTCGGCCGCTGTGCATAGATTCCGGCCCATTTCATCCTTTCGATATCGAACGCTTCTATATCTTCATACTTCATTCCTGCAAGACGGTCCAGTTCGTTCAGAATTTCCAGCCCGTCCTTCTCAAGCTTTGCCAGTTCATTCTTATTAAGATTCTCTCTGTCCGCCCATGATCTTTCTATCGTCATTCCTCTCACCACGTTAAATGCCCTGCTGCAGATGCAGCAGGCAATTTATTTCTATTACTTCTGCGCAAAAACTAATATTCCTGATTATATCACAGAGCCGCATGTGCGTATGTATTTACAGCAACGTTTCTGAATATCACTTTAGACTGATATATTTTCATCCTCAGTCGAGAAAATTTCTATCGTATGTTTTACAATTCTCAAGTACAAGATCAATTGCTGATGATTTACCTGTTTTTTGAGTATGCTCCATTTGCTGCCCCTCCTTCATTTTCTTTGTATTTCAACTATAAGAAAATGAAGAGCAGTGCATAACTTGCTGAATGCTTATGGATCTCCCTGCTATCCTTATCTGCATCGACAGGTCCACTCCCGGAATGAAACGAGGATAATACCCTTGCAAGACCACACTTTCGGATTCGAACGGATATTTTTCCCTATAACTATCAGTCTCCGCGTCTTCTGTGAAGGCTGTGTCCCTTATCTTGATACATATTAAAATCCGCATTCGTCAAAAGGGAGTCAAAATTGGTTATCTTACCGCGCGTACATGCATATCCAATCGCAATACTTATGCCATTGATGTTCGCACTATCTCGAATATGCTGAATCAGCAGGCAGATGTCTCGCTCCTCGAGATCCTCCGTCACAACAATAAACTCATCTCCGCCTGTACGAAAAACGTAACCCTCGCCCGCACATTCCATGAGGATTCTTGCCGTATTCTCGATCAGTATGTCGCCAGCGTGATGTCCCTTTGTATCGTTCGTATTCTTCAATCCATTCAGATCGACCGAGATCACGCCAAGTATGCCATCACCCTGCCACGCCTGGATCCGCCGCTCCAGTGCCCTGCGGTTTCCCGCACCGGTCAAAGGGTCAATCGTGCTTTCCTTATCCAGCGCACGCAGAATATTCCTGTTGCGAACCATCACCGCAATGAAATCGGTCAGTGTCGAATACATAACGGTTCCTCTCCGGAAACTTTCTTCAGATGGGTTTATAACCAGCGTAAAGCCCTCCGTCTGGTTCTGCAGCAGCAGCTGACCAGAGATAAAACTGCGCACGCCATGTATCCTCAGGGAAAAATCCGGGTGTTCCTTCTGAAATGCTTCCATATCGTTCACCATGACAATCCCCTCTGAGACAAACCGTGTATACAGCTCCCGCAGTTCTGTTTTCATGATACTCTGCAGTTCTTCCTTCAGCGGGATAACACCTGGTGCAGTCCATTCATAGGTTGCACTAACCGTACTGTCATCCCGTTCCTCAAATATGAGAAACCGCTCCGGATGCATGTCTTCCGCAATTTTTGTCATTGTCTTTTCAACTGCTTTTTCAGGATCCGTTTCCTCCATCCCGCGAGATATTGCATCATTTGCGCTCATTGCCTGATAAAACAGTTCGCGATCCCCTGCCAGCGTATCAATGTATTCATCCAATTTAAAGGCAATTGTAATCTTAAGCGTACGTCTCTCCCATGTGGTCAGAAACGAATGAACGACCAGATTATTCCCGGTTTTGCGGCTCGTACGAGACGCGACAAGCGCCCGATCCATTCGAAGCATCAGATTCGGACAATCCCTGCAAGGCGCATCAAAACCCTCGAGAACCTGATAACAAAGACAACCCTTGAGACTGCTGTCAGGATCAATTTTTAAGTCATCCCGCGCAGCTTTGTTCAGATAGACAAGCTCATAGGTTTTCGGATCACTGATAATAACCGGTTCAGGAAGATGATCCAGCAACTCGCGTCTGACGTGAACTACAACCCACCTAAAGGTAGGCGGCTTCTGAGAGCCTTACGGCTCCGTTTAAGAAGTTTGATATTTAAGTTTCCACCTTTTCAGGCAATCCTTATTCTTACAGGCGTGT
>CADBRA010000079.1 GCA_902796965.1 uncultured Eubacteriales bacterium | reverse complement strand
CTAAATATCGTAGTATCCATTTCTGAATACTTAGTCTGGTGAACCATTTAACAGAAGCCCACTACCTTTAGGTGGTGGGTAGTTCACCTTTTCAGATATATAAAATAAAGCGGGTTGTTTCTCCCGCTTTTAAAATATCACGCAATTCGTAAAATGTAAATATATGTAAACAAATTATTCAGCTGATGCTGGTCTTCTGCTTTCCGGCAGATCCCTATCGTCGAGCACATATATAATCATGTCAAGCAGCGTATCGGCCATAAGATTCCGCGTAAGTTGTCTCGTCCAGCCGTTGTGGCTGAAAGACTTTGTCGTGAGCTTTCCGTCGAAGTAAATACTGATATGGAATGTTCCAGGACTGATATCTCCGAAGCCGTCAGGACCGGCCAGCCCTGTTATAGCAGCGCACATCATACTGCCAGTTCTGACGTGAACTCCAACAGCCATCGCCTCTGCTGCTTCTCTGCTGTAAGCCGTATATCTCTCTATGATCTCACTGCTTACGCCGAGTTCTTCCATGACTGCCCTGTCGCTGTAAACCGCATAGCATCTGTCGAGAACAGCCGATATGCCCGGCATGTCAGCGAGCTTCGCCGCAAAAAGTCCCGCAGTCGGTGACTCGGCGCACGAAAAAGACACGTTCTTCTCTATCAGGCGTTTTGCTGCAGCTTCTCCGACTGTCTCTCCATCAATACTGAACACATAATCACCGATGAGATCCATGACGCGCGCTGTCATCCTTTCTACAGCATTAGACGCTTCTGCACGTGTGCTGCGTTTCGATGTAACGCGGACCTCGACTGTCCCTTCTTTTGCATATGTGGCGATCGTCGGATCAGTCTGTGTATCTATCAGATTGAGAAGTACAGTCTCCACATTTGATTCTCCGACGCCGAAAACCTCAATGTGACGCGAGACAATGCACGCGTTTTCGAAGTCCATGAGATACGGCTTAACATATTTAGTCCACATAGTCTTCATCTCGAGCGGTACACCCGGCATACATATATAGATTTTATTGTTTTTCTTCACTGCAAATCCCGGAGCCGTTCCGACATCATTTCTGAATATATATCCGTGCTCAGGCACAAAGCACTGTTTCTTGTTGTTCTCCGAGAAATTATTGTTGAGTCTCTCGAATTTCTTTTTCATTCGCTTTTCAATGCCATCATCGTATATGAGCGTTTCACCCAGATATCCGCACACCGTCTCCTTTGTCAGATCATCCTCTGTAGGTCCGAGTCCGCCAGTGCAGATTATCAGATCGCAGTCTTCGGATGCGAGACTGATAATCCTTTTCAGCCTTTCCGGGTTGTCTCCCATAGTGTAGTGGTACAGCACATCTGTGCCGAGCTCGTTCAGTTCCTTTGAGAGAAACGCAGCATTTGTGTTTACGATGCTGCCGAACAGGAGCTCTGTCCCTATCGAAATTACCGCACTTTTCAAAATTACGCCTCCGCTCTTACATATCGCTGAATATTTCTCTGTTTTTCCAGATGTATTCGCATCCCGAGTAAATAGTCATGATCACAGCGATCCAGAGCATGACCTTTGCAAACGGAAAACCGATAAGGCTGAAAGGCCAGTTACCGAGAAGCAGGAAAATTACAGCGATCATCTGCGTCACTGTCTTGACCTTGCCGGACCATGCGGCAGCGATCACTTTTCCGTCGCTCGCTGCAACGGCGCGAAGACCTGTAATCGCAAATTCTCTTGCGAGGATAACTATGACCATCCACGCCGGAACTACCTGTGCCTGCACCATGCAGACGAGCGCTGATGTGACAAGCAGCTTGTCAGCAAGCGGATCCATGATTTTGCCGTAGTCTGTCACGAGATTGTTCTTTCTCGCGAGATGACCGTCGAGAAAATCGGTAAACGAAGCAGCTATGAAAACAACTACAGCTGCGATATTGTATTCCATTAAATAAAGGACGATGAATACTGGCACGAGGATCATCCTCATCGTTGTAAGCTTATTAGGCAGATTCATTATTTATCAATCCTTTCTCCGGTTATGTCATAGTCAAACGCGTCTGTTACCTTTATATATACGAAATCTCCGGGATTAAGTTCAGTGTCAGAAACAAGTATGACTCCGTCATCGATTTCCGGAGCATCATAGCGTGTTCTGCCTGAATATGTACCGTCGTCGTTTTTCGACTCTATTATTGTCTCAAGAACGGATCCGATTTTCTTTTTGTTGTTTTCAAGCGAGATTTCACGCTGAAGCTCCATTATAGCGTCTCTTCTTGCGTCTTTGACATCGCTGTCAATCTGATCCGGCATTTCAGCTGCTGGAGTGTCTTCTTCAGGAGAATATGAAAATACTCCGAGCCTGTCGAACTTCGTCTCCTCTACAAAATCCTGGAGTTCTTCAAATTCTTCTTCTGACTCTCCAGGGAATCCAGTAATGAACGTAGTTCTGATGTGAATATCAGGAATCGCTGAGCGCAGTCTCGAAATCGTGTCTCTGATTGAGGCCGATGTGGAATGCCTGTTCATATCTTCAAGAATTCTATCGTTGATGTGCTGCAGAGGAATATCGATGTAATCACAGATTTTTTCTTCATCTCTTATAGTCTCGATGAGATCGTCAGTGATCGAATCCTCATAGCAGTAAAGGAGTCTTATCCATTTGATTCCATCGATCCTGCAGAGTTCTCTGAGCAGTTTATACAGAACAAATCCGCCATATATATCTTTGCCGTATGCTGACACATCCTGCGCGATCAGTATGAGCTCCTTCTTGCCTGATGCTGCGAGTTCCTCGGCTTCTTTAACTATATTCTCTATTCGGCGGCTTCTGTAAGGTCCCCTTATAGCCGGAATGATACAGTATGAGCATACGTTGTCGCATCCCTCTGCGATTCTCAGATATGCACTTGCTTCGCCGGCCTCAATAACCCTGCCTTCAAGCTCATCATAATCAGCAGGCGCTCTGTGAACAGAACTTACCCTGCTGCCGGACGCAGCCTTTTCAAGCACATCGTTTATATTTTCGTAGTCGTTTACACCGAGGAACGCGTCAACTTCAGGGATCTCGTCGTACAGTTCATCAGCGTAGCGCTGCGGCAGACATCCGGTGACAACAAGCAGCTGCCCGCTGTTCTTTTTTATGCCGGCCATGTCAAAAATCGCGCCTATCGACTCTTCCTTAGCATCCTTTATGAATGCGCATGTATTGACCACAAGCGCATCGGCGCCATATGGATCGTCCGTCAGGCTGTTTCCGCCGTTTTCAAGAACAGCCGCCATTGATTCTGAATCAACGGTATTTTTCGGGCATCCGAGCGTTTCAATATATACTTTCATTTTATCATTTTCCTTCCGCGGCGCTGCCGCTGCCGGAAGACGCATGAGCTCCAGCCGAAGCCTCAAATTCTTCCTTTGTGATTAGCACCTTGCGCGGCTTGCTGCCCTCGCTAGGTCCGATTATTCCTTTTGCCTCCATCATATCGACGAGACGGCCTGCTCTGTTATAGCCGATTCTGAAGCGCCTTTGAAGCATTGAAGCCGATGCCTGTCCCGCATTGACAACCAGCTCCACTGCATCGCCGAACAGCTCATCTTCTTCATCGTCTGACGATACGATGCTAGTGCTCACAGTATTGATTTCCTGCATTACCTGCTTCATATCATCATTTGAGTTGTCTTTCTCGTCTTCCTGTTCTTTCCAGAATTCAATTACATTAGCCACTTCCTCATCTGTGACAAACGGTCCCTGAAGACGTTCAGGCTGAGAAGCGCCGAGCGGACTGAACAGCATATCGCCTTTTCCGACTAACTTTTCGGCACCTGCTCTGTCGAGAATAGTTCTCGAATCAACCTGGGATGAGACAGCAAATGCTATGCGAGAAGGCACATTCGCCTTGATAAGCCCCGTAACAACGTCGACAGAAGGACGCTGAGTCGCTACGATCATGTGCATTCCTGCTGCTCTTGCGAGCTGCGCGAGTCTGCATATCGATTCCTCGACCTGCTTGGCTGCAGCCATCATGAGATCAGCGAGCTCGTCGATTATGATGACTATCTGAGGCATGACTTCGTCATCTCTCGTCTCGCTTTTCATCTTCTTGTTAAATGACTTCAGGTCTTTTACCTTTTCTTTGGCAAATTTCTTGTATCTTGCCTCCATCTCCTGAACAGCCCACGCCAGCGCAGCCGCTGCTTTGGCAGGATCTGTGACTACCGGAATGAGCATATGAGGTATTCCGTTGTAATTGCCGAGTTCTACGACCTTAGGGTCTATTAGTATGAACTTTACTTCGTCAGGAGTCGACTTATACAGCATACTGATTATTATGGAGTTTATGCAGACTGATTTTCCTGATCCTGTGGATCCGGCTATGAGCATGTGAGGCATACCTTTGAGGTCTGCCACTACAGGTTTTCCTGTAACGTCTTCGCCGACGACAAAGCCGATCTTCGACTGCTCCTTCTGAAACTCAGGCGAGCCGATCATCTCACGCAGTGACACGATATCGGAATGATCATTCTGAACCTCTATGCCGACTGCTGCCTTTCCGGGTATAGGGGCTTCTATTCTGAGACTCTTCGCTCTCAAGTTGAGTGCAATATCATCAGACAGACTTACTATCTTGCTCACCTTTACGCCGGTCGCCGGCTGCACCTCATATCTGGTGACTGCAGGACCTCTGTTGACATTCGTGACTCTCGCGTCAACGCCGAAATCATGAAGCACTTTTTCGAGAGCCGCGGCGCTCCTTCTGAGATCTTCATTCACGCCTGAATTAGATTTTCTCTCCACTTTGTTGAGCAAATCGAGCGGCGGCAGTTCATAATGCTTTCCTTCAGCACCTGACTTCCCCGGCGCACCGGCAGCCTGACGCACAGACTCGGCAGCCTTTGCCAGTTCAGCAGCAGATGCTTTTGCGTTTTTCACATCGCCGGCGGCATTTTTGAGCGTCCCGGCTGCAGCCGCAGCTTTTTTAATCGATGAAGACGGATCAAGTCCGTCAAGTCCTTTCATATCGACATCCTCAGCGGCGTTGTGAACTATATCATCCATTCTTACGGCTTCAGATTCAGCATGCTTTACAGTGTCGTTATCTCCGTCTACAGAGCCATCACTTTCAGCACCTGAAAAAACTCGCTCAGTGTTCAGCGGCGGCGCATCGTCTTCCTCTTTGCCTCCGCTGAATGCACTGCTCGATTCGTAATCCGCGTTCTGAGTTCCGTCGAACTGCAGGCTATGGCTATGGTCTCCGCCAGCGTTTTTATTCAGAAAATCCGGCTTCCTGAACTCAACGGACGCACTGCTGAAAGATGAAGCATCGGCCGGATCATATTCACCTACATATTCATAAGCTTCCCCAAGTCCCCTGACCTTATCGCAATCATCTGCATCTGCTGAACTGCTTTCCGGCCCGAAAAGACTGTCATCATTCATGTAGTCCATGATCTGGCGTCTGTTGTCAGATCCTCTGAACACTGTTTTTCCATTGCTCTGCGCTCCGATGTGCCGAGATTCCACCACGGGCGCAGTCGCGTCATCATCCCTGCTTTTTTTCCTGCCCGCGAGAAACGACGGCAGAGACGGCAGAAATGAAGCAGATTCTCTATCTGCTGAATTACCTGCTTTCCCAATGCCTGATACATCATTATCTTCATAATCATCTGACGCATATCCGTCAGAATACCTCGTCGGCTGATCATGTGACTGACTCGTCTCTGCAGTTCCGGCGCCTGTATCATCGATTTTCTGAAGCTTCTTTTTCTTTTCTTTTTTATCTGCTTTATCTGCGGCATTTATTTTATCTACAGGAAGCGGCATCGTGTCGAGCATAGGATCCGACGGACCCGATTCAGTCTTTTCAGCGAGTGCATCTATCTTCCTCTGATTCCTCTTTATGCGCTGATTGTCGAAAAATGCAGAAATCGGCGTATTTGCAATCAGTATAATGCAGATGATGAGCACGACTATTCCGATCAGTACCAGACCGGTTATGTCGACGAGCTTGACAACTCCCCAGCCGATTGACATACCGACAGCCCCTGCGCTGTCGAGAGATTTGCCCTGATTGAACATGTCAATAATATATGAAATGCCGAAATAATCTTCTTTTACCGCAGTGTACCTGACTGACAGCATCATGTCGATATCTATGAATATAACTATCGTTGAAACAATAGTGCGTGAATTCACATGCGCCGTCCTGTTTGTCAGCACCAGCAGCGCGTAGACGATCAGATAAAACGGAAGAATATACGCAGCGAGTCCGAAGCATCCTTTAAAAATAGCAGAGAGGATGCGCCCGACCTCTCCTGTTGCGTCTGTGAGCTCCGCAATGATGATAAAAATGCCGAGCGCGACTAGTATGACCGAGACTATTTCATCCTTCATGCGGCTTCCCGCAGGATTCGCCTTGATTTTTGCCTTTTTCTCCTCTTTCTTCTGGTCTTTATTTTTCTGGCCTGATTTTTTCTGAGCGGAGCTCTTGCTGCTCCTTCCCTTTTTTTCTGCCATAAAACCTCCCATGATAATATTTCCGACGCCACCCGCAGATTCTGAAACTGTTCATAAACAGTTCGGCGGCATGTATAAGCTCTTTTTGCAATCATACTCTACCGCACTGTTATCATAGCAGCCGGCTGAATATGCGCAGTAATTAACATAAAACGCATTTGAAAATTTCAACATTTAATTATATCAATCCGAACGCGCAATTTCCACAATGAAAATTAATAGGGTTCCCGGCGAACGAAGTTAACAGCATAACTTCACCACATAAACGACGTGAGCCGCAGGAACCCTTTATGCCAGAGCGGTCAAAACATCTGCATGCATCAATAACAGATGTTTTGGGTACCGCGGGACGGCACAACTCCGGCTCATGAACAAAGTTAACAGCTATAACTCCACCACATAAACGACGTGAGCCGCAGGAACCCTTTATTTCGTCAAGAGCCTGACACTGCGATTGCCGAGTGCAGCGAAGGCAGAGCGGACTGCAGGTTTGATGCAAACGCCCCCTGAAATAGCATAAGTCAGCAAATCCGGCCGGTTAAGCACCGCTGCATACCCTGCACTGCGGCTGACTGTCACTACGTCCGCCCGGGAATACAGAAAATCATGCTGCGCAGAATTCACGACGGCTCCGCCGACTGTGCCTTATGGCACATTCATTTACGGCATCCCTGAGCCACTCTGCATCTGCCGTCTGCTGTTACTATACAGGTCGGATGCAGACAATTAACAGAAAACAATGTTGACTGACTGATGTTAACAAGCGTATCATCAACACATAACAAGTTTGATGAGTACGGTCATGCCAACTGACTGCCCCGGCCGCACAGCCGGCCAGGGCATGTTACCTGCAGCGATCGCTGTCTGAATCACAGCAATTATCTGAAATAGAAACATTAAAGAGGTTTAAAATGAACAGCAGCAAAGCTCTTGAAAAACTGAAAAACGGCAACAGAAAATACAGGACCTCAAAGCGCGGCAGAGCGCTGATCACGTCTAAGCTCAGGCACAAACTTGCTGACAGAGGTCAACACCCTTACGCATGCGTAATATGCTGCTCAGATTCCCGAGTCGTCCCTGAGATGATATTTTCAGCCGATATGGGCGATATATTCACGATCAGGACGGCCGGAAACGTTATCAACTCAGGAGAAGAGGCTTCTGTCGAATATGCCGCGGAACATCTCGGCGTATCACTCGTCGTTGTTATGGGACACACGCTGTGCGGAGCTGTCGCTGCAGCGCTCTCCGGAACGCCGTACGGAAGTATAAGGGAAATAACAGACATAATAAAAACGGCTGTCGGAGACGAGAAAGATCCTGAAAGAGCTGCTGTGCTCAATGCTGAAAACGCAGTCGAATCTCTTAAGTGCCATACCGGACTTTCCTCACTTATAAAAGAAGGAAAGCTCGAAATAATCCCTGCACTGTATCATACGAGATCCGGCAGGGTCAGCTTCGGGCCATGGAAACAAGAAGAATAACCGTGTACGTACAAATGTTCAATTTCAGCTGCGTGCCCTGTTTATTTCAGATTTACCATAATCAGGTACCGCCGACGTTATCCTGTCGCCGAGAGGCGTCGTAATCCCGGATCAGAGCGCAAACTTCATCTTTTTTGCACATATTACGGACCGGAATGCGCGCTTTCCTTTATGTATACAGGATATCCGCACGTTTTTATCATTTTTATATGAACAGATCACAGAACATGGTATATAATATTCGTTAAAATACGGTTTTAAGCCATAACGATCGGCTTTGCGACCGGTTTGCACCGCAGGGAATCAGTGCGGCGGCAATTTGATTTATTTCAGGAAAATATATTACAAATATCTTATCGTTATCGGAGGAATCCAGTTATGAAAAAACCTAACATCGCCATCGTCGGCGCCAGCGGGCTTGTCGGCCGTACTTTCCAGAAGGTACTTGAAGAAAGAGACTTCCCGTTTGAAAATGCTTATCTCATGTCATCATACAGATCTGCAGGGAAAACAATGACGTTCAAGGGCAAAGACTATGTGCTCGAAGAACTCACCGAGCATTCTTTCGATAAACCGATAGACATCGCTCTCTTCTCTGCTGGCGGAGATGCGAGCAAAAAATTTGCACCGATCGCTGCAGAACACGGTGTCACTGTCGTCGACAACAGCAGTGCGTGGCGCATGGACCCGGAGGTCCCTCTCGTAGTTCCTGAAGTAAACCCTCAGGATATCGAATGGAACAAGGGCATAATCGCTAATCCTAACTGCTCCACAATTCAGGCAATGGTAGCTCTCAAGCCGCTTCAGGACAAATACGGCATCAAGCGCATAGTATACTCTACTTATCAGGCTGTATCTGGTTCTGGCATCAAGGGCATCAACGATCTCACAGAAGGACTCAAGGGCAACGACATCATGACTGCTTACCCTCATCCTATCGCAGGAAACTGCCTGCCGCACATTGATGTATTCCAGGAAAACGGATACACCAAAGAAGAGATGAAAATGATAAACGAGACTCACAAGATTCTCGGCGACGACAGCATCGCAGTTACAGCCACAACTGTACGCGTTCCTGTATTTGCATGCCACTCGGAGAGCATCAACGTCGAACTCAAAAAGCCGTTTGATCTCGACGAACTCAAGCAGACTCTCGCGGACTTCCCGGGACTCAATCTCATGGATGATCCGTCAAACAATGTTTACCCTCTCGCAAGAGATATCGAGGGCAAAGATGACGTTTATGTAGGCAGAGTAAGACGCGATTTCAGCGTTGAAAACGGTGTAAATCTCTGGGTTGTAGCAGACAACATCCGCAAGGGCGCTGCGACAAATGCAGTACAGATTGCGGAAAGACTGCTCGACCGTTTCTAATATCGAATTTAAGCCGGCCCGGCCGGCGGGGAGGAAATTATGGCAATCTTCGAAGGTGCAGGCGTAGCAATCATAACACCTTTCAAGGACGGAAAAGTAGATTTTGACAATTACGGTGAACTCATCGACTGGCAGATTTCAGAAGGAACAGATGCCATCATTTCATGCGGAACTTCAGGCGAAGCATCGACTATGACAGATGAAGAGCAGATCGAAACAGTAAAATTCGCTGTCGAGAGAACTGCTGGCCGCGTTCCTGTAATAGCAGGCGCCGGCAGCAATGATACAAAACACGCAATACAGCTCTCCCAGAAGCTCGAAGAGACCGGTGCTGACGCTCTTCTCCACGTAACTCCATACTATAACAAGTGCACACAGAAGGGCTATATCCAGCACATGACCGCTATTGCGGACAATGTTGACATTCCTATCATCCTCTACTCAGTAAAAGGCAGAACAGGTTTCAACATTCAGCCTGCAACTGCTGCCAAGCTCGCCGAGCACAAAAATATAGCCGCTATCAAGGAAGCTTCCGGCGATATCGTTCAGTGCGCTGAAATCGCAAGACTCACGCCTGATGATTTCGACATGTACTCAGGCAACGACGATATGATCGTACCTATACTTTCGCTTGGCGGCAAGGGCGTAATCTCGGTTCTTTCAAATGTAGCTCCTAAGGACACAAGCGAAATGGTTCACAAGTATCTCGATGGAGATGTCCAGGGATCGCTCGCGCTTCAGCTCAAGGCTATGCCTCTCATCAAGGCTCTGTTCGCTGAAGTCAACCCTATTCCTGTAAAGGCTGCTCTCGACATCATGGGCAAGACAAAAATGGAATTCAGACTCCCTCTCTGTGAACCGGAAGAGTCCACGATGGAACTGCTTAAAAAGGAACTCACCGACTACGGCATTCTTTAAGCATATTGCCGCAGTAAGAACTGCCTCCATGAGCAATAAAGACGGCGGGAGTTCACACATCTCATCAGGCTCAGGGCAATACTGCATTGACTTAGTCTGCGGGTCAGACCGCAAGGACATCGTGTATTTATCAAAGATTTAATATGGATTTCCGGTTTTCCCGCGCCTGAGATTTCATTAAAGCAACACATTTTGAACTGATTTCAGAAAGGCTGTGCCTTCTCACAGGTACAGTCTTTCTGGTTTATTCCGGCAGATAACGGAGGTAAAAATGCTGAACATCATTCTTAACGGCTCAAACGGCCGCATGGGACAGGTACTTACAAAGCTCATCAGCGAACGCGATGACATGCGCGTCGCTGCAGGCGTGTCGAAGAGCGGCGTGCAGCTCTCGGACTTCCCTGTTTATAAAACTCCGGACGATATAAAGGAAAGCGCAGATGTTGTCATAGACTTCTCGAATTTCAGTGCTGTACCGGCCATTGTCGACTGGTGCGCCGCTCACAAAACGCCTATCGTTGTTGCAACTACTGCTCTCAACGACGAATGCAGTGAAAAGATCGCAGAAGCATCCAAGCTGATTCCTGTATTCAAGTCGGCAAACATGTCTCTCGGAATCAATGCACTCGCAAAGGCTCTCAAGGCTGTCACACCGGCTCTCGAAGCTGACTTCAACGTAGAAATTATCGAAAAGCATCATAAGGGAAAGCTCGATTCGCCAAGCGGTACTGCTATCATGCTCGCAGATGTCGTAAACGGGGCGTCGTCAAACGAAAAAAATTACATTTACGGCAGACACAGCAAGCACGATGAATTCAGCATGGACAACATCGGAATTCACGCTGTCAGAGGCGGCACTATTCCAGGTACACATACCGTGCTCTACTGCGGACCTGATGAGACTATAGAGCTCACTCATACTGCTTTTTCAAGAGACATATTCGGAAACGGTGCCATAAAAGCCGCTGAGTTCATCGCTGACAACAGAGCTCCCGGAATGTATTCAATGGATGACATCATCTGATTTTATTCATAGCCGGGCGTTTTCATTGTGCGCGGAGCGCTCGAAATCATAAGGCTGGCGCACATAATTGTGATATACTGAAACAGAAAAATCTATCTGTGCAAAACGGCAGCGCAATGCTTCAAATTGCACTGTGAAAGACAAGGAGAAAAAATGGCAGATAATCTTTATGATCTTACAGATCCATATGAAATCGCGAGATATATCAAGGAAGCAGAAAAGCAGACTACTGCTAAGGCATATGTAAACGGCGACTTTGCAGACGCCGAGTTCAAAAATGTCAAGAAATTCGGACAGGGCGGTTCGTGGATACTCATCGGCGACTCAGCTGAAATCAAGAAGGCTATCGCTGACAGGAACATCACTGAGTCAGATTACGAATTCGAAAACAACATGAGAAACTCAGCGGTTCCAAAGATGGACCTCACTGAAGTAGACGCAAGAATCGAGCCTGACACATTCATCAGAAACGGCGTGCAGATAGCAAAATCGGCTGTCGTAATGATGGGCGCTGTCATAAACATCGGCGCGTCTGTCGGCGAAGGAACTATGATCGACATGAATGCAGTTCTCGGCGCGCGTGCCACAGTAGGAAACAACTGCCACATAGGCGCAGGAGCCGTAATAGCCGGCGTTCTCGAGCCTCCTTCAGCAACGCCTGTAATAATTGAGGACAACGTACTCATAGGAGCAAATGCCGTGGTCCTCGAGGGCTGCAGAATCGGAAAGAATTCAGTAGTAGCTGCCGGCTCTGTAGTAACAGAGGATGTTCCGCCTGATTCGGTTGCCGCAGGCTCACCTGCCGTTGTCGTAAAGAAAAAGGATGAAAAGACAGAGAGCAAGACTCAGCTGCTCGACGATCTCAGAGGATAATTTCAAAAATAACATGGTGGGATTGACCACAGCCGTAACGGGCCGTGATCAATCCCACTTTTCGTCCGCAGAAACACTGACCGGGTCGGCTGATAGTCTATCCTGTCTTCATAGCATCTTCTCAGGTCATGCATGCATATAATTTAATATTTTTGTGAACTACCACCCACCTAAAGGTAGGTGGCTTCTGAGAGCCTTACGGCTCCGTTTAAGAAGTTTGATATTTAAGTTTCCACCT
>CADBRA010000078.1 GCA_902796965.1 uncultured Eubacteriales bacterium | reverse complement strand
CGGTAAGATGCATACGGTTTTCTCCTTTCTAAAGACTCGGAAATAGGATTTCCTGTATGTATATTATATCATATGTTTTACTGATATGTAATTATTCTAGTAAAATATACATTCTAGCCGACATTCATCCCACGGCCTAAAGGCACGTGGGTTTTCTGTCTGGAACTTTATAAAAAAGAACAGTCTGCTGTGACTGCCGGAAACGTTTTGCCCTCTGTTCCGGACAGACTTCAAATCAGAGACTGCTTTATCTGTATTTTAAAAGTTTAAGCAGCGCCTGCCGGTTTATCCTATGTGCCGCGAAGACTTCCTCGGTGCACACATGCTGTGCTTTCATGGCGTTAACACTGCTGCGGATGCCATGTCAGAGTATTCCTCCGTCGACTCCGAGTACCTGCCCTGTTATGTATGACGCCTGATCTGACGCGAGAAACAGCACTGCACCTGCCACGTCTTCAGGCGAACCGAACCTTTCCAGAGGAATCTCGTCTGTTAGCTCTTTTCTGGTTTCATCATCAAGCTCTGCATTCATTTCTGTATCTATGACACCCGGTGCAATGCAGTTGACAGTTATTCCGCTCGGACCGAGTTCCTTTGCGAGAGCCTTTGTAAATCCTATGACAGCGGCTTTTGACGCTGAATATATAACTTCGCACGAAGCTCCGGATATGCCCCACATAGAAGACATGTTTATTATCCTGCCATTTTTTCTGCTTATCATCTGGGGAACAATCGCGCGGCACATGTTGTATATGCCGCCTGCGTTAACACCCATTATCCTGTTCCAGTCGTTCTCGTCCGTGTCAGTAAAAAGCTTTATTTGAGCGATTCCTGCATTATTAACCAGCACATCTATGCGTCCGAACCTCTGCGTGATCTCATCAGACACACGTCTCACCTGTCCCGCGTCAGAGACATCGCAGAGATATGCCACAGCATCCGTGCCCCGTTCTCTCAGGCTCTCAGCGGTCTTTTCAGCCTCTTTGCGCCTCGAAGCATATATAAGAGCTACTCTGTACCCCGCAGCTGCAAATGCCTCTGTAACAGACTTTCCTATGCCTCGCGATCCACCGGTCACTACAACTGTATCATTCATGCTTATCCTTTCTGTATGTGTCCTGGTAATAATCTCTGTAAGCCACGTTTTTCCTTATATCCCTGACTTCTTTCAGTATCTGATTCAGCGTGAACTGGATCGAAACAAGTATCACGAGAAATATAACCGCCGCCGCGATCAGAATGCCTGCCTGGGAAATGTCCGAAATCTGTATCAGCATAATGAATTCTCCGTATACTGAAAACGGGGACCGGCACTGAAGCCGATCCCCGATCTCTATCACATTTACTTAATAATCTGATTAAGCGTCCAAAACGTTCTTTCCGTCATAGTAGTTGCAGTTAGGGCAAACTCTGTGCGGGAGCTTTGGCTGATGGCACTGAGGGCAAATAGAAACTCCTGGTGCTGCCATCTTCATATTCTGTGATTTTCTCATATCTCTTTTGGATTTAGATGTTTTCCTCTTAGGAACTGCCATTTAAAACACCTCCTTGCCTTCTAAAAGTCTAACAGAATTATTATACCACTGACAGAGAATCTGTCAACGTCAATCTGCCGATAAAATAATATTTATTATATCACTTATATATCTGAACCATTCTATTAGTTAAGCGCAGATACGATCTCAGCAGTATCATTGGCGATCATGAGCTCTTCGTCCGTAGGAACGAGGAGGATCTTTACAGGAGAATCGTCCGTTGAGATGATCAATTCACCCTTCTTGTTCTTTTCAGGATCGAGCTTGATTCCGAGGAGATCGAGTCCGTCGCATACACGCGCTCTCATCTCTGCGTCGTGCTCGCCGATGCCTGCAGTAAATACGATAGCATCGCATCCGTGGAGCTGTACATAGTAGTTTCCAATGTATCCCTGGATTCTTCTTGCGTACATCTTGAGTGCAAGCTCAGCCTGTGCGTCGCCGGCTTCTGCAGCAGCGTCAACCTCTCTCATGTCGCTCTTTCCGCAGATTCCGAGAAGACCTGACTTCTTATTGAGGATATTGAGCATTTCCTCAGCAGTCTTGCCTTCCTTCTGCATGATGTAAGTTACTACAGTCGGGTCGATGTCGCCGCTTCTTGTACCCATCATGAGTCCCTCAAGCGGTGAAATGCCCATCGAAGTGTCGATGCACTTACCGTATTCGATGGCACAGAGGCTTGCTCCGTTTCCGATGTGGCAGTTGATGAGCTTTACTTCATCAGGCTTCTTTCCGAGGAGTTCAGGAGCCTTGAGCGATATATATCTGTGGCTTGTTCCGTGGAATCCGTACTTTCTTACTTTATAATCAGTGTAATAGTTATATGGAACAGCATAGAGGAAAGCTTCAGGTGCCATGGTCTGATGGAACGCAGTGTCGAATACAGCTACATTCGGAGTTCCAGGCATTGCCTTTTCGGCAGCTTCGATGCCGATGAGGTTTGCAGGATTGTGAAGAGGTCCGAGAGGAATGCATTCTTTGATCGCTTCCTTTACGTCCTCATCTACGAGAATAGAAGCTGTGTATTTGTCCCCGCCATGCAGAATTCTGTGACCGATTCCGCCGATTTCAGAAGCGTCTTTGATGCATCCGATCTCAGGATCAGTTATAGTGGAGATTATGCGGGCAACAGCTTCTCCGTGATCAGCAAAATTGAGAGTTTCTTTCATCTTGTCTGCGCCTGTCTTTTCATATGAGAATGTTGACTTTTCTCCGGCAAGCTCGCAGAGACCCTTGCAGAGAACCTGCTCTGTCTCAGTTTCGATGATCTGATACTTAACGGAAGAGCTTCCGCAGTTAATAACCAGTACCTTCATGTTTTCCTCCATTTTAGAAAAATATTTCGATTTAATTACTGATATCAAATTATTTAATCACGGTTACTAATTATATTATCCGGTCGAAAAATAGTCAAGACCTCGCATTAATTTACGTACAAGTGAACTGCTCGGCAATAAGTCGCCGGGAATTCCCGCCCGAAATCTTAAAAAGGTCTCTTGGCCGGCTTCATCGCCTGTAAGGCACAAACCTGTATTCCCCGCCGGTTATGTCTTCTCCTCCGTGGATCATGTCATATAATCCGGCCGCCCTGATATCGAGCTCCAGCGATTTTCTGACGCGCGCGTCATATTTCGACAGGCCCGCCAGATTGCTTATTACCGGAATATCCGACGTCTTTCTCATGACAGAGAGTATCTCTCTGCCCACATCGCTGAATGCCAGGACGCGCGCATATCTGACTCCTCTGAGTTCCGCGAAGTCATCGGACGTGAAATTCATGAGCATGTGCACAAGCAGTCTGCTGATACGCGACCACGTATATCTCTTTGTCTTCATGCTGCCGATGAAACCGTCCATTCCGCGGACTCCGCGCGCAAGCGCCGAGGCTGCCGCTCTCGCCTCTATGCCCTCAGCCGCCGTGTATACCGCGGCCAGATCGCCGCGTCCGGCCGTCATAATCCTGTACCTGAGTAGCTGCAGCATGTTCCTGTCGGCCTCCCGCGCCCTGCCGGCCGCATTCTCTGCTCCGCCAGGGAAACATCCGACAAGCACGCGTGCTGCCGCAGGCGGAAGATACGAAAGCGCCTCTTCTTTCCTTCCCGACGTCAGCAGCTTACGTATACTTGACGCCGACAGATATGCATCTTCTTTACGTTCTGTGTCATCGTCTTCATAAGCTCCGCGTGCGCTTCCGCCCATGCGGAGCACAGGAACAGGCTCAATGTCCGAGCCGAGCTCTCTCAGCGCTGCCATATATCCGCACGCGAGAAGATTATTAGGTTTTCTGAGTACTTCAGAAACTTCTGTGCCGAAGACTGTTTCCGCAGCAAGCGTCATTGCCTCCGCATACGGCATTCCTCTGCTGAGGAATTCTCTTATGTGAGGCGCCAGTTTTTCATTGTCTGACGATGCCATTGACGCTCTTTCCAGCAATTCGGTGTCGTCTGTCTCACAGCCGAACGAAATGCAGTCAACGCATCCGATGCCGTCCAGTATGGAGACAGCTCCGCGCGTATACTCGCTGCTGCTGTTGACAGAATATATGTAAGGAAGCTGAAGAACAAGATCGGCGCCCGAGTCCGCCGCCATGCGGGCTCTGAGCGCCTTGGGAACTGTACAGGGTGTTCCTCGCTGAAGAAAATCGCCTCCGAGGACGACGACTGTTCCGTCGGCGCCTGTCATTTCTCCGGCTCTTTTGAGCTGATAGAGATGTCCGCGGTGAAAGGGATCATATTCAGCTGTGATTCCTGTTATCTTCATGTTTTTACTGTTCGGCTTCCTCTGCAGTCTGCTCTGACAGCCGTCTGATCTCATTTCTGTTTTCATCGAGCGTACCACTCATCTTGACAAACATGTCTGACATCTCATCGTACATACGCTGTGCGTAGTTTTCGTTGAGATCGTTCACCTTATCCTGGAACGATGCGAGGACCTGGTCTATGTATTCAAATGTTCCTGTCTTGAGATCCATTACATTCTGCTCTGTCACGCGCATGATCTCATCAGCACGCTTCTTTGCCCTGAGTGTGATGTCATCCTGTTCCACAAGCTGATCCGCTTTTTCCTTTGCCACGCTGATTGTTCGGTCGTACTCTGCCTTGGCATCATCGAGTATTCGCTTGCGTTCATCCTTGATCCACTGAGCCTGCTGAATTTCCTTTGGCAGCTCGTCTTTTATCTCATGGAGTATCTCGAGTATCTCGTCTGGATCCACTATCACCTTGCTTGAAAGCGGAAAATTGCCGGACGTGTTCAGTATGTCCTCGATTTCCTGAAGCAGGTCAATTATTTTCATCGCAAATCCTCCCTATGTGGTTGTCTTCAATATATCGGCGCACATTCTCAGGAACAAGTCCTTTTATGCTGCCGTTAAAATATATTACTTCTTTTATGGCGCTCGAGCTGAGATAAGAATGTTCTATGTTCGTGAGAAGAAACATCGTCTCAAATCCTTCATACAGGTGCTTGTTCATATACGCTCTTGGGATTTCCGATGTGAAATCAGGAATATCTCTCAGGCCTCTGACTATACACGAGATATTGTTTTCTCTTACGTAATCGGCGAGGAATCCGGAAAAATTTACAAGTTCAACGTTATCAACACCGGCATCGTCAACTGCCTCGCGTATGAGTTTTCTGCGCTCCTTTACCGTCAGCAGCGGCGTTTTTCCGGAATTTGTAACGACCGCCACTACAAGCACATCGCATAGCTTTGACGCTCTCTTAATTATATCGAGATGTCCATATGTTAAAGGGTCGAACGATCCAGGATACATGAATTTCTTCATTCAGCGGATTCCTCCTGTTTTTCGTATATCGATACGCGCACTTTGCCGTATTTTCTATCTTTTATAAGCTCGAGATTTCTTACCTTTTCCGGCAGCAGCTCGTCACGTCCGTGCTCCGCAACGACAATGCCTCCTTCGGGGAGTATGTCGGATTCGGAGAGTCTGCGCAAGCAGTCGAGCATGAGCCCTGCCTTATATGGCGGGTCAAGAAACACTATGTCAGCTCTGTCGTGTATGTTCGCGATCGCGAGCGCGTAATCGGAACACATGAGAACAGAGCGTTCTTCCATTCCGCACGCTTTGACATTTTCTTTAGTAAAGGAAATGCTCCTTCTGTCTCTGTCGACAAAGTATGCACGTTTTGCGCCTCTGCTCAGTGCCTCGAGACCAAGACTTCCTGTACCGGCGAACAAGTCTGCTACCACTGCGTCCGGCACGTGAATCTGTATCATGCTGAAGATGGCTTCTCTTACTTTTTCAGCTGTCGGCCTGACCTTGTAGTCGGGCGGCGCTGCAAGTTTTCTGCCTTTAAATTCTCCGGCTATTATTCTCATCTTTTCTTTTTCCCCCTTGAAAACAGCACTGCGGTTGTTTTCATCATTTTTCTTTATATTGCATAAAATATGTTAAAAGAATATCATCCGCAATATAATTTTTATTTTAGCATGAAAAGATATGTTTGTGGGAATTTAAGCAAATTAATGATTGCATGTGCGCTCCGGCTTCCGGCATGAATGTTATATAAAATATTTATTACAGAATGAAATGATTTTCCATGAACGCTCGGAAAAGATTCCTGGTTGCCAGAAAATTTCCTTCTTACCATCTTCAGCGCTTTTACCGCGCTCTCAGCATGTACCGCTTCAACTTCGAACCGGCAGCAAAAAAGCGAGGCTTCCGATGTTGTCTTGAAAAGCGGAATAAACACTATCAAGACAGCGCCGGCAGCCTCGTTAACTCTTTATATTATGCAATTATCCGATACTGATCCACCTGATGCGAGCATTGTATGCCTCAGATGCCGAATGCTAATGCAGAAAGCGCTGATAATAAAAGTAAAATATGATATTTTTGATACCAGCACTAAATCCATCAGTCTTTATTTCTCTGTTCTGTGAGCTGAGCCTGGACCGCCGTAATCGCAATTACGCCCGGGATGTCCTGCCAGCGACAGCCTCTTGAAAGGTCATTTACCGGCTTCGCTATTCCCTGGAGCACCGGCCCGTAGGCGGATGCCTTCGCGAGCCTCTCAGCGATCTTGTATGCTGAATTTCCCGCATCGATATTCGGGAATATGAGCACGTTAGCCGTGCCTGCTATCTCGCTGCCGGGAGCCTTGTATGCCGCAACTTCAGGGACGATCGCAGCATCGACCTGGAATTCTCCGTCGCACATAAGGTCAGGATAATTCTCGTGGGCCAGCTTTACAGCTGATGTAACCTTGTCGACGATATCATGCTTTGCGCTGCCTTTTGTGGAATGAGATATGAATGCAACCCTCGGATCTGCACCCGTGAGATCCTTGAAGCTTCGTGCCGTCATGTCGGCTATATCTGCCAGCTCTTCTGAAGTCGGCTCCTGTGTTAGACCGCAGTCAGCGAACATGAACGTTCCATTTTCACCGTATTCGCAGTCAGGAACTTCTATCAGGAAAAATGAAGAAACCATCTTTTCTGTCTTAGCTGTCTTGACGACCTGAAGAGCCGGACGAAGTGTGTCTGCACTTGTGTGGGCAGCTCCCGATACCATTCCGTCTGCATCGCCCACTCTTACCATAACTACTCCGAAATAAGGATAGTCTGTAATGAGCTTTTCCTTCGCCTGCTCAAATGTCACACCCTTTTTCTTTCTGAGTTCCGCAAATACATCAGCATATTCGTCAAGCTTCGGTGATACGGCGGGGTTTATGAATGACGCCCCGGAAAGATCGAGCTCCAGCGCATCTGCTCTTTCCTTTATATCTTTTTCGTCACCGAGAAGAATCAGTTCTGCAGTGCCCTCTTTCAGCGTCATGTCAGCAGCTTTCAGAATCCTGTCGTCATGTGTCTCCGGAAGCACTATTTTCTTGAGGTCAGCTCTTGCCCTGTCCTTGATGTCATTGATTACAGCCATTTTCAAATTCCTTTCTTTCTGACTGCGGAATCAGCCGCCATTTCATCAGTCATAAAAAATCCACAAATACAAATCAGCATACGAAATAATATCCATGCATATAATAAGTATAAATCATTTCTATGAAAATGCAACCGATCAGAAGCTGGAACATGCGTCAGCTCCGCTGACAAAAAAGCCGGACATGACACATTCTCATATCACGTGTCATGTCCGGCCATATATTGTATCATATTCCTATATTTTCATCTGTGATACTCCCGTACAGTTTCTTGACAGCATCGCGCAAAAGCGAGTACTTTTCGCTCAAAAGCATAGGATCTTCATGGAGCACCGCTTCAGCGTCCTCCGATGCCATTCTGAGTATGCGCCCATGTCTGACAGGATCGCCGATACGGAGCTCAGGCAGACCGTGCTGTCTCGTGCCGAAGAACTCTCCGGGTCCTCTCATCTCGAGGTCACGCTCTGCAATCTCGAAGCCATCTGACGTCGAGGCGAGTACATCAGCTCTCTCAGCGCCTGGTCCGCTGTCATTCTCAACTATTAGATAACAATACGACTGTTCGCTTCCCCTGCCGACGCGTCCTCGGATCTGGTGCATCTGCGCAAGTCCGAACCTTTCAGCGTTTTCTATGACCATAATTGTGGCATTTGGTACGTCTATTCCGACCTCTATCACAACCGTTGCGACGAGTATCTTTATTTCACCGGATGCGAAACGCCGCATCACATCATCCTTTTCTGCCGGCTTCATAGCACCATGCAGAAGACCGACCTCAACATCAGGAAATTTCACAGAAAGCTCTCTGGCCAGACCTTCGGCTGAATAAGCGTCTATATACTCGGAATCCGATACGAGAGGCGCCACCACATATGCCTGGCGTCCTTTCCTCGCGGCTTCGCCGAGTTTTTCATATACACTTCCGCGCTTCGCGGAACGCACGGTCTTTGTTATGATCGGCCGTCTGCCGGAAGGAAGCTCATCCAGAACAGAGACAGGCATACCTGCGAATATCACTACTGCAAGGCTGCGCGGTATCGGTGTCGCAGTCATAACCAGCACATCCGGATTAGCACCTTTGGATGCCAGCTTTATGCGCTGATTCACACCGAAGCGATGCTGCTCGTCTGTTATCACCAGACCCAGATTCGAGAATTGAACATCCTCCTGGATCACTGCGTGTGTACCTATGACTACATCGATCATTCCGCTCTCTATCAGGCTCCTCATCTCTCGCTTTTCTGCCGGCTTCTGGCTGCCGCTCAGCAGCCCGACGGTTATTCCCAGCGGGCCGAAGAGCCTGGCAAACTTCTCATAATGCTGTGATGCCAGCAGCTCCGTAGGCGCCATGAGCGCGCCCTGACACCCGTCCTTTACAGCTTTATAAAGCGCACAGGCTGCGACAGCTGTCTTCCCTGAACCGACGTCTCCCTGGAGCAGCCGCTGCATCTGGACTGGCGACTCCATATCGTTTTCTATCTCGCATGCCGCGCGCTTCTGGGCATCTGTAAGCTCATAGCCGAGTGAATTCTGAAACTCGCGGATGTAGTCGTCATGCGGAAAAGCGATGCCTGTGCTGACGCTTCCGGCATTATCCATGCGGCCGCTCAGCATATCAAGTCCAACCGCAAATAGGAACATTTCCTCATAAATTATCCTGAAGCGCGCTGCACGGTATGCCTCTCTTCCTGCCGGAAAATGAATATTCCTGACAGCAAAAGCAAAACCGGCAATATGCCTCTTCTCAATCAGATCCTCCGGCAGTGTTTCGAGATCATCATCAAGCGAATCGAGCATCTGTCTGACCGCGCTTCGCATCAATTTCTGGGAAAAACCCTTGGGAAGCCTGTAGACCGGAACTATGCCCTCCTCCGAATCAGATACTCTGGCGATATCCGGCTGCACCATTTCCAGGCGTTTTCCTGACGTTTCAGTTACTTTACCATATATTTTATAAGTAAACCCATTCCTCGCGTACTTTCCAACGTACGGACTCGAGAAAAAACGCAGCATTATCTCGCCGGAATCGTCGGCAGCGGTCAAATCTATAACCTGCCCGCTTCTCCTGTGCATGTTCCAGCGCGCTGCTCTCACGATTGCAGCCTCTATCAGGAACTCACCTCCCGGCTTCAAATCGCGTATCTTCGTCACATGAGATCTGTCCTGATATGATGCAGGATAATACTTCAGCAGAGCCTCGCTATCGGCTATACCGATGCTGAGGAGAGCTTCCCGCTTTTTTTCGCCTATACCTTTGATGTCGGAAATTTCCTTCAGCATAAAATATCGAGTTCACGTCTGGCGACTTTCCTCGATTTCACTCCCGTCAGTGTAAATACTATCTTTCCTGTTTTAGCGCCTGTTATATTCCAAATCATGCTCCTTATCCTCCTGCCAAGGATCTCTGCCGTACCGCTTATGCTGCTGCCGAATCTAATGATCCCGTAAATCCTGAGGTTCACAGCTCCGTCATCTGTCGACACTTCGATGTAGCTGAGCGCTCCGCGGCCTGTCTGATCAGGCTTCATTATCTTTCCCTTGGCGTTCGTAAGAGCGTAGATACTGTTGTTTTCATGAGCTGCTTCAAGCGCGATCATCGCGAATATCTGATCACCGAATCTTACCTGTCCGTGCTCTGTATCATATTCGATCATATCAGTTCTCCGTAAAGACTGAACGTGCCGGTCTCTGTGATCTTCACATCTGCTAACTCGCCGGCTCTCGATTCGCTGCATCTGAAGTTCACGAGCTTGAACGTGTCTGTGCGGCCGGCACACACTCCTTCGCCGCCTCTCGCACTAGGACCCTCTATCAGCACTTTTTCCACACGGCCCTCATATGCTGCGTTTTTTTCTGCAGTGATTTCATTCAGCTCCTCCACAAGGCGGTTGAATCTTTCGTGCTTGATAGTATCTGGTATCTGATTTTCATATCCCGCCGCAGGAGTTCCATCGCGCTTTGAGTAAAGGAATGTAAACGCTGAATCGAACCTTGCTTTTCTCACGAGATCCATAGTCTCCTCAAAGTCGTCATCTGTCTCACCCGGAAAACCCACGATTATGTCAGTTGTGACAGCGATATCCTCCCTGACATCTCTAAGCTTTTCAAGGAGATCAAGATAATGCTCTTTTGTATATTTTCTGTTCATCTTTTTGAGCAGTCTGCTGCTGCCCGACTGCACAGGCAGATGAATGTGAGGGCAGAGCTTCGGCAGCTCGCCGAACGCTTTTATGAGATCGTCCGAACAGTCCTTAGGATGAGAGGTCATAAATCTTATACGCTCTATGCCGTCGATATCCTCTATTCTGTACAGCAGATCAGCAAAATCGCTGCCGAACCCGTCGGCTTTTCCATATGAATTTACATTCTGACCAAGCAGAGTGACTTCCTTTACACCATCCATCGATAGTTTTTTTATCTCATTCACTATCGTCTCAGGAGGCCTGCTCTTCTCTCTGCCGCGTGTGTACGGCACAATGCAGTATGTGCAGAAATTGTTGCAGCCATTCATAATATTCACAAACGACTTGAACTTATATTTCCGCTTGGACGGCAGACCCTCTGTGATGTGCTCCATACTGTCGGCGACAGCATATTCATGCTGTCCGAGTTCCCTGCGCTCGCGAAGGAGCGCAGGGAACTCGTCAATATTCATAGTGCCGAATATGATGTCGACCCAGCTGTATTTATCTTTGATTATGTCTGTGACTCTTTTCTGCTGCATCATGCAGCCGCATACCGCTACAATCGAGGATGGATTCTTTTCCTTTATTTTCTTTATTACGCCGAGCTGGCCGAAGAACCTGTTGTCGGCATTTTCCCTGACGCTGCAGGTATTTACGACTATGACATCGGAACCATCGCGTTCTTCCGCTCTTTCGTAGCCATCTCTTTCAAGCATGCCTGCTATCGTCTCTGAATCACGCTCGTTCATCTGGCACCCGAATGTCTGTATAAAATACGTGCCTCTTTTCTGAGAATCAGACTTCATATTTTCTCCGTCCCCTTTTCTGTTTCCCTGGAAATGCTGCATTCCTGCTTCTATTCTACTTCTTCGAACTGTGAATTATACAGATCTGCGTAGAAGCCTCCCTCTGCGAGGAGTTCGTCGTGAGTTCCCTGTTCTATTATATCGCCTTCGTTCATGACGAGAATTTTGTCGGCATTTCTTATAGTAGACAGTCTGTGCGCAATTACGAAGCTCGTGCGCCCTTCCATGAGTCTGTCCATTGCCTTCTGTATGAGTTCCTCAGTACGCGTATCCACAGAAGAAGTCGCTTCATCGAGTATCAGAACTCTGTTGTCTGCCAGTATCGCTCTGGCGATCGTCAGAAGCTGTTTCTGCCCCTGAGAAATGTTCGAAGCCTCTTCGTTGAGTTCCATGCTGTATCCGCCCGGAAGCGTTCTGATGAAATGGTCTACATAAGCTGCCTTTGCGGCCTCCACAACCTCTTCGTCAGTCGCGTCAAGTCTTCCGTATCTGATGTTCTCCATTATTGTGCCCTTGAAAAGCCACGTATCCTGGAGCACCATGCCGAAATTGGCACGCAGATCGCTCCTGTTGAAATCTCTTATGTCGTGACCGTCAAGCTTTATGCAGCCCGAATCGACATCATAGAATCTCATGAGCAGCTTGACGATTGTTGTCTTTCCCGCGCCCGTAGGGCCTACGATCGCGATTTTCTGTCCACTTCTGACATCTATGCTGAAGTCGTGGATGACGGTCTGATCAGGATTGTATCCGAACGAAACATGATCGAATTCCACATCTCCTCTTACATCATTGAGCATGACAGGATTTTCAGCAGTCTGTTCTTCCTCATCTTCATCAAGGAATTCGAACACTCTTTCAGATGCAGCCGTCATGGACTGAAGCATAGTGATAATATTAGCGAGCTGCTGAATAGGCATTGTCAGATTTTTTACGTATTGAATGAATGCCTGAATATCACCGATGCCTATCACATTTTTTATTGCAAGATATCCGCCCGAAATAGCTACGCCCGCATAACCGAGGTTGCTGACGAACACCATTAAAGGCTGCATGAGTCCTGAGAGAAATTGAGATTTCCACGCCGATGTGAACAGCACTCTATTAGTTTCATCGAACTGATCCGTAACTTCTTTTTCGCGTCCAAACGCTTTGATGACGAGCTGACCGCTGTAATTTTCCTCTACCTCTCCGTTTATGTGGCCGAGGTAGTCCTGCTGCATGCGGTAGTATTTCTGAGAACCTTTTACGAGAATAGCGACAAGAACAATTGAAAGAGGAATCATGACGAGTGCGATCAGCGTCATCAGCGGCGATATCGTGAGCATCATAATGACTACGCCGACGATCGTGCATACATTTGAGATAACCTGAGCTATGCTCTGGTTCAGTCCCATGCCGAGCGTATCGATATCGTTCGTGATCCGAGAAAGAACTTCACCATACGGACGCTCTTCAAAGTACTTCATCGGCATCCTGTTAATCTTATCAGTTATGTCTCTTCTGAGCGAAATCGTCAGTTTCCGCGTGACGCCCGTCATCAGCCAGCCCTGCACGAACTGAATCAGCGAACCGGTCAGATACAGAATCAGCGTTATTATCAGTATCTTTCCTATATATTCAAAATTAATTCCGCCCGTTCCGCCGATCTTCATCATGAGGCCATCTGCGAGAGCGTTTGTGGCCTTCGCCATGACTTTAGGACCGACCACAGAAAAGACAGTTCCTGCCGCAGCAAATATTACAACCGCCGCCAGCGTGAATTTGTATCTGCCCATATAACTGAGCAGCCTGCCCATGGAAGCACGGAAGTTCTTCGGTTTTTCTTTCGGCATTCCGCCCGGTCCCCGCATAGCGCCGCCGTTGTTTTTTCTTTCCGCCATGCTCTACGCCTCCGTTTCCAGGTTGAGTTCCTTGGATGAAAGCTGCGATTTAGCGATCTCTCTGTAAACGCTGCACGTCCTGAGCAGTTCTTCGTGAGTTCCTATGCCTGCTATTTTTCCTTCATCCATGACTATTATCTGGTCAGCATGCATGATAGTGCTGACTCTCTGTGCTACGATTATCTGAGTGCTGCCTGACGACTTCTCGGCAAAGGCTCTGCGGAGTTCTGCGTCTGTCTTCATGTCAAGAGCAGAGAAGCTGTCGTCAAAAATGAAAATTTCAGGTTTCTTGACGATCGCCCTCGCGATGGCAAGTCTCTGTTTCTGACCTCCAGAAACATTTGAGCCTCCCTGTGCGATGTGCGTGTCGAGCCCCTGCGGCTTCTCGTTAATGAATTCAGATGCCTGAGCGATGTCAGCCGCTTCCATGAGCTCGTCATCAGAAGCATTTTCATCGCCGAATCTCAGGTTCGACGCTATCGTTCCTGAAAAAAGCGTTCCCTTCTGCGGCACAAAACCGATCATCGCTCTTAACTCCTCGATCGGCATTTTCCTTACGTCGACTCCGTCGACAGTGATTGAGCCCCTTGTAATATCATAAAAGCGCGGTATCAGATTGATAAGCGTCGACTTTCCTGAACCAGTACTGCCGATAATTGCCGTGGTCGTGCCCGGCTCCGCTGTGAAATTTATATCAGAAATTACTTCATTTTCGGCGTCAGGATAAGCGAATCCTACATTCTCGAATTTTACAACACCCTTCCTTTCGCTTATATGCTCAGGATGTTCAGGCTCCGTAATAGATGGTTCTGTCATTATGACTTCATCTATTCTCTCCGCTGCTACACCTGCTCTCGGCAGGAAAATCGAAATCATTGTCAGCATCAAAAATGACATTACTATCATCATCGCATATGTGATAAACGCTGTCATAGTTCCGATCTGCAGTGATCCGTCGTCTATTCTGTGAGCTGCCACCCATACAATGAGAAGCGTAGTTCCGTACATGATAAGGCTCATGCCAGGAAACATAAATGTCATCGCTCTGCTCGTAAACAGCTGAGTGTCTGCGAGGTCTCTGTTCGCTTTGTCGAAGCGTCCTGCTTCTTCTTTCTCACGTCCGAACGCTCTGATAACCGGCAGACCTGTTAGTATTTCCCTTGAAATGAGATTCAGTGCGTCCACAAGCTTCTGCATCATCTTGAATTTCTTGAGCGTTGCACCCATAAGTATTCCGACGAATGCTATTATGCACGCAACGGCGAGTATGATTATCCACTCCATGTTTGCACCTGTCTGGATTACTTTGTACACTCCGCCGATTCCGAGTATAGGTGCATAGAGCAGAACTCTGAGCATGATTACCACTACCATCTGAATCTGCTGTATGTCGTTTGTGCTTCGTGTAATTAGCGATGCCGTTGAAAATTTTTCCATATCAGCGTCTGAAAAACTCATGACTCTGTGGAATATGTCCTGACGCAGATTTCGTCCGACTGCAGCGCCTATTCCAGATGCCGCGTAAGACGTCAGTATCGCCGCTGCCAGCATGATGAGCGACATGATTGCCATCTTGAGGCCCACGCTCCACATATAATCCATCTGAAGCGAATCCATGTCCATTCCTGCTTTTTGATCGCACGAAGCCGCGTATGCAGATCCCATCGATGTGATGATCGAATTTCCCATGGAGTCTATCGTCTCTTCCATCGTTTTTCTGAGTCCGCTCAGTATCTGATCGCCTGCTCCGCTGTTTATCATCTGCTGAAGCACGGGTCTGACATCGACGTAAGTGTTAACTTTGCCGTCTTCATCCTTTTCCTGGAAAGAATCGATTTTCATGCCGAACAAATCTGCAATCTCATCGACCGTCATGTTTTTGACATCGGGAACAGCTGATGTGCCTGCAGCTGCTGCTGAACTGCCTGACGAAGCCTGACCTGATGCCTCTGCGCTCTGCGGAACACCTGTGGCCTTCTGAGCCATCTGTCCGGCAGAAGCTGCCGATTCAGACTGGCTCCGGATCATATCTGAAACGACATCTCTGAACTGATCCTCTGTCATATGTGATGTTGAATAATCCATCAGCAGAGGCACCACCAGCTTGTTGTCGAGGCTGTCGAGCTTATCTTCATCATCTGTTATTCTCGAATAGCTTCCGTCCCCCTGCTTATATGCATTTTCCCACGCATTTTTTTCGCTGCTGTTCATGAACATCTCAGCGTAGCCGTATTCCTCGTCGGTAATCTCCTCCGGAAGAATATGGCTTACGCCCTTGTTCGTTATTCCGACGTCTATTATGTCGGACATATACTGGGGCAGCGAAAGATCGCAGTATGCCTGCACTACAAGCAGCAAAGCCACCAGAAGAACAGGAAGCCAGTACCTTTTAAGGCTTTTTAAGATCTTCCTCATAATATTTCTTACTGAATATTCCTTTATAAATTATTGCATTACTATATTTTCCTGCAGTTTCTGAAATCTCTTCTACACCCTTCAATGCATTCGGAAATGACACTATACAAGCTTTACATATACGGTTCTTTTTCTCGGACCGTCGAATTCCATGAAATACACTGCCTGCCATGTGCCGAGCAGCAGCTTTCTGTTCCTTACCACAAGCGTCTCAGACATGCCCGTCAATGTTGATTTTACATGCGCCGCCGAATTGCCTTCTGAATGAGAGTATCCGTTCTCCCACGGAACGATCTCGTCCAGCTCTTTTATCAGGTCTTTCCGGACATCGGGATCAGCATTTTCGTTCACAGTCACGCCCGCTGTCGTGTGAGGAACGTCAACAATGCAGAGACCTGCCGAAATTCCGCTGAATTCAATGATTTCGTTTACTCTTGAAGTGATATCGATCATCTGACTGCGGTTATCCGTCTCAAGTGTGAAACGATAGAGATTTCCGCCGAGATATTCGAAATTCTTATCTGACATCATTTACCTCCTGTTTTATTAGATTAAAAAATTTTGGCGATAACAAAAAAAAGACGTATTTATTAATATACCATAAATACGCAGCTTTCTAACATGGTTTTTGATTTGCGAACTTATTCTGTATTATCCTTTCCGATGTTTTCTGCGGCTCCGTAATATTCATATTTCTGTTTTTTCATATTCTTTTAAATTCAGACATAAAAAATACAGCCCTCCGGTAAACGGAGAGCTGTGCATTTGTAAATAAGCGGACGCAAAAACCCGCATAATGCGCCGACATAAGGGATCACAGAAATATAAAACGGCGGGAAACGTCACATCCACGCAATGAAGATGAGAAAAGAGAAGGCCAGTATACTCTTTGTTCGCCCACGCCTCTCTGTCACGCCGCATCCCTCCTTAAATCATAGACGATTTCAAAATCAGGTATTCGTAAAGCGCCGGGTGTTCGGTGATAAAAGTCTTCTGTCCCTGCTGATGACAAGCCGTAAATCGCTGCAGCGCACAGGCCTTCGGCTTGATGGCTGCTGCTCACGCTCGTTGTTCCGAAAGAGACAGAAATAGAGAACTCATCTTATGCCAATAATTGCATTCCGGCCGGTATTCTTATTGCCGGCCGTCTTTGAGCGCGGAGCGCTCCTCCTGCTCCTTTTTTTCTGCCAAAGCTTTCTTTTCGCGTTCACGCTGCTCGAGCTCACGCATGCCGTGCACTGCGTCTATTATTTCGCGTCCTGTCCGCTGTCCCGCCAGGCTGAGCCACTGTTCATCGGTATATCTGTCCAGCTCTTCAGGAGCTATGTTGTTAGCCCAGCAGTAATCATGAAGGTTTCTGAGCGTATCCTCTGTAAGCCACCGGCACCAGCCAGGCATCTTATGCGATATATTCACACTCATGAGCCTGTCTCTGCCCAAATTTCTGTTTTTTCTCATATGCCCTGTCAGCCACCAGGAAATCTTCATTATTCTGCTCTCCCGAAATAATTTTTATTTATATCACAAAATTTTATCATATGTCTTCTTTAGTATAATCGTTTTTCCATAGTGTGTCACCTGATGAGCAAGTATTTTCACTGAATGCCGCGGGGCAGTCAGCAGCCAAGTCCGTATATCGGAGCATGGATGATGATGTGACAGAACTCTTCTCATGATAAACCGCGTGCATCACGTGTCTTTTACGACCAGGACCGGCCTAAAGAACAAGTGCCATGACAATTGAATAAATAATCAGAAGATAATATAATCATTTTGTATTATCATTTTGATTCAACGATTGGAGGACTTCAATGTTTATAACATGTTTCGATCTTGAGGGAGTGCTTGTTCCTGAGATATGGATCGCTTTTGCGGACGCCGCGGGAATTCCCGAGCTCAGAAAAACGACAAGAGACGAGCCTGACTATGACAAACTCATGAACTACAGACTCGACATACTCAGAAAACATAATCTCGGACTTAAGGAAATACAGAAGACAATTTCCACGATCGATCCATTCCCTGGCGCAAAGGAATTTCTCGACGAGCTCAGACCTCTTACACAGGTTATCATCATCAGCGACACATTTACCCAGTTCGCAGAACCACTGATGAAAAAACTCGGCTGGCCGACGATTTTCTGCAACTCGCTCGAGGTCGAGGACGACGGCACTATCTCCGGCTTCAAGATGAGAGTTGAAAATTCAAAGTACAGCACTGTAAAGGCGCTTCAGTCGATTGGATTTGAGACGATCGCATCGGGCGACAGCTACAACGATCTCGGCATGATCAAGGCCAGCAAAGCAGGTTTCCTCTTCAGAAGCACTGATCAGATCAAGGCTGACAACCCTGAAATCCCGGCATACGACGAATACAGCGACTTGTTTGCGGCGATAAAAAACGTTCTGGAGGCATAGAGAATTTTGACTGGAAAACTGTACGGCATCGGAACAGGTCCCGGAGATCCTGAACTCATGACGCTCAAGGCATTGCGCATCATCAAAAACTGCGATGTGATAGCAGTTCCGGACTCTGATCCCGACAAATGTATCGCATATACAACTGCGAAGCATGCCGTGCCGGAAATAATCGAGAAAAGGCTGCTCTGCGTACCGTTTATGATGAGCGGCACTCTCGAGAAGCGCATGCAATGCCGCATTGAAAACGCAGAAACCATAGCCAGAGTTCTCGACAGTGGCTCCGACACAGCCTTTCTCACAATCGGAGACCCGACTATATACACCACGTTCGGCTATGTGGCGGAAATACTGATGAAACGCGGCTACGAGACAGAATTCATAAACGGAGTACCGTCGTTCTGCGCGGCTGCGGCAAGAATGAACAAGATGCTCTGCATAGGAACAGAGGGCCTGGAAATAATACCGGGAGCCGCCGAACCCGAGAAAAAGACGCGCGTATACATGAAAAACGAAAGAAATCTCGAACAGCTTCTCGCTGAGCTCCGCTCAGAAGGCGCTGACGCGCAGATAGTAGAAAGGTGCTGTCTCGACGGAGAGCGCGTGTTCAGCAGTATCTCAGATCTGCCCGATGACATTGGATATTTCAATATCATCATCGTAAACGAAAAAGAAAGCTGAGACAGAGATTTCTGCCGCTTCGCGGCGGAATCTGCGCTAAGCGCTGCAAAGCTGCTGTATTTCATGTTGATCAGCGAAATCATATTCCGCATAAAAACATAAGAGCACAAAAAGAGGAATCCATCCGGATTCCTCTTTTTATAAGATCATAATGAGTTTTCATACTCATCAGCCCAGCGGCCAGCGTATACCGCCGCACGATATTACGGATTTTATGCAGAATATAAAACCTTCCGCATATAAACCAGTGCCTCATCCTCATAAAGCGCAGGTTTATATAAACATAACGGCCGCAGCGCTAATTGTTTATCCTCTGGTGAGCCGCAAAATCGCCGTTCTTGAGAGTTTTGAACTCATATCCGTTTGACTGGGCCCAGGTCAGGAATGAATCGATCGCGTTGACTGTGAACGGGTGTATGTCATGGCACAGTATTATCGACCTTTCGTTCTGCGTTACCCCTTTTTCCATCCTTGCGAGTATCTGCATGCTGTCCTTTGTCTCGCCGGCATCGCCGCTGAGCACGTTCCAGTCAAAATAACTGTACCCTTTTGCCGTGAGTTCGTCAGCGAGCCTGGTCATCAAACCGTAGCAGTACTTCGCGCTGACAGTGTTAGAACCGCCGCCCGGGAATCTGCAGATATCCGTCTTTTTGCCGGTCTGCTGCTTGATAACATCCTGCATCTTGTTGAAATCATCCCAGAACGCCTCATCACTCGCGTAAACCTGACTGTAATTGTGAGAATAAGTGTGAACGCCAATCGCGTGGCCCGCTTCGTATTCCTTCTTGATATCGTAAGCATATTCAGGATAAGCGTTCGTCACGAAAAATGTCACCTTGACATTGTGGCGTGCCAGAATGTCGAGCAGCTGGTCCGTGTATTTGTAAGGGCCGTCATCAAATGTGAGATAAATGATCTTTTTGCCGTTAGTCGGCTTAAGATCAGGGACCGGGAACTTCTTGACGGTGATGTTTCTAACCGCAGTGCCCGTCACTCCATTGTCATCAGTCGCTGTATATGTGAGCTTGTATTTTCCGGGCTTCGACGTGTCCAGATTGCCTGTCACCTGCACTCTCGATGTTATGTCATTTCCAGCATGGTCGACAGCTGTATATGAGTCCTTGAAACCTATCGTGTCATAAACTGTGAAATTCTTTCCGCCCCGCAGAGTGATGACCGGTCTCGTATTCTGGACAACGACAGTACGCTGCATCTCTTTCTTCTGATTGTGATACTTCGCAGTATACGTTATCGTATATGTTCCCTCTTTATTCGTGTCGACCTTTCCTTCTTTATCGACAGCAACATCTTTTTTCATGCTGCTGAAAATCTTATTCGTCCTGACAGCCGATGCGCCGGCATCTTTATATTTGTCGCCCTGCTCCATCGTGATCTTAGCGTCACCCTTCATCGTCATAGAAAGCTGCCACCTGGCCGAGCCGAACATCAAAATCGAAATCACGATAACCAGTATGATCACAGACAGCACTGCCAGTGAAATGCGTCTGCGCCGCATCATGCGCGCTCTTCTCTCTCTACTGCTTGAATTTTCCATAGTCCTTAAAGATATATCCGGTAATTCCAGATTCCTTTTTCTATCCCTCCATATCCAAATATTTATTTAAAATGTACATCCATTATAGTTTATGTGAATAGTATTACAACCTTAACATTCCTTAATGTTGCCTGCTGATTCATTAATACTGTTCAGCCAGCCGGCACAGTATTTCATACCAAAAAGTGAAATCCGGAATTTATTAATAATATTTTTCTTAATACTGAATATCGCCGGACTTTCTTCCGTGTAATGGTATCAAAAAACAAAGCAGCATAATAATTATCATAATTTTTCAATCTCACACGATTCGGAATTATTCCCAATCTAAAATTTTTCATTACTTTTATATACATCCAAATGAAATATTAATTAAATAGCTCACCGAACATATGCATTTATCTGTCAATCGAATGATGAAAATATGTGAGCGCGGCCATTAAAGTCCGCCGAGGAAAACGGTCAGGCCTCCTGCGGACTCGCAGTCCGGTGTCGTCCGCCGCATAAAGCACCCGTCTTCGCGCTGCATCTCTTATCAATTGCTCATACTGCTGCTGCACCGATGTTTTATTAGAATCTCCGTCATTTATACGTTATAAACATAATGAATGTTCTATAGCAAACGGCATGCAGCCCCCGCAGTTGCCAAATGATTTTATCAATAACAAAATATAAATATCACCACTGATGCTGTCTCTCCGGCAGCACACGCACATCCCGACCGCTCCGCGGACAACCTCCGATTGACGTCGGTAATATTTAGTAATAAAATATGTTCCTGACAACGGAGCATTTCCGCTCTTAACAACAATAAATTCAAGGTCAGGACGGTATTTTCGTCAAACCGTACCGGAATCGGAGGAAAAAATGTCAAAACCACAGATCATTTCAAACCCTGCTGATGTGCAGAAGGCAGCACGTGAATGGAAAAAAGAGGGCCTTTCAATCGGCCTTGTTCCTACCATGGGTTATCTTCACGACGGCCACAGGAGCCTGATTCACAAAGCTGTTGAACAGAACGACAGAGTAATCGTCAGCATATTTGTAAACCCTATCCAGTTCGGACCAAATGAGGATCTCGATAATTATCCGAGAGACCTCGAAGCAGACACTGCTGTATGCGAATCGGAGGGAGTCGATATAATATTCCACCCTGAGCCTAAGGACATGTACGGCGATCATTTCCTGACACACGTCGAGGTAGACGAAATAACAAAGGTTCTCTGCGGCAGATCACGCCCGGTACACTTCAAAGGCGTCACAACCGTGGTTAATAAACTGATGAATATTTCAAAGGCGGACAGAGCCTACTTTGGACAGAAAGACGCTCAGCAGCTCGCCGTAGTAAAAAAGATGGTCAAAGACCTCAATATCGACATCGAAGTCGTAGGCTGCCCGATTGTACGCGAAGAGGACGGACTCGCGAAGAGCTCGAGAAACAAGTACCTTTCACCTGAGGAGAGAAAAGCTGCCGTAGTTCTAAGCAGATCGCTGAACAGGGCGCATGCGCTCATGGACGAAGGCGAGAGAAACGCTGACAAAATCCGCAGCACAATCTCAGATGAGCTCAGCAAAGAGCCTCTCGCCGATCCCGAATATGTTTCAGTAGTGGACTCAGAGACTCTGCAGGACATAAAAGGCGATATAAATGATCCTGTCCTCGTCGCAATCGCCGTGAGAATCGGCAGCACGAGACTCATAGACAACTTCTCATTTGAGCTATAATGATCTAATAATTTAATCATTATAGGGCGTATCTTAAGATTCCGCAGACGGAATTTATTCAGATACGCCCTTTTTTTCAATTAACGAATAAAAAAAGAGGTATGCCAATCTCTTACATCAGCATACCCCTTCAGGCAAAGATTTTTTCAATTTTTTATTACAGACATGTCACTATTTGTCAGCGGAGCTGACACCGAGCTCCTTTGCCATAGTGATTATCATGTCTGCCGTTCCCTCGATGCCGAACAGACTGCTGTCGATCGAAACATTGTAGTTGTCTGCAGCGCCCCATTCGCGGTCTGTGTAGTAACGGTAATTCTTACGCCTCTTTTTGTCCTCCTCGGCCAGAGTCTTCATCGGATTAGTCGTGTGAACACCGTACTGGTTGACGATCCTGTCAGCTCTGTCCTCAGGTTTTGCGTGGACAAACACATGGAATGCGTCTTTTCTGTTTCTGAGAATGTAGTCTGAGCAGCGCCCTACTATAACACACGGTGATTCGTCAGCGAGCTCAAGAATAATACTCCTCTGCATCGACCATAGATAATCCTCTGTCGACATGCCATTAAACGTCGACGACGTAAATGGAAGGGAAAAGAAATTATTAGGACTCCGCTGTTCACCATGTTCCTTTATAAAAGACTCTGCAAAGCCTGTCCTCTCTGCTGCCTTGGCGATAAGCGCCTTGTCATAAAACTCAAATCCGAACGATTTCGCTACGATCTCTGCAATAGATCTGCCTCCGCTGCCAAACTCTCTGCTTACGGTAATAATCCTGATGCTCATCTTGCCCTCCCGACAATCATTTGTCATTTCGTACACACTGGAAACCGTTATTCACACCAGCCATCTTATACATAGATTATACATTCAATAGTGTGAAAATACAATAGTTAGTGTGGAAACAACTCCCATATCCGTGATACCGGCAACTATGGAGCCACGTGCACGAACCGTGCTCCGTAATCAAGGCTGTCTCTGCGCCGGACAAATATACAGTGCTCCGCGGTCAATACCGTTCGGATTCCGTATGTCACAGCTGCATTCTACGGCTATGACCGCTCTGACTTAGTATCAAGCACATACTATACGATCAAGGCTTTTTCTATGCCAGCAACACGGAAAGCATCACACTAAATGCATCGCATCCTGTCAGTCGCATATGCTTCTCAGCGCTTCGTACGAAAATGCAGTACGCCGGCCGTATTCACCGTTTTATCCGAAAGAACGTCAGATTTACATCGTTCGCGGGATCCGGCTCAAACAGGCGCTTCGCTTCGTATACCTCTCTCTCGCCGTAATTTGAAATGATAACACGATCGTTTTTTTCATCGTATCCCGTGACCGTCATCCAGTGCCACGTGTTTTCGCGCATCTCAGGCGCCTTGTGGCCAAGCACGAGCATTACGGCCGGATTTCCTTCTCCGACCGCTCCGCGGACAAATGAAGAAGCTTCGCCGGCGGAATTCCAGTGTTCCAGATTTACCGATTCCGCTTCAGCGCCGTTGTCTTTAGCAAACTGCTTGAATTTTTCTATATATTTCCACATATATGGAAATCCCTTGTAACCCGGCGTCATGTATTTCCAGAATACGTTCATCTCTCTGAGATAGCTCTCAAACGTATATATTTTGTGCCCGCTGTTCTCTCCTCCGTCATGCTCGATGCCGAGCTCGTAATATGACGCCAGATTAGCGCCCGAAACGGCAGCGCATCCTGAAAACCGCTGTCTCCATCTCGAAAACCACTCCTGATCGCCTCCGTAGGCGAGCCTGCCGCTCTTCATTTTTATGAGCGGAAAGTCTGTCAGTTCCATCTCTCTTTCCCTTCGATCCCTGAATCATTTTATCAATATTATCTGCGCAGCATAAGTCATTCCGGAGCAGCCTAAGTCAGCCGGCAGATTGTAATCAAAATCATTTTTTAACATATCTTCTAATTTTAAGAGCCCTTTGTCTCTGGCCATGCCATGATGCTCACATTCGTTTTTCTGCAGACGATGAATGCCGTCAGCCGCGCGGTAAAATCTTCTGAGATATTCGGTCAAGGCTCTTGTAGACATAACAGTATTTTTCCTTTCGGTTTTTAGTATATCACATTGAATCATTGTACAAAGGCAGAGCGTATTACAGCATATATTACCGTCATTTACTGATCTTTTTTCTGATCTGTAAATATCCTCTACATATCTTTACATAATGCAACGCATATTTCCGGCAAAATTTTATTCTGGTGAACTACCACCCACCTAAAGGTAGGTGGCTTCTGAGAGCCTTACGGCTCCGTTTAAGAAGTTTGATATTTAAGTTTCCACCTTTT
>CADBRA010000077.1 GCA_902796965.1 uncultured Eubacteriales bacterium | reverse complement strand
TCTCGACCCTATAAAACAGCTCATTCGATAAGTTCCCCCAGAGAGTTTTTTCTTAGTTGAACCATCCTTTTGCAAAAAGGTCAGGTGTGCAAGAAAGGCTTAAAATAAGGCTTTTCTCACCCCTTAGTCCCTGACCCTTGACATCAAATACTACTGTCTCCACATGGCACGAGATTGTAGTAGTGATAGGTATACTCCTCGTTTATAAAGAGAAACATGTCCACTGGCGGTCGTATGTCGCAAAACTGTAATTAGGAACATATCATTCGTTTTGAGACGATGATTATTACAATAAATAGGTCTATAATCTATAATCCAGCTCGTTATCGCAATGTACAGAATTAAAAAGAAGGGTATCCAAAGTTTTTTAGGGTCTGCTCCAGTGCTGTTCGCATCTTCGAAACCGTCACTTTCTGCGCTGTTCTCATTTCAGCTGCTTGGGTTTTGCTTATCATATATAAAAACGCGTCAAGGGTGCTCTGCACCAGGTTTCTGGCGTGCCCTTGACGCGCTTCGTATATATGATATAACCATTTCAAGCAGCTGAAATGTGTCCCCTACTGATCGCCCCTAAGACTGGACCCTAAAACCAGACCCTAACGACAGACCCTAAAAAACTTTGAATATCCTTAAATGCTTCTGTGTTTACATTGTACTGCCTATCTTCTGAACCAATAAATCATGAGTTATACGAACCGCTGCCGTAGACTCCTTTAGCGAATTGTAAGCCACTATCATTGTATTCACTCTTACTGATCCACAGGAGTATTTTTCGATACCATCATAATCATTTTGGATTTGCATACTATCGTACATTACGGTTGATCCGAGACCAGCCTCGACAAGCTCAACTGCAAGAAGAGCAGAATGTGTTTCATAAACCACTTGCGGTTTGATCTGATAATGAAAGAACATATCCTCTGCGATCCTGCGCAAGTGATGTCCTTCACGAAGCATTATAAATGGAATTCCGTCCAGTTTATCCATGGGAATATACGGATATCTGCAACCTTCTCTTTCTTCTGCGTACTGTCCAAGTCCGGCAGTTTTAGGTGCATAAATGACAACTTCTTCGTCAAATAGCGGTGTATAGGAAAACCTGCATTCTCTTGGCAGGCTGATCAATGCAAGATCAATTTCCCTCATTTCCAGCATTTTACCCAATTCTTTGCTGGATCCTTCCGATAGTTTCACTTCAATACCAGGATGCGTTTCTTTCATTGTTTTCAGAAAGCCCGGAAGTATATACGGTGCACGGGATAATGAAGCACCCAACCGTACACTGCCTGTTTTTCCCTCCCGTATTTCTTGAAATTCTCGTTTCCCTGCCCTGTCAATTTCTGTTATCTGCTTAGCGTAACTGATATACTTCTGTCCTTCCGGGGTAAATATCAATTTTCTTCCCACCTTGTTGTACAGCTTAACGCCTAACCGGTTTTCAAGATTGCGAATGTACATCGAAAGAGCAGATTGTGCAATATATAGTTCCTCAGCAGCTCGGGTAAGACTGCCGCATTCAGCGATTTTCAGTATGTAGCTGTATTCACGAATATCCATAACACTTCCTCCTGCATACAAGTTTACCAGAGCTGAAAAGAAATATCTGCAAAAAAAAGAGGGAGGACTCCTAAAAGAAGTCCCCCAAAATAATCTTATATAGCTTGTTTGTCAAATGACGCCGATAACAGCTGCGAACAGAATCAGTACGACACCAAAGCAGAAGTATTTCCAGAAATTGTGCTTAAACATATCGGCATACTCAATTCCCATAAGGCCAAGCGAGAAATAGAGGCTTCCTGAAGTAAGGCAAAGGCCTACGCCGCAGTTATGAGCAATTGCAATAGCAAGGGCAGACCTGATAGGTGAAACACCGTACATCTCTCCGATCTGTGCTACTACCGGGAGGATACCGTAGTTCATTGAATCTGCCTCAAAAACGATGGACAGCGGAATTCCGATGATGCCGAAGAAAATGTGCAGGTATTTACCAAATGAGGCGGGCATCAGACCGGCCAGAACTATAGCCATCTGCTCGATCATACCTGTTCCTTCCATGACGCCGAGCAGCATTCCTGCGCCAATGATAGTAATGATCATGGGTAATGCTTTGCCAGCCTGTGCTGCAATGCGCTTGGACTGGAACTTGTCACCCTCTGGATAATAATTAATAGGAAGTGCCAGAGCAGTGCCGATAAAGAAAGGAACGATGGCCGGAACTCCAGCAAAGAGCATTGCTAATACGCCTACAGTTATTGCAACATTCCACCAATATCTATTCTCCTTCCGAAGTGCCTTTGTTTCCTCGGAGACGGAAATTGCAGACGAAAGGTCAACTCCGTCTTCCGGTGCTTTCGCGCCATATCCATGGCTGTTTTCATACCTGGCCTGCAGGAATGCACAGAAGAAAAGGAATACCAGACCGAAAATCTGAACCGGCAGGATCCTGAAATACAGGTCCATGACGTCACACCCTACTACTGTTGCCGCGCGTCCAAGAGGGCCGCCCCAAGGAAGCAGATTCATAACTGCTATTGCACAGGTGACCATAAAGCAGTAAGGAAGCACTCGCATCTGAAGCTTTTTAAGGATTGGCAGAGTTGCAGGGACTGTGATAAGCAACGTTGTAACTCCGCTGCCATCAAGGTGCGATATTATAACGAACAGGATGGTGACACAGTACAAAAGGAAAGTGTTAGGACGAATCTTCTTTGTAATATAGTTGATCGGACGCTCAAAAAGTCCTACCTCGTCCATGATTCCAAAATAAGTAATGGAACCGATAAACAACATCGCTATATTGAAGACTCCTTTCATGCCGCTGGCATAGAAGCCCATGATGTCACTGAATCCGAATCCCAGACAGACAGCAGCAATAAAAGGCAAAACAGAAAAGACGGTGATCGGCAGCACTTTCAGTTTCAGCAAGGCTGCAACCATGATGATCAACATTATAAATCCAACTATGGCAGTAGTATTCATTGTGTTCCACCTTATCTTATTCTAAACACTCAAATCTCAACATCGCAAAGCGGTATATATTGTTGTCCGCCGTGCATATCATATTCATCCGGTCCACCCTGAGGCGTCTTTCGAGGAATGGAGATCTTGATTACCTGAATCTCCGGAAGTCGGAAAATCTTAACCTGTTCCTTAGGCGTATCAAGAAGGACTGAGAGCCTGTCTTCTGATAACGCATCAGAAGTACTGACAAGGTTATAATTCTCATCGTTATCAAAGAAGATATCCATTGTCACCCAGAATGGTCCTGCATTCTTGGAACGAATATACCTGGCAAGTTCTGCAATCGTCTTCATGCCTGCACCTCCTTAAAGTCATATCTGAATCGCACTAACTCACAGGGTTCTTTCAACTTCACACAGTGATAAAGCTTGAACTCAAACACTTCACCTCTCTCGAGTTCAGCAGGTGAAAAAGGAAACGCAAAAGAAGGAAGCGGTTTGTCTTTATGCAGAGGAAAATGAAGCAGGAATGGATTAAAAACCCTTGCTATATCTGTTGCAAGTTCCTGTGTTTCTGCACAGACCCTCAGCATTACCAGAATCTCATTTGGAATATACCCTTCTGGAACGCTGCCACGGTAAGTTGCATTATAACCATAGACAGAACAGGAGTAGCTATAACTGTCACGTTTAAAGCCAAGTTTATCCAGCTTATCCTGAACGAATTTCTGCATTGGATTCAGCCATTTTTCAGGATTTCTTACGATCTCTCTATCCCTTATACCTACCATGGAAACCGTCTGGAATCCGCAGCTTCCTGATCCTTCAAGCTTCATAGTCGGTGCAGTATGGACCAGTTCTGTTCCTGTAACTCGTACGACACCATTGGGAAGTTCTTCATACACAGCTTTAGACGTATCCACTACCACACCAGGCTCTGTCAGCTTTATGGGATCTGCATTCTCATACAGAAGATGCGAGTAGACACTATAAGATGTGCATGAACCTTTTTCTGATGTGCTCTGAATCGTAAAGCTTTCTTCGTCGATCGTGAGGAACACGCCGCCCTCCATGGGGTTGGTCGTGCACAAAGCTCCGCATTCTGCCGTTTTGGCTGCATGCCAGGACATCGCCTCACTGCATCCGTTCATAATCGGATATGCTGCAATAACTGCTGTGTCTGTGGATCGGCCGCACAGGATAACATCTGCCCCGGCCTTAAAAGCCTCAATAAAAGGTTCGATTCCGCAAAGACCTACAATGTGATTACAGCTTTCAAAAGTTTCCTCGTTGATTTCCGGTGCTCCGTTTAAAGCGAAAATATCTCCTTTCAGATAGCGCTCTTTCAATATTTTGGGATCCTGTTCCGAGTAGATCCTTGCTACCTTTGGTGTGATATTTTCTTCCTTGGCAACCTCATACACGATTTCAGCCAATTCATCCACGCTCTTATCAGTTCCGCACGTTCCAGCTGATCCGATAGTTACAGGAATCTTCAGTTCAGCGGCTGCTTTCAAGATAAGCCGGACATCTTCCTTTACTGAACTCATGGCATATTTACACTTTCCTGTCCCCAGATAATATGGACCGGAATCCGTTGACCCTGCATCCGTAGAGATGATATCCGGATGCATCTCGACACCACACTTAAAGGATTCTGGATCAATTCCAGGACCGATTGCTCCACACGGGACAAAGACTTTACACTGTTTCATTTTTGAAAGCCCTCCTTTCTGATGACACCATCATACTAGACCTATAAGCAAAAGAAAAATATATCATTTAGATATAATCATTCAGTTTTGCTTATATATTCTTGCTAAAAAAACAAGGCCAAAGCTATAGGAAGCAATGGTCTTGTTGATGACAAAAAGCTTTTTAAAAAGGGTATCCAAAGGTTTTTAGGGTCTGCGTTTCTTAGGGTCTGGTTTTAGGGTCTTTCCGTAGGGGCTGGTTTTAGGGTCTGGTTTTAGGGTCTGCTCCAGTGCTGTTCGCATCTTCGAAACCGTCACTTTCTGCGCTGTTCTCATTTCAGCTGCTTGGGTTTTGCTTACCATATATACAAAACGCGTCAAGATAGTGTCAAGATTTTTTCGCAAATTCAATTTCAACCATCGGATTCTTGGTAGTTAGCCGGCAGACGACTCAGCCGTTTCCGTAATGTTCATAAGTACCATCTGGAACAGATGATCCATGTTGAAATACCGCTTGGTTCCCCAATCCGAAGCCGCTACGTAACGAAGTCTGGCGCAAACCAGCATCAAAGCACCTTGCCCATCTGGAAACGCCCCGATTGCCTTGGTACGCCGCTTGATTTCTCGG
>CADBRA010000076.1 GCA_902796965.1 uncultured Eubacteriales bacterium | reverse complement strand
GATCAGAATCATGCCATGCGTAGCAGCTGAATTGGCATCAGCCTCGCGCTTTTCGCCGAGTCTTCTTGAGATCAGAGAATTAAGTCCAACACCTGTGCCTACGCCGACAGCTATAAGCAGCATCTGCATAGGAAATACGAGTGTTATTGCTGCGAGCGCATTTTCGCTTATTCTGGAAACGAAAATGCTGTCTACCACATTGTATATAGCCTGAAGCAGCATTGAACATATCGCCGGAAGCGACATGTTTAAAAGCAGCTTGGGAACGGGAACTATGCCCATTTTATTTTCTACCATTTAAAACCTCCTTTGTATGCCTGAAACAAACAGACGGAGTAAATTATAGCATCAGATATGCGCTGACACAATGGCATGAATGTACGATATTGTCTTTATTATGATTATACAGAGACGTGATTTTTACAGGAAAATTTTTTATGAATCAGATATAAAAATTAAAAAAGGGCGATTTATTAATAAAAAGATCTCAGAAATGACATTCATTCATGAGCTGACTGCAGATTTCGGTACAGAAAATGAGAAACTATGGCGATATAATTGATTTATATCAAAAATAATTGATAAAAAATCGTCAATTTTGTTGCTATGCATATGATAATGTGATAATATAAAAACCGTAAAAAGCAATTAATACATTTTCCTGCAACCTGATTCGATTATTTAATAACGACATTGCGGGCTTCGCCCGCAAAATATCCGGACAGTTCCCATTCTGTCCGGATATTTTTCTTTAATGAAACTTTTTTATTTTACCAGACAGTCGAATTTATTCTGTTTTGATAATATTCGAATATGAATCACGCCATCGTAATAAGTTAATTTTTATAATAAATATACAAATAATTTAAACTGATAATCATCTAATGTTATCACGAACGGATATTTTATTACTGTGCTTTTTCACTGCAGTAAAATAGAGCAATGCTGCATCATGGCATGAAGTTCATTTAAAGTATTGACAGACTGTAAAGGTTGAAATTTTAAGGCTTTACGAAGATCAGCCCAATAAGTTAATTTGCATTCCTACATATTTCTGACTCATTTACGAATATTGAATATTAAGCTCCCAGGTGTTATACTTGTGTCAAACTTTTTATATATATTTTCATATGCTAAGGAGGGCTGAATGGTTACTATCAATGGAAAAGAAGTTTCAGGTCACACAGGCTCGAGCATTCTCGACTATCTGACTCAGTCCGGATATGATCCTGCAAAGGTTGCCGTAGAGTGCGACGGCGGTGTGATTCCCCGCAAGGATTACGCAGACAAAGTAATAAGGGACGGCGAAATCATAGAGATTGTAAGTTTTGTGGGGGGTGGCTGATCCGCTTAGCTGTATAATTAAGGAAAGGAAAGCAATAGAAATGCCTACAGAGGAAGAAATCTTCGAGGCTCTCGACGAAAGACACACAGAAGAGATCCGCCGTAAATTATGGGATTCCAGAGTAGATATTGCCGGTCTCGGCGGACTCGGTTCAAACATAGCTGTAATGCTCGCCAGAGCGGGTGTAGGTCATCTGCATCTGGTCGACTTCGACGTAATAGATCTTACAAATATAAACCGGCAGTATTATTTCATCAGGCAGCTGGGCATGCCTAAAACTGAAGCAATCAGTGAGATTCTTCACGACATAAATCCATATATAGACATAAAAACAGAAAATGTAAAGATTACTCCTGAAAACTACAGTAAAATATTCGGGGGCGCAATGATTCTGGTCGAGGCGTTTGACAGCGCGGCAAATAAGGCTATGCTGGTAAACGCGGCGATGGAGCAGACCCCAGAAACAAAGATCGTTTCGGGAGTCGGACTTGCCGGATATATGGACAGCAACCTGATCAGGACAAGAAAAATATCGGACAATTTCATTCTTTGCGGAGACGGCGTTAACGGACTTGAATCGGGCCATCATCTGATGGCGCCGCGTGTTTCAATATGCGCGGGACATCAGGCAAATGCCGTTCTCCAGCTTTTGATCGAAGGAGGAAAAAATATCAGATGAGTGCGGTTAACAATGATGACAAGCTGGTCATTGCCGGACACGAATTCAATTCCAGATTTATTCTTGGATCAGGGAAATACAGTGTCAATCTAATAAAAGCAGCAGTTGAGCAGGCAGGAGCTGAAATAGTTACGCTTGCCGTAAGAAGAGCCAATTCGGGAACGGAAAACATCATAGATTATATTCCGGACAACGTGACTCTGATGCCGAACACATCAGGCGCCAGAGATGCGAGAGAAGCAGTCCGCATCGCGAGGCTCGCGAGGGAGATGGGATGTGGAGATTTCGTAAAAATTGAGATAATGCGCGATTCGAAATATCTCATGCCTGATAATATAGAGACAGTAAAGGCAACAGAAATCCTCGCCGACGAAGGTTTTATCGTAATGCCGTATATCATGCCAGACCTTTATACGGCAAGAGACCTCGAAAACGCCGGAGCAGCTGCCGTAATGCCGCTCGCGGCTCCGATCGGATCAAACAAGGGTCTCAGCTCAAAGGATTTCATTCAGATGCTCATTAATGAAATAGATCTTCCGGTCATAGTCGACGCCGGCCTCGGAAGACCGTCACAGGCCTGTCAGGCTATGGAAATGGGTGCTGATGCCGTTATGTGCAACACAGGCATAGCTTCCGCAAAGAATGTGTCGCTGATGGCAAAAGCATTCGGCGGAGCTGTAAAAGCAGGCCGACAGGCTTACCTCGCGGGTCCGGGCAGAGTTCTCGAAAACGGAGCAGACCCATCGTCGCCGCTGACTGGATTTATCAGCGAATAGGAGGACATTGAAAAAGAGTGAGAAAGAGAATCGATCATATGACATATCTTCCAGGAATGGAGGAACTGGAAGATTCAGATATCATGGACAGCGTCATCAGTGCGATGAATGGTTATGATGCCGATTCATATACAAGTGAGGACGTTGAACGCGCGCTGTATCATGATTTCTGTACAGAAGATGATTTCGGAGCGCTTCTGTCGCCGGCAGCTGCGCCTTATCTCGAGCAGATAGCTCAAAAAGCGCAGCAGGAAAAATTAAAGCATTTCGGAAACACAGTTCTGATGTTCACGCCGCTTTACATTTCCAATTACTGCAGCAACTACTGTGTTTACTGCGGCTTCAACTGCCACAATGACATAAATCGCAGGAAGCTGAATTACGAAGAAATAGAAGAGGAGATGCAGGCAATTGCGGCGACCGGCCTCGAAGAGGTTCTTATACTGACCGGCGAGAGCCGCGAGAAATCTGATGTGGAATATATCGGCGAAGCCTGCAGAATAGCCAGAAAATATTTCAGATACATAGGACTCGAGATATATCCTGTCAATTCAGACGAGTATCAATATCTTCACGATTGCGGAGCAGACTGCGTTACTGTATTTCAGGAGACATATGATTCAGTGATGTATGAGAAGCTTCACGTAGAAGGCCATAAGCGCATTTTTCCATACAGAGTAAATGCTCAGGAACGCGCACTCAGAGGCGGTATGAGAGGAGTGGGATTCGGCGCACTGCTCGGTCTTTCTGATTTCAGAAAAGACGCATTTGCGACTGGAATACACGCTTCTCTGATACAGAAAAAATATCCTCAGGCAGAGATCTCGTTTTCATGCCCGAGACTGAGGCCTATCGTAAACAATGACAAAATAAATCCGAGAGACGTTCACGAAAGAGAACTTCTCCAGATCGTATGCGCCTACAGGATATTCATGCCGTTTGCCGGAATAACTATATCGACGAGAGAGAGAGCCGGGTTCAGAGACAATCTAGTAAAAATCGCTGCAACAAAGATCTCAGCAGGAGTCAGCACCGGCATAGGAAGTCATTCCGAAAAAGTAGAAAATGCCGGGGATGACCAGTTCGTCATATCGGATGGAAGAACAGTCGATGAGGTATTCAGGGCACTTGAGGCAGAAGGCATGCAGCCTGTCATGAACGATTACATTTACGTATAAGTGAACTGCACTGAAAAGCTGCGGTAAAAAATTTAAAATTCACGGGCGGAACATGCCGGTTTGAGAACCGCGTGCTCCGCCCTTATTTATAATAAAGGAAAGCGATATACACAGCCTGTATATCGTGAGATGAAGCTGATTATCTGGCAGAAAAGGAGAGAAACGTGATATATACACCGATGACATACAAAGCGATGAATATCGCTTATGAAGCTCATGACGGACAAAAGGACAGAAGCGGAGCGCCGTATATATTTCATCCATATCACATCGCGGAGAGCATGCCGGATGAGATGACGGCATGTGCAGCACTTCTTCACGATACGGTTGAGGACACGGACATTACAATTGAAGATCTCGCGGATGAATTTCCGCCTGAAGTAGTTGAGACAGTCGGTCTGCTGACACATGAAAAGGGCGTTCCATATCTCGAATATGTGAGAAAACTCAAGGGAAATAGCGCAGCGCGCATGATAAAACTCGCTGATCTCGCTCATAATTCAGACAGTGCGCGGCTTGCTGCCGGAACTGCTGCAGAAGAGGATATTAAGAGGCTGAACGAAAAATATGCATCTGCGCGCGCTGTGCTGAACGAGGATTTCAAGCTGATAGCAGTCACGAATTTTGAGGAAGGTACAGCGCTGGAAAATGCTGCTGAAAAGACGGCTGAGCTGCTCTCGAGCGGAACTGATGCAGTAGTGCTGAGAGCTAAGCAGCTGCCAGAAGGAGAGTATGCGGAGCTGTTTCGCGATGCTTACGGCCGAAAGCCCGCGGCCGGAGGACGCCTCGTCTGGCACGCACACGCGGCGGCCGCAGGGATCATGCGAAGTACAGGCGATGCGGCCGCGGCACATGAAGCTGGAACGGATAGCGTCCGCCGGCCTGCCTGCTCCGCCATACAGCTGCCGTTTTCCGATTTCGCGGATATGATGGCAGATCATGATGCTTCGCGGATTCTGCCTGATATTGTCGGCGTTTCCGTCCATTCACCTGAAGAGGCGGAGCAGGCAGGGGCGCTCGGCGCATCTTATGCAGTATTCGGACACGTTTTTCCGACTGACAGCAAGAGGGGCCGGGCGCCGCGCGGACTTGACCAGCTCAGACTCGCTGTTCTGCGTGCCGGAATCCCGGTCTTCGCCATAGGAGGCATCAAACCATGGAACATCAGCGATGTCCGGGATTCCGGATGCGGAGGCGCCTGCATCATGAGCGGATTTATGCAGGCGCCGGATGCACAGCTTTTCGTCAAACAGCTGAGAGAAAAACTCAGATAGCACGAACCTGTCCGCGGAGCGGACGTGTGTCTCTGATGTTTTCTTAAAACAAGATAAAATATGTTTAATCAAGATTGACTTTAGGTGTTATTTGTGTAAAATACATGTATTATACGTCATGAAGATGATTTTTACGGTTTTGCATGACTGAAATAACTATGTAGAAACACTTGAATACAGGTTTAGATCTTTCAGAGGTCCTTTTATCTGGAAAATCGATGGAGGCGATCAAGATGTTCAATAAATTGAAACAGCGACTGATGTCGGTCGGCTTTATTAATTCTGCTGTGCTTGAAATTCAGAAGTGGAAAGATGCTGTATACAGCTTGTTCGACAGAATATTCGGCAGGCCGGCTGAACTCATAAGAAAACTTCAGAGCAGACCAGCGCTCTATGCGGTCTATCATTCTTTTATCATCTATCTGGTGGTGGAGATGCTCAGCAGGAGATCTCCCGTACAGGGTTTGATGTTCCTGTTTGATCACCCGCTCGTATTCTTATATAACTGGATACTTGTGATGGCGACAATGTCGGTTGCGCTTTTGTTCAAAAGGAGAGGCTTTGCGTTCACGGTTGTTTCACTCGTGTGGATAATACTTGGAATCGCAAACTGCATATTGCTCTCTTACAGAACGACGCCTCTGAATTTCATGGATTTCAGGACGCTCAAGGATGTTTTCGGAATTGTAAATGTCTATACAAGCTCGGCATTCAGGATTCTGATAGCTGTAGGCGTCGTGATATTCGCGATAGTGATGATCAATCTGCTTATAAAAGCCAAGAAATCAAAAGTGCACTACAGAAAGGCTGCTGCTCAGGTACTCTGCTTTTGTATGCTGCTGTTTGGAGCCACTGCTGTTTCTGTCAACAGCGGGACTATAGCGACCACATTCCACAACATTCAGGATGCATACAAAAATTACGGATTTGCGTACTGCTTTGCGGCGAGTGTAGTTGACAGGGGTGTTTCAAAGCCTGATAACTATTCTCAGCAGAGCATCCAGGAGATAGTTGACAAGATAAACACAGAATCCGGCGGCGCCGGTTCGGCCCAGATCGTGAAGTCGGACAAGGCGACTAAGGAAACTCCAAATATTGTAATACTTCAGATGGAATCCTTCTTCGATCCTAATACATTAAAGAATGTGACGTTCTCAGAAAATCCTGTACCTAACTTCGATAAGATGAAGGATGAGTACAGCTCGGGATTTCTGACGACGCCGTCATTTGGCGCCGGTACTGCCAACACCGAATACGAGGTGAATACCGGGTTCTCGCTCGCGAACTTCGGTCCTGGCGAATATCCATACACTACTATCATGAGAAAGACGACGAGTGAGTCAGTTGCAAATGATCTGAAAGAATACGGATACGCAACTCATGCGATTCACAATCATACGGGAAAGTTTTATGGCAGATATCTCGTTTATCCTAATCTCGGATTTGACACATTCACATCTGTGGAATATATGCAGAATGTCATGAGGAATCCGCTCAACTGGGCAAAGGACAATATTTTGACAGGTGAAATAAACAAGGCACTGAACTCTACGCCGCAGCAGGATTACATATTCGCTGTTTCGGTTCAGGGTCACGGCAAATATCCGACAGAGAAGATCGATGATACCCAGACTATAACTGTCAATGGATTTAATAAGGACGAGACTGTCGGATTCGAATATTATGTAAATCAGATACATCAGATGGACGAGTTCCTCGGCGAACTGACAGATTCACTCTCAAAGAGCGACGAACCGACTGTTCTCGTCGTTTACGGAGACCACCTGCCAAAGTTTAATATAACTAATGACGATGTCATAAATGGAAATATATATCAGACAGAATACGTAATCTGGAACAACTTCGGGCTTCCTGTTGAAGATTGCGACCTCACTACTTATCAGCTCGGTGCGCACGTCATGAAGCAGATTGGCCTTCACGCCGGGATAGTAAATAAATTCCAGCAGTATTGTACTAATGATAGTGATTATTATTCTAACCTTCACGCGCTCCAGTATGATATGCTGTATGGAAAGAGCTACGCGACGAACGGCGTGAAATATGAAAAGGATGATATGAAGTTCGGCATAGATCCGATAACCATAAGCGGAGTCAGCGTGGTCGGAAACAAGGTCTACGTGACAGGCCAGAACTTTACGGAAGCGAGCAAGATATTCCTGAACGGCACTCAGGTTCATACAGAATATCTCAGTTCAGGCAGGATATCGTGCAGTCTCGGAAACAAGATCTCAGACGGTGATACAATCGAGGTCATCCAGATGTCGAGCAAGAAGACACAGCTCAGTTCTGCAGGAACGTGGACATGGCATGCTGACGGCGCTGTTCAGACAGGCGACGCAGTTCCAAACCTCTCGCTGGACAAGACTGAGTCTCAGGAAAGCATCAAAAGCGACATAAAGCAGGAAGAGCAGTTGAATTAGCGCTTCGGATAATAATTACATGCGTTCCATCATATGAAAATATTTCTGAGCTCCTTTCGCGGGGATTTCCGCGAAAGGAGCTTTTTGCGTCCTCCGGTATTTCAGGGCCGGTATTATGAAGACCATACGGCGTCAGGTGTCACGCAGCATCTGATAATGTGTGGTGCCGGATTGGCTGCATCGTGCGATGCAGCCATGCTGCGTGACTCAGACTTATCTGCGGAAACGCCGGATACTCAATGCGGGCTTGAGCCCGCGTGAGGGATTCTTTTTCATGCTTTATATAAAGACGGAGTTTGCTGTATAATAACAGTTAATTTACTGATACGGGAAAAAATGAGAGGAAACAAAATTGGTATTGAATTCGGCAGATAAAAAACAACTTGTGCCGCTCATTATGGCGGCATTTATCTCACCATTCATGGGCAGCGCGATGAACCTGTCAGTTCCGGCGATCTCATCGGAGTTTTCAGCAGGAGCGGTGAGCATGGGCTGGATAATCACATCATATCTGCTTACATCTACGGCACTGATGGTTCCGATCGGACGATTTGCAGATATTCACAGCAAAAAGAAGGTGTTCGTGGCAGGTACGGTATTGTTCACTGTTTTTTCGGCGATGTGCGCGTTCTCGACGAGCATTGGAATGCTGATATTCTTCAGGCTGTGCCAAGGTACAGGTGGCGGAATGCTTTTCTCGACGAACTCGGCGATTATTGCCGAGAATTTTCCGGCAGAGATAAGAGGCAGACTCATGGGATTTTCGGTTATGTTCACATATCTCGGACTCACGCTCGGGCCGGTAATCGGGGGAGTTTTGAATCATATCCTCGGCTGGAGATCTGTCATGGCTATTACTGCAGTCTACAGTATACCGATGATCGCAGTCGCTGTAATGTTCATACAGGACAATGGTCATGTAGCTGCAGACAGCGACTCAGCGTCGGCGGACATAACGGGATGTGTGCTATATGCAGCGGCGTCGGCCGCATTCCTGTATGGGCTGACAGATTTCACTACATATGATTACGCAAAGGTAATTTTTTTCTGCTCGCTCATACTGCTCGCTCTGTTTGTGCTGCGTGAGCTTAAGGCTCAAAGTCCGATGCTTGATCTCAGGATATTTACTGAGAGCAGAGGCTTCACGCTGTCGAACGTGGCGGCGCTCCTTAACTACGGTGCCTCATTTTCTATCAGCTACATGATGTCTATATATCTGCAGAGCGTACGCGGCATGAATTCTTCTGTTGCCGGCATCATCCTTATAACTACTCCGCTCGTGCAGGCAGCGTTTTCTCCGCTCGCAGGCAGGCTTTCCGACAGACATTCACCTTATGTGCTCGCTTCGATCGGCATGAGTCTGACGTGCGCTGGAATCGTTATGCTGATATTTACACGGGCTGACACTCCAATGCCATATATGCTGACGGCGTTTGCTGTGAACGGACTTGGTTTTGCATTCTTTTCGTCGCCGAATTCCAATGCTATCATGAGCTCTGTAAAGCCGAACCGCTACGGCGTAGCGTCCTCTGTCATGTCGACGAGCAGAACTGTGGGACAGACTGCGAGCATGGCGGTCGTGACGATGATAGTCGGGGCTGTAGTTGGAAATATAGCTCTTGCCGATGCGGGTACGTCATCCATCATGTCAGCGATTCACATCACGTTCACAGTCTGTGCGGTGCTTTCCGGTATAGGCATAGCGTGTTCGGCGAGCAGATGATAAGCGAATGTACAATTGTGTTCCATACTGGGCAGCAGATGGCCGGAACACTGACATAAAATCATCATATTTTCTTTTTCACTTGATTGTGTTAAATCACGTGTGTGATATAATCATACAATCAGTGTTTCATTAGAAAGGAGCAGTAAATGTATTATAACTACCTTGAGAAGGACGATCCGGAAATCACCGCCAGCATCAAGCGTGAAGTAAACAGGCAGAAGTCTAAGATCGAGATGATAGCCTCTGAAAACTTCGTCAGCAGAGCTGTCATGGAGGCAGTGGGCAGTGAACTTACAAATAAATACGCAGAGGGATATCCAGGCAAGAGATATTACGGCGGCTGCGAGTTCGTAGATGAGGTCGAGACTCTTGCCAGAGACCGCCTCACAGCTCTGTTCGGAGCAGAACATGCGAATGTTCAGCCTCACAGCGGAGCAAATGCGAACACAGCAGTTTACCAGGCTCTTCTTCAGTACGGTGATACTGTAATGGGCATGGATCTTTCAAACGGCGGACATCTTACTCACGGTTCGCCTGTAAACTATTCAGGTAAGTCGTATAACTTCGTTTCATACGGAATCAATCCAGAGACAGGCCGTATAGACTTCGACGAAGTCAGAAAACTCGCTCTCGAGTGCAGGCCGAAGCTAATCGTCTGCGGCGCGAGCGCTTATCCGAGAGTAATAGACGCTGCAAAATTCAGAGAGATCGCAGACGAAGTCGGTGCGATCGTGATGTTCGACATGGCTCATATTGCCGGACTCGTAGCTACAGGATACCATCCTAATCCTGTCGAGAGCTGCCAGATCGTAACAACAACGACTCACAAGACACTCAGAGGACCGAGAGGCGGCGCTATCCTCTGCACTAACGAATATGCCAAGAAGATAGACAGCGCAGTTTTCCCGGGAACTCAGGGCGGTCCGCTTATGCACGTGATCGCAGGCAAGGCAGTTTGCTTCCACGAGGCTGCTCAGCCTGAATTCAAGGAGTACATAGGTCAGGTAGTGAAGAACGCTCAGGTTCTCGCCGAGAGCCTGCTCTCAAAGGGATTCGACCTCGTAACAGGCGGCACTGACAATCACCTCGTGCTTGTAAATCTCGTCAACAAGGGCGTTACGGGCAAACAGGCTGAACATCTGCTCGACCTCGCTAATATCACTACAAACAAAAATACTGTTCCTAACGATCCTCAGAGTCCGTTTGTAACGAGCGGACTGCGCCTCGGAACACCGGCGATGACGACAAGAGGATTCAAGGAAGACGATGTGAGAAGGACTGTCGATGCGATCGCTCTCGTCATAGATCATCCTGACGACGAAAAGGCCATCGAGGAAGCCAGAGGCATCGTAAAGGAACTCACAGATAAGAATCCGCTTTACGTATAGTCAACGGAGATGGCGTGCTATGCCGGCATCGTTTTTATGATGCCTGTTAATTGCTCAATTTATGGATAAATGCGAAAGAGCTGCGCTTTTACGGCGCGGCTCTTTTGTTTTTCTGATCACGCGTCATTAAAAGGCGTGTTTTTTCTGAAAATGATTCGCACTCGATAACATCTTTCAATTGTGATATATTAATATTGTTGTTTTTTTGTTTCTATTTTTATATTTATAACATCGTGTTATAGGAAAGGATGGGTTTATGCTTGAACGGATTTTCAAGCTCAATGAGCATGGAACAAATGTCCGGACTGAAATCCTCGCAGGCCTTACGACATTTTTGACGATGGCGTATATTCTCGCGGTCAATCCGAACATACTCGGAACTGTCATGGACAGGAGCGGCGTATTTGTCGCTACCGCTCTCGCTTCGGCGATCGCCACATTCATAATGGCTTTTCTGGCGAACTACCCGATAGCTCTTTCTGCGGGTCTCGGACTCAACGCTTATTTCGCGTATACTGTCTGCCTCGGAGAGCTTGGCGGCGCACCAAATGCGTTTATGATCTGTCTGACAGCAGTGTTCTGCGAAGGCATCATATTTATTATTCTTTCGTTATTCAAAGCAAGAGAAGCTATAGTAAACGGTATTCCGGCAAATCTTAAAAACGGTATTTCAGCCGGTATAGGACTGTTTGTTGCATACATAGGCCTCCAGAGTGCCGGAATCGTGAAATTCACAACATCGGACGGTTCTACATCGATTGGATTAGGAGATTTCTCTTCTCCTGAAGTCGCTCTCGCGATCATAGGATTCCTGATAATCCTCATTCTTGAGCATTACAATGTCAGAGGTTCTGTTCTCATCGGAATCGTGGCTACATGGGTTCTGGGCATGATAGCTCAGAAAATCGGCTGGTATGTTGTAGACGTCAATGCAGGCGTATACAGTGTATTCCCGGATTTCTCACAGGGTCTGCAGCTCGGCGGCCTGAGCAAAACAGCGTTCAAGTTCGATTTTGCATGGGCAGGTGAGCATATAATTCAGTTCATCGCGATTGTATTTGCATTTCTCTATGTAGATCTGTTCGATACGGTAGGCACCGTTGTTGGAATTGCGGACAAGGCAAATCTCCTCGATAAAGACGGCAAACTCCCGAGAGTCGGCAGAGTGTTAATGTCAGATGCGATCGGCACTACAGTCGGCGCGTGCCTTGGAACATCAACAATCACAAGCTTCGTCGAATCGAGTTCGGGCGTCGCAGCAGGCGGCAGGACAGGTCTCACTGCAGCAACGACGGGAGTGATGTTCATACTTGCATTGTTCCTCTCGCCGATATTCCTTGCTATTCCGTCATTTGCGACTGCTCCGGCGCTCCTTTATGTAGGAATGCTCATGGTTAGCAGTGCCAAAAAGATTTCATTCGACGGAGACACGGCTGATGTGGCAGGCGCATATATGGCAATGCTCATGATGCCTCTGACGTATTCGATCGCTAACGGCATCATGTTCGGAATAATCACGTGGGTTGTTCTCAGAGTATTTGAGGGAAAGGCAAAGACAGTCGGTCCTGTAATGTGGGTCGTATTTGCACTCTTTGTGCTGAGAATAATCACGCTGATAACAAATTTCCAGTGAATGAGCCGCAGGTGCCGGAAAGCCGGAAACTTGGCGGTACCATAGCGGAATTTTAATTTTCTTGTACATCGCTGCACTTTGTGATAATATTTATAAATCCCCGAAGCGGATGCTTTTTATGCAGTCGTCTGCTTGCGGGGATTTTTCCGCGTTTACAGGGCGGCAGGCCTGCTCACAGCGCGTACTCTTATGACGAATGTAATTGTGTTGCGTTCATCGCTGATGGCAGAACGCAATTCTGGATTTATGTGCCATAAACAATATGAGTGGAGAAGCTGCTTTTCACACTCCTTCAGCGTCAGTGAATATCCGCGCCTGACCTGACATCGCTGAAATTCTGATTTTCATGCAGATTGTTTGTAGAAATTTAAATAAATAGGAATAAATGGGGATAATATAATTAAACAAACCTTTTGTGCAGAATGATATAATAATATCAAAATAATAAAATTAGAGTGTTTGAAAATATTCGTTTTACGACAGGAACAAGTCGCAAAAACAACCATAGCATGCATAATTGGTCTTTTTATAGGCTTGCACAGTTCATAGAGTACAAGGCTATATGGGCGGGCATCACAGTTGAGTATGTTAATCGTGTATATCCGAGCCAGACATGTACGGTCTCTGGTTATGTACATCATGCCAACGGCAGGCTTATGTCTGCAGATGTGGATTTCATATCCGCAAAGATGTACTTGGCGCTATGAACATTTGTAACTCGACTGAGTATGTTGGCGATAGCGATATCAGACATACTGCGTATATGTCCTGCCATACGATGGGTAATGGCATATCCATACCTTGCACTGCGACCTAACAGAAATGTAATGGTCAGTCACTATGCAGCGGCAGGTATCAAGAATCCAATGCATTTAGGCATGGGAGTGTCAAGAAAGAAGGAATATGACGTTTTGTTTACTTCGGACAGACTTGACGATGTTTATAATAAATCCGAGACAATTCACATAGATGAACATTCGCAGTACGTATTCATTTCAGATGTCCACAGAGGCGACAACAGCGTGAGCGATGAGTTTGCCCAGAACAGGCTCGTTTATTACCATGCTCTCCAGTATTATTACGATGACGGATTCACATATGTTGAGGTCGGCGATGGCGACGAAATGTGGGAAGTTGCAAATTACAGATATATTGCGAGCGCTCATCCCGGCGTCTTTGGAGAACTCAGGAAATTCCAGAAAGACGGAAGACTGGTTATGCTTGCCGGCAATCACAATCATCAGATTCTCAATCATGATTATGTAAGCAGGTACATGGAGTATGATTATGACGGATTCCTCGATGAGACCGTAGAAGTTCTGCCTGGCCTCAAGCCAAGAGAAGGAATAATTCTCGTTTATGACCCGACAGGACAGGAAATTCTGGTCTGCCACGGACATGAGGGTGAGATTCTCAACGATTACCTCGCCCCGGTGGGTATGCTTACAAACAGGTATATCTGGCGCTTTATACATAGAGCAGGCTTCAAATATTCTGCAAATCCGACAAAGAACAGATACAAGCCTGCCAGGCGCGAGAAATCTCTGAAGAAATGGATCGAAGACAACGGAGTTATGATGATATGCGGACACACGCACCGTCCGCGCCTTCCACAGGCCGGTGAAATTCCGTATTTCAACTGCGGCTGCGTCATGCATCCGCGCGGCATGACGTGCCTCGAACTTGCATTCGGCGAGATATCACTCGTCAGATGGACTATTCACTCGAGAAAAGACGGTATGCTCTATGTAAAACGTACTACAATGAAGGGCCCTGTGAATATTACGGATTTCAAAAAAGACTGATGGCCTGCAGGATTTTTCAGAACAGAATGGAAGAATTAAAATGAACCTTGAAAGAATGCTATTCTATGACAATATAAGAAATGACGAAAATGTTGTCAAAGCAGTAAATATTATAGAAAACGGAAATTCGACCGCTCACGCGGACAGAAAGAAAGCTGAGGTCGATTATTACGAGCTGCAGAGACGTCTGCTGAGAGAAGTCAGATTCGGAGATCCGGACCTGACGTTCTGGCAGAACTATGTGGCAGGTCTCGTAGCGGACAGCGAGAATTCTTTTAGCCTTGCCGCTGAAAAGGGAGAGCCTGACGAGCTCACGATGAGCCTTGCAGAGGGAGATGCAGCAGAGATCATACAGCTTATGAATCTCGACTGGAGCACAGCATCGCCGCGCATGCACGACGACAGGCCGTGTGTCTGCATGCTCAAGGCTCCTGTAAAGGAAGACGGGCGGGCATCTGTTGTTGCCGAGGCACTTGCATACGAGCCGTCAGAAGCCATCAGGAAGCTTGCCGTATATTACAGAAAAAAGATGTGCGGAGAGCTCGGCCGATACAATGCCTTTGTATGGAACGGATACCTCAGAGGGATCGAATATCCTGATCCTATCACATTTGACGATCTCATCGGCTATAAGACGCAGCAGGAGCAGCTTATAGGCAACACAGAGACATTCCTCGGAGGCGGAAGAGCGAACAATGTTCTGCTCTACGGCGACAAGGGAACAGGCAAATCGTCGAGCGTAAAAGCTCTGCTCAACAAGTTTGCTGACGATGGACTGAGGCTCATAAGCCTGCCAAAGGACAGAATACTCGAGATAAATGAAGTTATGAACAGAGTCTCTGACAGAGGATGCAAATGTATAATATTCATCGACGATCTTTCGTTTGAGGCGTCAGAGCTTCAGTACAAAAAATTCAAGTCAGTGCTGGAGGGAGGGATAGAAGTTCAGCCTGCAAACGTTCTCGTCTATGTCACGTCGAACAGGAGGAATCTCGTTAAGGAGATGTGGAGTGACAGAGGCGACAGCGGTGAAGTTCACGCGAGAGACGGCATGGAGGAACGTCAGTCTCTGGCTGACAGATTCGGACTTACGATAACGTTCTCGGCGCCGGATAAAAAGCTCTATGAGGAAATAGTCAGATCTGTCGCTAAGAAGGAAGGCGTCGATATGGACGAAGAGACACTGTTAAAAGAAGCGGTGAAATGGGATGCGAGACAGACTGGAAGATCCGGCAGGTCTGCGCGCCAGTTCGTGACGCATATCGCCGGGAAAAAGTCATAGCGCTACACATGCGCATGATCCTATCTGCGTTATATATTGTTTTGTTTTTTTCGAATTATTTCGAATGGTATTGAAGAGAATGAGAAGTGCAGTAAAAAAAAGAATTTCCAGGCGTTCTTTTACAGAACCGCTCACTCAGTATGAGACTGAGTGTATAAACGATATGCTGAAAAAGGCAAACATAGAATCAGGCCTTACTATGGAGCTGCTGCATGATGCTTCTGGAGCTTTCTGCAGCAAAAAATATACAAAGGGGTTCATAAAGAACGCCGGTTCAGCCGTTCTGGTTAAAGGTCCGGCGGAACTTCCCGATCTCAAGGAACGCTGCGGCTACTACGGAGAAGCTGTAGTGCTCGACATGGTCGACATGGGGCTCGGTACATGCTGGGTTGCTGGAACGATGGACAGAGATTATTTCAATATTGCTGACGGAGAGATGCTTATCTGTGTCATACTCACAGGCCATGTCGATGAAAAATGCAAGGTTTCCGAAAAGACGGTGAGAGCGATGATAAGAACAAGGCACAAAGATGCGTCAGAGATGATAGAAAGCGATACAGAAATCCCCGCCGATATTATGGAAGGCATGAAAGCTGTGGAGCTCGCTCCAAGCGCGGTAAACCGTCAGAATTCGATGTTCATATATTCCAGAGGTGTGCTCACAGCGCAGGTGCCAGACAGATATGTGCTTGATCGTGTCGATCTCGGAATAGCAAAGCGCCATTTTATTGAAACGGCCGGAGGCACATTCGATTTCGGAAACGGAGGCATGTGGCATCCGGAGGCTGATCATGCATGATTGAAAAAGCGATAAATGAAAAGCAGTCCCGCAAACTGCTGAAAAGCAGAAGCGGAGCTGCTTTTTCAATTTTGATCTAAAGTTGATACGACGGCTCTGCCGACATCAGAAAAGGCCGTGAATTAAGACGGGCGGTGTCTGTTATTCGCCGTCTTCTATCTTTTCGAGCACAAACGCCCGTGCTTTTATCATTTCTTTGAGTTCATTCCGCACGATCTGATCTGATTCCATCTCGATTATCCTGTAGTCATTTTCCGATTCATCAGGATTGTTTTTAAGATTTTCCAGACCGCGTCTCTCCACGAAGTTTTTTACCGCTCTGTCGTTTACGCGCGCGCGCTCGTCCTGAGCCCATTTGTCTACCTGTTCAAGCCAGATTTTATAAATTCCGTCGTTCTTCATCTCCACAGCGAACTCCTGGTCATACTTTTCAAGATACTCTCGTATTTCAGGTACAAACATAATTTTTCCTTTCCTTCAGTTGTCTTTGAAATCTGCTGTTTTTTCAGAAATATGGCAGCGATTCGCGATTGAAGTTATAATATTTCTATCGGCATACGCTGAAATATATTATAACAGAGAGGCAAATATGATTAACAAAAACACAGCACTCTGGATAGAAAATCTCGCACCGAGGCTGCGCGATTATCTGAAATTCACAGACAGAATGCAGGAAGCGGCTGAGAGCAGTGATCTGAGCGAGAGAGCCAGATATTATTTCGGAACTGGTCTGCTGGAGGATTTTTTCGGCAGTGACTATTACAATCCGGATTTCGATCCGGGTCCGGAAGAAGGAGTAAAGATCAAGTCTGTAAGAGATCTGTCAGATATGGTCGAAAGCGCGGATGACCGCGAAAAACTCGAGAACAGCATATCTGCTATGCTTGACAGAGTGAGCGGAAAGACAGCGGACGAAGGCACCGCTGAAAATTTCGATCCATCGGATTTCAATGTCGGCAGCGGCGATCCTGTCGTCAGCGATTTCTTCAATATGATGACTGACTCTATCCAGATGCAGGGATTTTACGACGGCATGGAGAGCGAAATACAGAAGATGATGTCAGACTGGGACGGAAGTGATCTTGACGATGAAGTCGAGGAACATGCGAAGAGTCATCTGTCAGGAAATCTCGATGATCTGCTGGCAGATATGCTTGACGGACACATAGATACAGGAGACGATAAGGACAGATAGCGCTGTATACAAAAGTACCAGCTTGATCTGCGGAAAAAGCGTGCGGCTGTGCTGCCGGCGCCAGAAGTCTTTTTCAACGTGGCGGGACCTGTTTCAAGCGGCATGTTGTCATAAATGATGTTGCGCCTGGCAATGAGAAACCCATTGAATCGGCCCATGGGAACAGTAATAAACAATGATAAGCTGGTTTGAAGAAGCCCGGCAGAGTTTGAGAATGTGTTTTTGTTCGATTTCTCAAAAACCGGGCTTTTTATTATTTTTCTTTTTTCACTGTTGTGATCATATGGTGCCGTAAATGGAGTTAACTGTCAGCCGCGGTGAATTCATTGTCGGCTGCTGTACGCGGAGCGTTCGGCAGCAGTTTTTTCAGATGCGGGACTGAGGCCGGATTTTTTATGCCGGAATCAGCGTGCCACATATTCGAGTGTGCTCTCAAAAGACAAAACAACAGTGGGAGTACAGGGAGGTTATCCGTGTTGGATCGCTGGAGTCTGAGCTGGTACGGATGGCGGTAAACTGTCAAAAAAATAACGAAAAAGCTTTGACATTGAAGCATTTTTTGTATACTTTTTTCCTGATCTGACGGAAATTTTTCCGAAAAAATATCTCACGATGAAGACATAAAAGACTTAACGCAGACTTGCAGCCTGATATTATTGTATACGATATTGAAAACCATGTTGCCGGCAAGGTGATAATATCAAAGAAAATAAGACCTGCAAAATCCTGCAGGTCTTGAAATTGGCGGAGAGAGTGGGATTCGAACCCACGGTACCAGAATGGTACACTGCATTTCGAGTGCAGCTCGTTATGACCACTTCGATATCTCTCCTTGTTAAGTTACCACATTAGTTTATCATCATTAACCAGATCAGTCAAGTGCTGATTTTTTTCCTTTTCGGAACTTACCGAAATAATTTAGAAAAAACGCTGAATTCTAATGATTTTGAATGTTTACGGAAAAACAAACGTGGAAAATATTCGCAGATTGCTGTATTATAATAGTGATGTTTGATGGGAGATTCGGATATTTCGGCAGTGTATTTGCGGCTCTGTCGGATTAAGGAATTTTAACTGATCCACTACCATGGCTGCAGCGTTATTTGCGGAACGCATACAGCGGGTTTTTCCGTCCGCGGTCTGTCTGAGAACAAAAGCAAGTAGCACGATAATCGAATCAATTATTACTCAGCGGATATTTTTATCCGAATCGTACAGGAGACAAGATGAATAGACAGGAATTAGCGCATATTCTCAGCAGCGCTACTGCCGATGATTTTGCGACTGACGTTCTGCTGGGTGGAAGCGCGAGCTTTAAACCGGAGGTTACAAATCCTTACAACATGCCTGAATATGTGGGATCCTACGAATCAGGCAAGAACATAGGTATTGTAATCGCCAATCTGGACGATAACATCAGAAATGCACTGGATCTCGGTCCTCAGTACCATGCGATCGGTATGCTGAGCGGCAGAACAGGCGCATGTACACAGGTAAATGCCTGCGATGTTGGCGTCAAGTCTACCAACACCATTATCAGCAGAGTTGAGCTCTGTCGTGATTCAATGGGAGGCGCCGGGCACGGATGCACAGTTATCTTTGCAGGAGAAAATGTCGCCGACTGCAGAAGAGCCGTTGAGATCTCGCTCGAGGAACTCGAGAATACATACGGAGACGTATATGGCTGCGATGCAGGACACATGGAGGTTCATTTCTCGGCAAATGCCGGTGAAGCTCTTGTAAAGGCATTCGGAGCCGAGTACGGTAAACCGTTCGGAATGACCGTAGGTGCGCCTGCGGCGGTCGGAATGGTTATGGCTGATACGGCGCTCAAGCAGGGCGATATAAAGCTTATCCAGTACATGGATTCGCTTGAAGTCACAAAGATGACTAACGAAGTCAATATCACTTTTACCGGTGATGCAGCGGCAGTAAAGAGCGCTGTTCTGGCAGCCAGGGCAAAGGGACTTGGTCTTCTCAGCAGCTGGGGTCAGATTCCTCGCTCTATGTCCAAGCCTAACATCAAGTAATTTTTCCGGTTCGTTTCAGGTGTTCAGGAAAGTGTTTGACTTAAATCATTTTTATTTGATGAACGCTGTTCACATTTGTTAAAAAATATGTATAATGAATTCGGAAATAATTATCACTCTGTCAGTTTTTATGGGAGATAATATAATATGTCAAGAATGGATGCTTTAGGAATGATTGAGACTAAAGGTCTTATCGGTTCTGTGGAAGCTGCCGATGCTATGGTAAAGGCAGCTAACGTTACGCTGATCGGCAAAGTACATGTCGGCGGCGGACTCGTTACCGTAATGGTAAGAGGCGACGTAGGAGCAGTAAAAGCAGCAGTAGATGCTGGTGCGGCAGCAGCTCAGAGAGTCGGCGAGCTCATTTCCGTTCATGTAATTCCTAGACCTCATCAGGAAGTGGAGAGCATTCTTCCGCAGGCACCTGATGCTGAGGGTTACAGAGGAGCAGGCTCACAGATCTAAGTTTTTATTTCTAAGGCTGCGATATTACTGCAGATCGTTTGTTATTATGAAAACAGGCTGCCGGTTATGGCGGCCTGTTCTTTTTTACGTAAAATCCATTGTCAGTGATATAATAATATTATCAGAATTTTTGCAGCAATATAAAGATGGAGTAAAGAAATGGAGATCAGATCAGCAAGAACAGATGAAATGGAAAACGTACGTGATTTTTATTTCAGACTTATTACAGATGCAAAGGATATGAAGTATCAGCCTGCCTGGAAAAAGGCCGTTTATCCGTCAGATATCCTCATCACCGATTCTATTAAAAACGGCGAGCTGTACGTCGTGCCTGTCGATGATGAAGAATTTGAGTATATGGGTGCGATGATAATAAATAGAGAATATAATTTCGATTACAGCGATGTAGAATGGACTGTCAAAGCGGGTAAAGACGAGATAGCCGTTATTCACCTGCTCGGTGTCGCAGTTCCGTTCCAGGGACAGGGCGTGGCTTCGTTTATGGTTGATGAAGCAAAAAAGATCGCTCGTGAAAAGGGCGCAAAAGTCATAAGACTTGACGTGCTGAACACGAACCTTCCGGCTCATCAGCTTTATCAGAAGGCTGGATTTGCCTATGTTGACTCGCTCAGAGAACCTTATGAGGACGGGCAGCTTTCTGATTTCCTGTTATATGAATACGCGCTTTAATGCCGGAAATTTATGATATTTGCAATTTAATATATATTAAAGAAACAGAAGCCGGACTTGTTCAGTCGGGAGTATGAAACTTTTTCTGTAATTAAGGTCTTTCGTGAGGAATTTAGATATGCTGGCCGGATTTTTCCGGCCAGCTTTAGTTAT
>CADBRA010000075.1 GCA_902796965.1 uncultured Eubacteriales bacterium | reverse complement strand
GCAGCCTATATTATTATTTGCTGTGTTCGTCGATGAATTTGATCATACTCGACTCAGGCTGAGCTCCGAGATTCTGTCCGACGAGTTCTCCGTCCTTGAACAAAGCAAAGTAAGGAATGCTTCTTACTTTGAATCTTGCTGCCAGATCACTCTCTTCATCTACATTTACCTTGCATATCGAGATGTCATCTCTCTCGGAAGCGATTTTATCGAGTACAGGTGCCATGCTCTTGCATGGACCGCACCATGCTGCCCAGAAGTCAACAAGCACGAGTTTTTCATTCTTTATAACTTCATCGAAGTCAGCATTAGTGAGATTTCTGATTTCCATAATGATTTCCTCCATATTCTATACTTTTTAAAGCGCAGGCAGATTTCCGCCGCCGCTCTGATATTTACGGCATTTTGCGAAAAAACTGAAAAAATTATATATTGTATTGTGATGTCAGATGTTTTTTACCCGCCGGTTTCATGCATAAAACAATCAAAAAAATGTATACTGTGTAAATCTGAGATTCATGTTCCCGGTTAATGCGGTGCATTTAAAGGAGAGCAGAGGCTTCACTGCAGTATACGAGGCTCAGCGCAGATGCAGCAGACTTTCTTATAGCCGAAAAACTTTGTCAGCTTCTGCGGCTCTGTTTAACAGCTCTGTCCATCCGCCTTCCTGCGTCGCGCTTTGCGATCGAATCACGTTTATCATACAGCTTCTTTCCTCTCGCGACGCCGATCTTCATCTTTGCCAACCCCTTTTCGTTTATATATACCGAAAGAGGTATGAGCGTAAGGCCGTCACGCGTCAGACTCTGATTTATCTTTCTGATCTCTCTTTTGTTCAGGAGAAGCTTGCGCGGTCTCATGGAGTCTACGTTATGTATGTTTCCGAACTCATATGGGCTTATGTTCATACTATAAACTATTATTTCTCCGTTTTCGACTTTCGCGTAACTCTCCTTGAGGCTCACTCTGCCTGTTCTCACCGATTTTATCTCGGTTCCTGTGAGCACTATGCCCGCTTCATAAGTTTCTTCTATGAAATAATCATGGCGGGCTTTTTTATTGTTTGCTATTGTCTTTACTGCCATGAAATTTCCTTCTTTCTGTCCGGCGGCTTAATACATGAATCACACCTCCGGACGCATATTACGATTCTGAATCAGGCAGATTGCCATATATACCGCCGAAATCGCTGAACGGGAACAGCCTGAACTCAGCCTTTCCGACAAGCGCGCTTTCATCAACGAATCCGACTTCAGGCGACCGGCTGTCGAGGCTGACGAGCCTGTTGTCACCGCACAGGAAAAGCTTGCCATCAGGCACGACAGTTTCGTCCATACCTCCATTCGTATATCCATCCTTTGTATACGGCTCGTCGAGCGCCTGGCCATTCCTGTACACAACACCATTACTTATTGAAATGGTATCGCCGCCCTTTGCAATCACCCGCTTTATCAGCAGCTTGTCCCTGCCGTTTTCTTCATTTATTATATTGCTCTTGAATACGACTATGTCGCCGTACTGAGGCTCTCCGCCGAATTTATACGCCGTCTTGAGCAGTATCAGATAGTCGTTGTTATGAAGAGTGTCCTCCATAGAATGCTCCTGAACTATTGTCGGCGTCACAAAATACGAAATCGCGAGCGCTATCAGCACTGCAATCGCAATGTCTCTTATCCATGTAAACACTTCATGCCTCGTGCTTTTATTCTTTTTATCAGAATCTGCGCTTTCTGACGGCTCACTGTTACCATGAATAACCTGATTTTTCCCAAGATTTTCGTCCATGACTATATTCCCCTTTGGATCCCCTTAGTTTATTGACAATATAACATATAATTCCTGTCAGTTATATATTTCCCGCATATATTTTCTCCCAGTCATTGCCGAAAAGGGCTTCAGCTGTCAGTCTGCCCTGCTTCGGAAGTTCTGATATGAATGTCCTGCCTGCGAGGTAGCCGAGCGGGCTTTCTGCTTTTTTTACAGTAAGTCTCCAGGCATGGAGGAACTGACCGTTTATTCCGAAATCACGTCTCATGCGGCGGTTGAAAGTCTCGTCTCCGTATTTGGCGTCTCCGGCAAGAGGATACCCGGCGTACGCGAGATGCGCTCTTATCTGATGTGTACGTCCTGTAACCAGCTCTATGTCGAGCAGGCTCACCTCGTCTGCAGATGAAACGACATCAATATGCGTCTCAATCGCGCGCCCGCTGCCTGCATCGTCTCCAACTGCCACCCTGTTGTTTTTTTCATCCTTTGTGATCGTTCCGGTCAGTATGCCGGGGCCTGCGTATTCGCCTCTGACAATAGCAATATAATGCTTTTCGACGCAACAGCGCTGACGTATCATGGATGCGAGCGCGCGCAGCGACTGTGCGTTCTTGCCGAACATCACCAGTCCCGATGTGTTTCTGTCAAGCCTGTTCACAGCAGCCGGCGAAAAGGTCTTTTCAACACGTGGCGAATATTCGCCCTTCTGGATAAGATAGTCAGTTACCTGATTTACGAGAGTATTTCTTTTCTCTGATGCGTTTCCGTGAATAAGCAGCCCAGCAGGCTTATTCACGACAATTATATTATCATCCTCATAGATGATTCTGAATGTGCGCCTGACAGGAGGCCCTGACGTGTTCTTTTTTTCAGTGAACTTTGCAAAGTCATCGTCACTTATGTAAAGAGTTATCTCGTCGTCTGCGGCGAGCTCCGTTTCCCTGTGCACTCTCTTTCCGTTGAGCTTTGCATCCTTGCGTATTATTCTGTAAATTACGCTCAGCGGAGCGTTTTTCAGATATTTTCTCAGAAACCTGTCGAATCGCTGTCCCGCATCATTTTCTCCTGCTGTGATCTTTACCATAATACCGCCTTTTCGCGCAGCGCCTCCGCACTTCTCTTTCATATTTAACTGATTAATTATAACTGAATGCATGTTCAATATCAACATCAAACGCCGCCTGACCGCATTTGCCGTGCGTGCGGACCAGTATTCCTGCCAATGTGCTGCATATTTTTCTTTTCCGCACATCAGCATCACCACGATCAGCTTCGTCTATAAGAATGCTCTTGGCATCCGGCGCAGTTTCGAAAGAGCAAAATACATCATTCTTCATAAGAAGCCATTCTGCTGCGCGCAGCCACTGTGCAGCACATGGCCGCGCGGCAGCTGCTCCCTATTTAGTTAATAAGCTGCCGACTGTTCACTAAACTTAAAAAGACAAATATTTTTTAATAACCATGGAAATTGTATACATACCGTGCTATACTACACACTGACATTATTGCATGTGAAAAAAGGGCAAGATGTACACCCCGGAAACTGAACAGGAGGAAATTCATGGAACTTACTATGCTTAAGGGTAAAATCCACAGAGTTACAGTCAAACAGGCTGCGCTGGACTACGTCGGCAGCATCACGATCGACGAGGAGCTCATGAAAGCAGCCGGAATTCTCGAATATGAAAAGGTGCAGATAGCCGATGTCGACAACGGGTCGCGCTTTGAAACATACGTCATAGCAGGTGAGCCCGGAAGCGGAATGATCTGCCTCAATGGCGCCGCGGCGCGCTGCGTCAGCGTAGGAGATCTCGTGATCATCATGTGCTACGCCCAGATGACACCTGAAGAAGCCGCTTCGTTCAGACCCAAAGTCGTTCTTGTCGACGGAGATAACCACATTACAAAGGTCTGCGATTACGAGAAGCATGGTCTTCTCACTGAAGAACTGAAAAATTCGTAAATATTTGACTAATTCCGCTCAATAAGACATGTAAAGATACTGCAATAAAAAATCACGTACCATACGGTACGTGATTTTTTATTGTACGAGCCGGAATTCATCCGCCGACATCCGGCTCCTTTTCTTTATTATAATCCGCGGAACATTTTTCAGATCGTCACATCATTTCCAGCACTCTGCTTCTTCTTCGTCAATTCCTGCATTTCTCGCCTTGAACACAGGATTTTTACCGAGTTTCTTCTGTTTCTCGAAATCACGCAGCGCCCGCATAACCACTCCTGACAGCAGCAGGCACGATGGAATATTTATGACAGCCATTCCTCCCATCGTAATGTCAGCGAGATCCCAGCATACATTCATAGGCGCAAGCGCTCCGAGGAAAATTATCACCGCACATATTATATGGAATATACGCATGAACGTCTTCCCTGGCATCTTCTTGTGATTGAGAAACGCGAGAGCATTGTCAACATAATAGAGATTTCCGATAAGTGTAGTAAAACCGAACATAATCATGCATATCGTGATGAATACTGGTCCGAACCCTCTGAATACGGTCGACATAGCTTCCTGTACATAAGGAGCTCCGGAAAGTTTTTCACTTGGAATTATCCCGGTTATGAGACAGGCAAACGCTGTAGCCGTACAAAGAAGCAGCGTATCGATATATACGGAAAGCATCTGCACAAACCCCTGCTTGGCAGGGTGGCTGACGTCTGCTGATGCCGCGGCGTTAGGCGCTGATCCAACGCCTGCTTCATTTGAATACAATCCGCGCTTTATGCCATAGACAAGACACGATCCTGCTATTCCGCTTCCTATTGAACGGAAATTAAACGCATCAGAGAAAATCATCTTGAACATCGCCGGTATGAACGAAACATGGGCACCGATTATAATGACCGTCGCAGCCACATATATCAATCCCATGAACGGAACCATAACTTCTGTAACATGAACGATTCTCTTTCCACCGCCCATAATGCAGATTCCAACGATCACTGCAAGTATACCTCCGATAATCAGCGGCGTCGTCTTAGCGTCATAGAAGTCGTAAATCATGAGCGTCGACTGCATATTGTACGAACAAAGCATATTAAACCCGAATCCATATGTCAGGATGAGAAATACAGCAAATACAACTGCCAGTGCCTTGCTGTGAAGCGCCGTCTCAATATAATAAGCCGGGCCGCCATAAAATCGCTCATTTTCATGATCTCTCTTCTTGTAGATCTGGGCAAGCGTACTCTCCGCAAAAGCTGTAGACGATCCTATAATCGCGAGTATCCACATCCAGAATACAGCTCCGGGACCGCCGAGACATATCGCCGTCGATACACCTATGATATTTCCTGTGCCTACTCTCGAGGCAGTCGACACCATAAGCGCCTGAAAAGATGAAACCTGAGACTTGTCACTCGGCTTTTCCGCGACCATACTGAAACAGTCGATTAAATGACGCCCCTGAATGAAGCGCGTACGCACCGTAAAATAGATGCCGGCCGCGGCGAGCACGATGATCAGAATTGGATAGTAAAATATACTATCGATTGAATCCAGAATATTCACAATTTTTTCTAAAACATAACAGATTTTTTTACGTTTCTTTTCCTTTCTGCAGAATTACAAGATATTATATCATTTTCAAGGATTTAATAAAAGATGCTTGATGACCGCAAAACATTTTGCTGCCGTCTCTGACACAAAATAATTCCGTGCGCATATCATAATTTTATGAGAATTTATCAATATTACAAAAATCCCACATGCGCTCCGCGCACAATGTACGCAGGAATTTCGCCAGAAACTCAGCTAGCAGCAGCTTACAAAAAACAGCAGAGACACCCGCTGGAAAAACTCCGGGCAGATGCCTATGCTGTCAGATAATAATATATCCGAATTCTGCGGAAGACCAGCAGCAGATCAGAATCATCATGCTTCCGCCTTCATATTATGCTCTTCCAAAGAGCTTGTCAGCTTAAAAGACCTGCTGTCGGAAAAAGGTACCATTAATGAAAATAGAAGTATGCGATAAACGGTTTTGCGGATCCCGTTGCCGATAACATTGCGGTTCGGTATTTACATCGCATTATTCATCCGGTCTTTTTTCAGAGATAAATCAAAATATATCAGGCTTCATCCTGACGGTTCTTTTTGTTTAAGCGTGCCAGAAGCAGAACCAGTATAATTCCTATGATTACAGCTGCAGCTGCAGCAGTGAATGCCACATTCACACCCGCATTCACAAGAGACGGGCATATGAGGCAGACTATGCCGTAACCGATCATAACCACTCCGTAATTTGCACCTGAGTTCTTAGGCCCGAAATTATCCATGACAACCGACGGGAATAATCCGAACGAAGCTCCGTATGAGAACGCTACGAAGAAAGTACATATCAGATATAACATTCCTGTTGCACTCATCATTCCTATGACGGCCGCGAGACATACTGCAAATGTTATGATCAGCATCGGCGTTCTGCCGAATTTATCGCTCAGCGTCGGGACGAGAAGCCTTGCAAGACAGTTTGCTATGGAAAGTATCATTATCGCTCCTGTGGCAGTGGCTTCGGAAAGATCCCTTTCCATGCCAAGAGACTTTACCATAGGATTCAGAATGAAGTATGCCGCTGTTCCAAACGCCATAGCGCAGGTAATAAGATAGAATTCCTTTGTTCTCACCATTTCCTTTACGGTGTAATTTTTTCTTGACGCCATAGCATTTGCGCCGGCAGGAACGTAGTCTGACATGAATCCGTCCTGCGGTACATGTACAAACGGCAGACATATAAAGAAAATCACCGCATACCCGACAGCTATGACGATTGCCGCATTTCTGAATCCCAGACTATTCAGAAGCGCATTTCCTATGGGAGCCATTATAAGACCGTGAGCTCCTACCATGAAAACAATAAGTCCTGTCGCAAATCCCTTGCGGTCAGGGAACCATTTCGATATCGTAGCAAGCACCGCATTGTATCCCGCGCCTGCACCGAATCCTCCGAGCGCCCCGAATGTAACCGACAGCAGCCATGGCTGACCGACCGGAACCATTCCCATAGTGAATATTCCGATCATCATTATTATATTAGCCAGCAATATAACTGTTTTCGGTTTAAATCTGTTCAGCGACATCCCCCGCAGATGTTTCCGAAGACAAAAGCTATCATGAACACTGAGAACGGCATATTGGCAGATCCCTGCGGCAGCGAATAAATTTCCTTTGCCATGGGCTGAAATATAGACCACAGTGCTGCCGCTCCCGTCGGAAAGTTAAGCAGAGCAGCGAGAATAAGTATACGGTATCTCCTTCTGTTGACCTGAGGATTCAGATCTCTGCTGATTGTATTAGTCTGACTCATCATTCTCTCCTGTTCTCATATTGGTGAAATTGCAAGTTTCCTCAGCTGCGGGAAAGTCGTGCGAACCCGCAGCTTCCCTGCACATGCGGTTTGATATTTTACTCACGTGCCTCACGTGCGCGGGAACAGTCTGACAATACCGAACTGTTCCCACGATTTTCCGTGAGTACTCGTTCTGTCTTAAATCTTGTCAGAATCAGCTTCATGTATTATTTTCTGAGAGCCTTTCTATAGAGCATTTCGATGTCCTGCAGCCTTGTATATCTAGGATTTACAGCGACATTTCCGCTCTTCATGGCATCCTCCGACATCTGAGGTATCTTGTCCTCCGTCACACCGACGTCTTCGAGATACTGAGGAATTCCAAGTTCCTTATTGAGCTCGCGCAAGGTATCCACGAGATCCATCGGTACGAAATCCTCAGGAGCTTTGCGGCACGTTATATATTCGTATATTTTCTTATATTTCCCTT
>CADBRA010000074.1 GCA_902796965.1 uncultured Eubacteriales bacterium | reverse complement strand
AGGAAATCCTATTTCCGAATCTTTAGAAAGGAGGAAGCTGTATGTATCTTACTGTAAAGCAGCAGGCCAAACATCTGTCAAAGGAAGGATTGCCTGAAAAGGTGGAAACTTAAATATCAAACTTCTTAAACGTAGCCGTAAGGCTCTCAGAAGCCACCTACCTTTAGGTGGGTGGTAGTTCACTCCGATCAGGAACTCCAGTCAGAAACTGATCGTGAGATTGCCGTTTAACCAGTGCGCAACCGATGGCTAATGAATTTGTGAAAGGATTATTAGCACAAACAGAAAAACTCCTTTGTCACACGAATGAGGCGTTTAACCGTATCAATATAACAAAGGAGAAACAAATCGATAATATAATGACAACATAATCAATAAATTGGAAGCAGTGAAATTTTCATCGATATCCAAGTGAAATGTGATCATTTAAGTGGCAGTTTGCGTTCCTATTTTAGAATGCAGCGTAAGAGAATGTCGGTGACTGAATTCCCATAGAGAACATATTAAAGAAGTAGATCACCAGCATCATAAGCAGGAATTGACCTGTGAATTTCAGGAATTCTTTGTCATGGAATGTGTTAATCAGCTTTGTAATAATTGTAGAAAATTTCATCTAAAATCACCCATCCTTTCGCCCATGGATGTACAGCATCGCTTAGAAAACCCTTTTCATAATCGTATTTTGAAAGATCTTTTACTGGGACTCCGTATTTTTCGGCAGTATCCTTAATGCATTTCCTGTATGCATCTCTTTTTTCAGGACCCATGCCTGTGTAGTCGAACCAGTATCCGTTTACCGGCTGAATAACCAGAAGAGGTTTGATGTTTTCCTGCTGGCATACCTGGAGGAAAAGTTCAAGATCTCCGTATTCTTTTGAATCGTCCGTTGATGTGAACTTGTGAAGCTCACGGGATTTCTTGTTTTCATATCTGTCTTTGAAAGTTCTGTTCCAGTTTTTGTCCCTCATATTAAGAGGATTGTTTGAATGACCTGCGGAACTGTTTATTGCATTTTTTTTCAGATTGGACCAGTCTGGTGTCTGTCCGGCAGGAATAGTTGGCTGTCCATTCCGGACCTGGTCATTGGCAAGTCCTTTTTTACTTATTCCGTCCGTTACTAAATCCAAAGGATCCTTCTGGAATTTTTCTGCAAAAAACAGTGCAGCACGTTCCTGAACTTCGGTGTGGTTCTTGTAGTACCTTGCTAAAAGCCTGTCGGACAGCTTGTTTGAGCCGTACAGGTAGACTTTGTTATAAGCCATGACTCTTGCAGAAGCTTTCTTGTCCGCACGTAGCAGATATAAGGTCCTTTCAGAAATTTTTTCCTTCAGAGACATTGAAAGATCAGAATTCTGCAGCATTGCTACATATTCAGAATCTGAATATCTCATACTGAAGTTACCTGGTTTTACATCCCTTCCCATAAACCAGGTAGGGGAGAGAAGGAGAATAACTTTCTTATTTTTCAATTTAGGGGCCAGGGCCGCCAATGCTATTGTGTGATTAAGATCCTGGGTATAGGGCTGGCCGATTATCATTGCATTAAGGTCGTTCTTGTGGAACATGTTTCTGATATAGTATTTGCTGTTTTTCTCGTGTCCAAACTCTGAAGAGCCAAAGATCAGCATGGTATTTTTATCCAGATTAGATTTCAGTGCCTGTACACTTTTATCTTTATATGGACTGTACCAGTACTTGAAATTTTCATTCCTTGGATAATCGGTGCTGATCACGAATTGCTGGATTGAAACAGACAATATCAGAAAGATACCCAGTGCAGTTATAAAAGCTTTTAATCTTTTCATCTGTGTACTCGCTGTATGCTGTGTTTTTATGCATTCTCACTGTATGCTGTATTCCACACGAGTGTTCTGTTTCTGGCGGATTCCCCGCATGGGTTTCATTCCTTACGTAGTTGCAGATTTCCTGTGTGTTTTTGATTTTGCATTACTCCGCTTTGCTCTGAACTACTGCGGCAATTTTAGCAGGAGTATCCATCTCTTCTCTTGTGTATTCTGTAGGAGCGATCACGATTCCCAGAGACTCTTCAATGTCCATCAGCAGCTCGATATATCCAAGTGAATCAATGAGGTCTTCCTCAGGCAAATTAATATCAGGCTCTTCCTTTACAACTTCATCTCCAGTAACATCTACCAGAATATCCATAACTGTTTCGTAGATTTTTGTCTTGTCGCTCATGTTGTTTACTCCTTCTTGTGTCGATAAACTTTGGTATTAAGTAATTGTTTTCCCCTTAAAAAATATTTGCACCTTCCCCTCAGTTTGAGGGGATAAGTTAAATGCCTGTTTATATGAATTTCATGATCCGTCCGGAGAAGATGAAGAATCCGAACATCACCAGATTGAAGGTAATGACACCGGAAATGCATCGGTACCATTTTTTCTTTTTATTCTTCTTGTAGAACTTGCTCTTTTTCTGGTAGATCTCGGTGATGGAAAGAAGCAATCCGTGATACAGGCCGTAAGCTATGTAATAAGGTTCTGAGCCGTGCCAGATTCCCATCAGCCCCATGTTTATAAAAAATGCTATGACCGCAATGGTCAGGTGGCTTTTTATCTTACGGCTCCTGAGCAGATTCATGGTTACACGGGAAAATACAAAATCCCGGAACCAGTGGGAAAGGGTAATGTGCCATCGATCCCAGAAATCCTTTATATCCACACTGATAAAAGGTTTGTTGAAGTTATCAGGTGTTTTTATGCCGAACAGGTAGGAAGCTCCCACTGCCATCAAGCTATAGCCGGCAAAATCGAAGAACAAGTAGAACCCGTACGTGTACATGTAGATCAGCGCGCCCTTAAGATCAAGGCCGTGTCCAAGTCTGATCTCCAGCTGATAGAACCCGGCAGCAATCACTGCCTTGTACACCACACCAAGGACGATTTTGAACAAGCCCTGTCCGGCCATGTCCATATATTCCTGTCTTGGAATCACCCGGTACATATCATTCTGGAACCGCAGACTTCTGTCGATTGGTCCGGATGTTATAACCGGGAAGAAAATCATCATGTACACGTAGGGAAAAGATTCCACTTCTTTGATCTGTCCATCGAAGATCTGAATAATAACCTGAGCGGATTTGAAAGTCATGTATGAAATGCCAAGGAAACCAAACCAGTGTAGCACTCCTCCCGCTGCATGAGCATATTTGTTTAAAATCAGAGGCAAAAGGGATAATATCAGGAATAAATAGTAAAGTTTCCTGTTTCGTCCATATTTTTCTCTGACTCTAAGATATATTTTTGCTTCAGCGATTTCCCACACAAGGAAGACGCCCAGATATATCAATGCCCTGGTGGTGCCTCCCATAACCAGCCACAGAAACACTAATGAGACTGCAAATCCATATAATCTTATAGGCTTCTCAAGATATCCCATTATAAGGGCTGGAATAGAGAAGACCGCCAGGAGTATGAAAAAGTTGTTGTCTTGAAAAAGCTGCATCAGATCATTTCTCCAAGCTTTCTTTTATTCAGTTTCCCGTTGAGAGTCATTGGAAATTCATTGAAAAATACGATTTTACGAGGAACCATGTATGCCGGCAGCCGCTGTCCCAGGGTCTGTCTGATCCATTTTCTGCGGCTGTAGGAGGTGTCAGTATCACTATCCTGGAGTATACAAGCAGAAAGAGACTCACCGGCTCCCCGGTTCTTTACAAGAAAAACAACAGCATTTTTCACTCCGTCCAGGGCCTGAAGATTCCTCTCTATATCTCCAAGCTCGATTCTGTAACCATGAAATTTAACCTGTCCATCCATTCGTCCAACGCAGAAAACCATGCCATTCCCATCAACATAGCCCTTATCTCCTGTTCTGTATGCTCTCGTTCCGTCATTGAGAGTGAAAAATGCGCCGGCAGTTTTTTCCGGATCCTTAAAATATCCGGGACTTACTGTGTCACCACAGATAATGAGCTCGCCTTCACTGCCATTTTCCAGAGGTTGTCCATCTTCGCCGGCTGCATAAATAAATGTGCCTGGCTTTGTAATACCAACAGGCAGATCTGCGGAGTTCGCAATCATTTCGGAGGTAATTTTAACTGCTGTTACGCAGACTGTGGTTTCGGTAGGGCCGTAAGTGTTTATAACATCAGCAGAAGGGAACCGGCTTAACAGCATTGATGCTGTGTGTGTCTGAAATGGTTCTCCGCAGAAGAGAAATTTTCTCAACGAATAAAGTTCTTTTCCGGAAAAATCAGGTGCTCCAAGGCACAGGTCTGCAAATGACGGAGTGGACACCCAATAGGTAGGCTGCTGCTCCTTCAAATATTCCATAAGTTCTACCAGGTTTTCAGTGAGGGTTCTGTCTGCCGATACAATCGTAGATCCGGTAGCCAGTCCTGTATAAAGATCCATTACTGACAGATCAAATGAGAAAGGGGCCTGGTTCAGGAATACCCCCGGTTGTTCATCTACAAGGGTGACAGACCATTCCAGATAGGCTTCCAGATTGCCAGTGGTGATCTGTACTCCCTTAGGTTTGCCAGTGCTGCCTGAGGTGAAAATAATATAATGTACATCGTCCTTTTTATTGTTGTATTCCTCTGGAACTTCCGGAGAAAGGCCGAGATAATTTTCCTCATTGTCTGATGTGATTTCTTCAAGACAATCTCTTCCAATGGTCAGTACATTTTCAAGTGTGAATGGAAGTTCATCTGCTCCCAGGATCACAGGTGATCCCACAGATTCCATTATGTCTTTTATACGCTGTTCGGGCATGTTGGTGTCGATTGGAACGTAAGGATGTCCTGAACGGGCACAGGCCAGGAAACATACTGGCATAAAAATGTTCTTGTGTCCGTAAACGGGAATAGGCTGACCGTCACATATATTCTTATTAATCAGAAGATAATTGGCCAGTCGGCCTGAACGCTCCCACAATTCACCGTAACTTATTTCCTCGTTTCTGAAGTGAAAGGCTGTTTTAGAAGGATGTTCTTTTGCCCAACCTTCAATTCTGCTGATAATATTCATGTTGACAGCTCCTTTTCATGCTTCTGTACATAAGATTATATTTTAATGTATTTACGAGTATAGAAGAGAGGTCTTAAATGGCATTAAACTGATTATTAAAAAAACCTTAACTTTATGCATATGATAAAATCAAAATATGCTTACAGATGAAATTCTTACAGGATGATGTAAATATTTCCTTAAAATAACAGGTAGCTTATCTAATCAATTCCAAGAGTCCTGGCAGTTACTGAGAGAATACGCTCCCTGGTGAACATAGGAAGCACCAAGGCCGGCATAAAATATGGGTGCGGCAGCATTAATGCGAAAAATCGTAATTAAGTGCGCAGAGCTTACGGCAGACAGTGTATAGATGCCACGAAGCCGGTGGTATTTTGCAATGCACCGGAAAGCAACCCGTTCATGGCAGGAGCATTCCATAGAGCAGGAGAATCTGACTGTTTGACATTCTACCACGACTAAAGTCGTGGTAGAATGTCAAAAGAGAACTTTAAGCAGGAAGCTACGATTTCTATAAGTCGGAGTAGTTCACATAACAGGAGGTTTCAGACATGGACATCAAAGAAAAAGTTAAAGAACTCATAAATGCGCCGAGCTGCTGTCCCGAGGCAAAAGCCGCAGGGGAAGCATATCTCAAAGCCTATGGAACAGACGGTCAGAAGGCAGCTGCCGAAGCGCTCATTGCAGAACTCAAGGAAGATGTAAACAGCGTAGACAGTTCTATCGCGTTCGGAGAATCTGATGCAGGAAAGCAAATACTCGGCGACGGATGCGATGAATTTGTAGAAGCGGCGAAAAAGTCAAAGGCAAAAGGCGGAAAATACTGCGTCTGTGATGCGTGCCAGGCCGGCGGAGCAATTCTCGACAACGCTGACATGCTCTGATAATAGCGGAGTACGCAGCACTGTCATCAAGATATAAATAAAATGCAGTCTGCTGCGCCGCTAAACATATATAACTTTATTTTTCTTTTCTGCTGCACATGTTCTGATATGATGGTGACTGCAGATTCCTGCCGATCGCAGACTGTCCTGAAGAAGAATAAAAAAAGCTGATTCCGGCCAGACAGGCACCCTGATGTCTGCTTGACCGGATTTTTTCAGAATCAATGCGCAGTGTATACAAGATATATATGGCATTTGCCGAAAACAACAGTTGTATTATTCAATAAAAGGTATAAAATATCATCAATAAGATATAGATGTTTTCTTTAAAACCAATCACTTTCCACGATAAACACAGCGCTTTATAATAACAAGGACGGCGCTGGTTATTAATAAAACTTACAGGCCGGTCTGAACCGGCGGAAGGGAGATGTCATAAATGAAAGCAGTAGTAGATCAGGACAGCTGCATCGGATGCGGCGTATGCGTGGAGGCTTGCCCTGAGGCATTCAGATTCAACGCTGACGGCAAATCAGAAGCTTATGCTGATGGTGACGACGGAAAAGTCTCAGACGCTATCAGCGAATGTCCTGTAGGTGCGATCTCAGAGGCGTAATAATACCCTGAGTTCCAGGATTATTTCTCGATGTTCTGACGTGATTAAACGTCAGATAAAGAAATAAATGCAGTTATAATTCCATAAAAACTTCATACCGGCGCTTTTTCATAGCGCCGATTTTTTATATCATTAAAAACAAATATTATAAAAAAATAATTCTCCGCCAGCTGCCTTAATACAATGGGTTTTCGTATGCAAAAATGAAAGGTACTGATTTTATGAAGAAAATACTGTTTATAAATTCATGTCCGCGGCCGCGCGGAATTTCGAGAACACTTAGGCTCAGTGATTATTTTCTGAAATGCTATACAGACAAGCATCCGGAATACGAACTCACTGAAATCAGATTGTTCGATGAAGATCTCAGAAGCTTAACTGCTGCCGACATCGAACGCCGTGATGCACTTCTGCAGGCAGGAAAAACAGATGATCCGTTTTTCCGCTTTGCGCACCAGTTTGTCAGCGCAGACAGGATACTTATAGGAGCACCGTATTGGGACCTTTCATTTCCTTCTATACTAAAGGTATATGTTGAGCATCTGTGCGCCGGCGGGATCACATTCCAATATACCGAAACAGGCAGCGAAGGACTCTCGCATTTCGAAAAAGCCATCTATATTACAACGAGCGGCGGCTTCATAGGAGGGAATGACTACGGCACTGAATATATAAAGGGTGTACTGAATTTCCTCGGAAACGGCACATTCACAGCTTGTTACGCAGAGGGACTCGACATTTGCGGAAATGATTCCGAAAAGATTCTGCAGAAAAAAGAGAAAGAACTGAGCATAATTGCAGAAAAATGGTAGGATTTCAGATTCTCTTCCCGCCAGCTTCACCAGCTGAAACGTAATATCTTTTTACTGCCGCTAATCAACGCATCGTGTTTTCAGAACAAATTTCAAAACTGCAGCCAAACATCTGTTCTTTTTTTCTGCTATTTAATTGACACATCAGCTCAATGATGTTTTCATATAGTAAAGAGACATTGCAAAAAGTCGGTATCCAGAGCCGTAACAGCTTACAGAACGACAGCATAAAACATGCATAGCATTAGCCGGCGGACAGCGCATATATATAGAACATTTAATAATTACATCGCTTTCTGCGCGGACTGACGGCTGCCCAGGCCGTCAGCCGAACGTTATGAAGGCGATGAGCGGCAGATATGATGCTGAAGAACAGGGGGAATTAAAATGGCTGAAGATACAGGAACTAAAGAAACGGAGATGTTTCAGGACACGCTTAACATACTGAAAAACAGATATTACTTTACTCCTATGGGAAAAGAAGTGGTCCTGAAGCTTGAAAAAGAAGAGAGAGAGGAAGCAGAGGTCTTTTTGCCTGACGATATAAAAGCTCTTAGTCAGTGGGAATTCGATTTTGAACCGTCTGGAGAAAAATGCAGATTCATCGTTACTGAACACGATTCTTTTGTACAGGCACAGCAGCTCCTGAAACAGGAAAAATATAATATGTTCGACGACGAAAAAGGTGTTCTCGTGCTCAGCATGGCCAATCCGTTCAATCCTGGCGGAGGTGTCAAACTCGGGACGACAGCTCAGCAGGAGGAGCTCTGCCGCAGAAGTTCGCTGATGGATTCGATTAACAACAAAAAAGCCGAAAAATACTACAATTACAACCGCGGAAACGGCGACAGCGATCTCGACACAAACAAGATGAATCTCGGATCAGATGCTCTAATAATATCGCCTCACGTAGAAGTGTTTAAAGACGAGGATGGAAAGCTCATGCCGGAAACATTCACTGTCAGTGTCATGACATGCGGAGCGCCTATGATCACAGAAGGCCTTGGAGATCTGTCTCAGGAGGAATATGAGACTATGCTTTACAGGCGCATATGCGGCATGCTCCGCGTTGCTGCTCAGTGCGGATACAGATATCTTGTACTTGGCGCATTCGGCTGCGGTGCATTCGGAAACGATGCTCATCTCGTTTCCGACCTGTTCTATAAAGCTTTTAATGAGCTTGATTTGAACGGATGCACACCGGCTGATTTCTTCAGAAGAGTTGATTTCGCAGTCAGATGCAATGATGATGCAAAATACAACTTCAGAGAATTCGAACGCAGATTTTCTGATTTCTATAGAGAAAATCAGTAGGTGCAACGCCTTTGCTTGGGAAAACACATGCTGCGGTTGGCGCTGCTGCAGCACTGTATGTCGTTTATCCAGATACTATAGAGGGAGTTGTTTTTACTGCAGCAGCCGGAATCGCCGGAGGGCTTCTCTGCGATATAGATTCTCCTAAAACCGCTATTCATCAGAAAGCAATACTTCTGCTGACAGGCGTAATTGCTGTCATTGCTATTGCATTTCTGAATGGGAAAACAGCAGGCGATATAGCACAGGCCGGTGCATGGCTGATTTCAAAATCAGCTGATCCCCGCGCATTTTACGGCGCTATTCTGCTTTTGCTCTGCATCGTTGCGGCCTTTACAAAGCACAGAACATTTTCGCATTCGATCGTTTTTGCGCTGTCCGTTTGGTTTCTCATGTCACGTGCGTTTGAACCTGCGGCGGTTCCTCTGACAGCAGGCGTCGTTTCGCATATAGTTCTTGACCTGCTCAATGAACACGGCATTCAGCTTTTCTGGCCTTTCAGCAGCAAACTCAGATTCAAGCTTTGTTCATCAAAAGGCGCAGTCAACAGCTTCCTCTTTTATCTCGGAATAGGCGCCTCTTTTCTGTTAGCAGCAGAAAGCCTCGGCGTTTTCACAAGAGCGCAGTTGTTTTAATTAAAAACACCATAAATTCAACTGACAAAAATCTCTTCCCATTCAATAGAAAGAGATTTTTGTGTTATAAATTGCGGCGTAAAACCCACAGGCTTGCCTGTGGGATGAAAGCCGCTTTTCTATATAAATTTTCCCGCAGTTGAAACAGTT
>CADBRA010000073.1 GCA_902796965.1 uncultured Eubacteriales bacterium | reverse complement strand
CACCTTCACCACTGATAAACAGCTGAGAAGACGTTATGTTTTCTCAGCTGTTTTTTTATGTTCAGAAAAATGCAGCAAGAAAGGACCATATAAATGCCGTATAGGCCTGCTGCATCCGTAACAGGGTATGGGAGTCATAAAACGGGAGCGTGCGGATTCTTTATAATTGCAATGAGTGCGTAAAAAAGCAATGCGGTTGATTTTTTCCGACAAGCCGGCTGGTGGCGGCCGGTCAGGCAGCCGCCTAAGTCGGCGGAGCCGTCGGGAGAACTGATTGGACGCATGACAGCGGACTGTAATTTGATTATCGGATATTAAGTCATTTCCCGGATTTTACTTTATCAATGCGTTTTTTTATTTTAAACCGACTCTTTCTTACATATATGTACTGATATCGGAGGCTGAATTAATGTCTCAAGATTCGCTGTTGCTGTTGAGGCTTATCAGGAAGGAAAAATAAACTTTTACTGATTTTTCGAACCATACGCGCTCCTGAGCGGCTCTTATATACAGATGCGCATCGGGAACGATAAAAATGGAAAGGATGAATCATAAAGTATGGATGACAGTGAGCTGGTATTGAAAATAAGAGAAGGCAGCAGGGATGCCTTCGACGAGCTGTATAAAAGATACAGTACAATGATGTTCCGGTCGGCGTACATGTATCTTGGCAGCAGAGAGGATGCAGAGGATGTGCTGCAGGAGACATTCGTGCAGTTCTGGCTTAATGCTGACACGTTGAAAAATCCTTCTTCGGTAAAATTCTGGCTTTACAGAACGATGCACCGTCTGACTGTGAAACACGGGAAGAAACATGCCAAGGAGCGGCCTGATGAAAATATCGTCACGATGGCGGACGGAGTCTCCGCGGTAAAGGAGAACATGGAAGAAGATATAGTAAACAGGCTTGCTTTTGAAATGATCATGCGAAGTCTTTCTCCGAAACTGAGAGAAACAGCTGTCCTGTATTACTGTGATGATTTGTCTGTAAATGAGATTGCGGAGATCACAGGATGCAGAGCAGGGACGGTAAAATCAAGACTGCACAGCGTCAGAAACAAGCTGGCGCTGCAGGACGAGCTGAAGAAAAACTTTAAATTTCAGAATATGAGAAGAGAGGGTACGATATGAATAATACAGATGATGTTATCAGAAATATGATGAGGACAGCTGCGGCGGGTATCGAACCATCGCCTTCATGCATGACGGAAATCAGCAGCAGAATCGATATGCTGCAGAAAAATGGCGGAAAAGTCAATGTTAAGCGCATAAATCATAAAAGACGTTTCAGTATTAAGAGAATCGCAGCTGCAGCGGCTGTTGTTACGCTGCTCTGTACAGGAACGGCACTGGCTGGCGGACATATAACAAGCATTGTGATGAGTAGTCATTCAGGATATGATTACACAACATATGAATCGCTTGAAAATGGAATGGATGAAAATTACATTGATGCTGAACTTCCGGAGAGCTTTTCTAACGGATATTCGTTCGAAGGGGCAGTTCTCACCAGTGAAAAGGCAGTTACTGATGAAGGAAATACGATGAAACAGGCAAAAGGCGTTTCAGCTGATTATTCAGGCAAAAACGGAAGTGTAAATCTCCATGTTTCTATGGCCTCGCTGAATGGAGATCAGGAAAAAAGCGGCGCAGCATCGCCGACGAGTCAGGTAACTGCTTCAGACGGAACCGTGATAAGCTATAATTCCGATACGTATCTGTTCGTCCCGGATGGTTATGAGCTGACTGCTGAACAGCAGGCGAGGAAGGCTGAAGATCCTCATTTCTTTGTAAGCTATGACGACGGTTCTGATGGCGTAACGACAGATGTTCAGGACAGCGTGAGCTGGCAGAAGAACGGATATGATTATATCCTGAGCATGGATCACAGCGGCAGCAGCTGTGATATACTTGTGTCGATGGCGGAGGAACTTGCAGCAAAATAAATGCATGATAATGCTGCACTGTGTGTTGCCGGAAATGAAAAAGGCCGGATCGCGAGATCCGGTCTTTTTTACGCAGTTTTTTATAGTGTATTACAGCTGACTGACATCAGCTGTAATTATCATGCTTCTGTTTCATGACTATGTTCATGCGTTATTCGAGCCTGCCGATCACGACATACCGCTTCTTTCCATGCTGAGAGCACGTGGAAAGTGTAACAGTTCTGTCCTCAGAGGTGACACTGACATCTGAAGAAACGTCTGAACGCGACGCCATTTTACTAAGCCATGAGGCATAGTCGTCTGGGCCGGAGAAATCTATGCGCCACGGCGATGTGCTGCTTCCGAGTTCGTCAGGAGAAGCAGTGAACGCTGCAAAAAAATGAACTCTGTACTTCACATCAGGTGTGACGATGTATCCGTACGGATGATCGTCAATATAGTCCTGATTTCTGAAGCGAAGCAGGTACGCAAACATGGAACCGTTATTCATGGCATGGCCGTATATGATCGTATTGCTGTCGTTAAAATCAGGATTATTCTGAGCCTCGATGAACAGGCTTCCGGCTTTGCCGGCTCTTTTATTATACAGGTGAGTGAGGTAGTAACTGTCATTGTCTGTATGGACGACAGGATAATTTATTTCGGTGCCTGGTATCTTCAGCCATGCTTTTACGTCAGGTGCCTCTGCTGTGAGCGATATGAAATCTATTTCAGGAAATGAGTCGGAGACATCTGTGTTTCCCGTTT